>DASZNJ010000030.1:0-45343 GCA_035551575.1 Gemmatimonadaceae bacterium
CGAGTTGACCCCATCACCTTGGCTACGCGAGCGGAACCCCACGCCTGCTGACGCGCCATCCTCACACACAAAGTTCCTGATAAGGCCCCCTGAAAGCCCACGAGGGATGAGGTCCCTCGTCCCTCGTCCCTCGTCCCTCGTCCCTCGTCCCTCGTACTCCCTCGTCCCTCGTGAAGTACGCCGCACGGATCAACGGCGCCACTCCCTAGTCCCTCGTCTGTAGGTGGCCCACGTCCCACCATCCCTCATCGCGCCAGTCGCCTTAGGCGACCGCGCTCACCCCTCGTCCCCCGTCCGTCCCTTGTCCCTGGTCCCTCGTCCGAACGCTTCATCGAGAAACCCGACCACAACGGCAGCGTACCGCGGGGATCTCGGCACCGTCCAGTGGTTCGCATCCTCGATCAGCTCCAGCCTCGCCCCCGGACTCGCGTCGGCGAGTCGCTTCGCGTGGTGCAGCCCGATCTGCTTGTCCTCCGTCCCGTGCATTACCAGCAGCGGGGCGTGCACCTCGCCCATTCGAAGGAGTGGCTTCAACCGGGCGGGCTCCCAGACGATGATCGGCTTCCAGAACCGGTACACCGCCTTCATCATCGCGGCCGCCGGATACCCCTTCGCGGCGAGCCACTCCTGCGTTCCCAGGATCGGATCGGACGGCGACCCGACCGTCACGATCGCGCGCGGCACCAGCCCTTCCGCCGCGCCCTCGGCGGCCGCGAGGATCGCGGCGGTCCCGCCTAACGAGTGACCGGCGAGCGCGATCCCCGGAGCGCACTCCGCGCGCGCGTGTGCCCAGCGCCAGATCGCGAGCAGGTCCTCGACGAAGTGGCGCACCGACGCGAACGCAGCCGGATCGCTCTCACCGTGGCCGAGCGTGTCGAAGACCGCGACGTGGTAGCCGGCAGCGACGAGCGGACGCGCGTAGGCGAGCATGTCCGAGGCGTGCGACTGCCAGCCATGCGCGAAGAGTACGGTGGGCGCGGCACCTGCCGAGGCATGGATCAACGCGCCGCGGAGCATTCCCTCGGGGCGCGGGACGTTGATGGGCGTCGTCGGGAAGCCGAGCGTCTCGGGTTTCCTGTCGCCCCGGCGTCCCTTCGCGCGGAGGAAGCTCCGGGCGAAGCCGCGCACCCACAGGTATCCTGTCACCAGAGCGAGAAGCAGTGCGCATCCGACGGCGGCACCGATCGTCGTTCGATTCATCAGTGAGCTTCGTTTGTGGCGCGCACTTGAATTCGCCCCAGTGCGCGGTCATCTTTTGCCTGCTTCGCGCTTGTGAAAATCTTCACAAAGTCGAGTAATCCATTCGGCTTTCTCGATCGCCTCAATTCTACCAGGTTGCGATGATCACGAAAGGGAAGTGGGCGGCCATTCCCGGGCTCGTCGCTCTCGCTGCGTGCGCCATTTTTCTCTCGGCGTACAGTGGAGCGTCGTCCCCGCAGGGAGCGGCACCAGACCAACCCGTCGCCTACCCCCACCCGGTGCACGTGAAGACACTGGGGATGAACTGCCTCTACTGCCACTTCTCGGCGAACAAGTCGCCGGATCCGGGCATGCCCGCGGTCGGGACCTGCATGGGCTGCCACACGGTGGTCTCGCCGCAGAAGCCGGAGATCAAGAAGCTCGCGGCCTACTATTACAAGAATCAGCCGGTGCCGTGGGTGCGCATCCACAAGGTCCCGGAGTACGTGCACTTCCCCCACATGCGTCACGTGAACGCCGGCGTCACCTGCCAGGACTGTCACGGCCAGGTCCAGGACATGGCGAAGGTCTACCAGGCCAGCTCGCTCAACATGGGGTGGTGCCTGAACTGCCACATCGGAAACTACAAGCCCGAGTTCAAGGCGCGCTACGACTGCGCGACCTGTCACTACTGATCGACCCGAGCGGGCCCGCTGCCTAACGCCAGCGAGCCCGCTCGCCGCACCGCCCGGCAGCATCGTTCCGCAGTCTGTCCGACTCTCTCTCGTCCCTCATCGCAGTGTCAGAGAACGCACCGCCACAAGGAACCACTCCTCGCCGCGAGTTCCTCAAGGTTCTCGGCGTCGGGACCGCGACCGTCGCTGCCGTCGGCTGCGGCACGGATCACGTCGAGCGTCTGATCCCCTACGTCCATCACCCGGATCAGACCGTCCCCGGCGTCTCGACCTACTACGCGACCACCTGCCGTGAATGCTCGGCCGCCTGCGGGGTGATCGCCGAGACCCGCGACGGGCGCGCGATCAAGCTCGAGGGAAATCCCGAGCATCCGCTCTCGCGCGGCGCGATCTGCGCGCGCGGGCAGGCTGCGCTCCAGGGGCTCTACAACCCCGATCGCTTCCGCGGTCCGATGATCCGGAAGAACGGGAAGCTCGAGCCGGTGAAGTGGCAGGAGGCGCTGCAGCTCTTCTCGCAGAAGCTCGGCGAGACGCAGAGCCGCGGCCAGGGTGGCAACGCGGTGTTCATCAACCAGCACGAGAGCGGGTCATTCCCCGGCTTCCTCGACGGCTGGCTCGCGGCGAACAACCTCCCCGCGCATGTCAGCTACGATGCCGAGGCGGAGAGCGCGACGATGGAAGCGAACCGCCAGAGCTACGGCGTGTCGTGGCCGGCGCTGCGCTTCAGCGCGGCGAGGTTGATCGTCTCCTTCGGCGCGGACTTCCTCGACGGGTGGGGCGCGTCGGTCCCGCAGCAGCTCGACTTCGCTGACGCGCGCGCGAAGCTCGACGACGCGCCGCGCTTCATCTACGTCGGCGCCCGCCGCTCGCTCACCGGGCTCAATGCCGACGAGTGGGTGCCATGCAAGCCGGGCACCGAGCAGATCGTCGCCCAGGCGTTGAGCGGCGCGATCGCCCCGGCCACCGCGGCCCAGCAGTGCGACGTTCCCGCCGAGCAGCTGTCGCGGCTGGCGCGCGAGGTCGCGGGGGCGAGGCCGTCGCTCTTCCTCGCCGGCGGCAACGGCGCGACCGCGCTCGAGCTCGCACAGACGGTGAACCGGATGAACCAGAGCGCCGGCAACGTCGGCGTCACCGTCCTGCCTGGCGAGGCCCTGACCGGCTTCGAGGGAATGGGCGGCTTCGGGGAGCTGTACGACGTCGTCCAGCGAATGGAGCGCGGGCAGGTCCCGCTGCTGATGACCCGCGGCGCGAACCCGGCGTTCACGGTGCCCGGCTTCGCAGCGGCGATGGCCAGGGTGCCCTTCAAGGTCAGCTTCTCCTCGTACCCGGACGAGACGGCGGCGATGGCCGACCTCGTCCTGCCGGACAACCACGCGCTCGAGAGCTGGGGCGATGCCCAGCCGATGCGCGGCACGATCTCGCTGCAGCAGCCGGCGATGGAGCCGGTGTTCGACACCCGCGCCACCGCCGACGTCCTGATCCAGGCGGCGAAGGCGAACCAGGCGACGGCGAGCCGCTACACGCAGGCCGACTATCGCGCCTGGCTCTTCGGGCGCATTCCCGGCGGGCAGTCGGCGATCACCAGCGCGCTCCCGCGCGGAGTGATGGCGGGCGCGCTACCTAACGCGCCGGCGGCGCGGCGGGCCCCGGTCCGCCTCAACGCCCCGGCCGCCAGTGGCGACTACTTCTTCGTCACCTACTTCTCGCCGACGCTCGGCGACGGCCGCGGCGCGAACAAGCCCTGGCTGCAGGAGCTTCCCGATCCGGTCTCGAAGATCTGCTGGCAGACGTGGGTCGAGGTTCATCCGCTCACGGCGAACAAGCTCGGCGTCACCAATGGAGACGTGGTCGAGGTGAAGACGGCGGGCGGCTCGGTGAAGGCGCCCGTCTACCTGTTCCTCGGCATTCGCCCCGACACGATCGCGATCCCGCTCGGGCAGGGACACACCGAGTACGGGCGCTACGCGAAGGGGACCGGGGTCAATGCGGCGGCGATCCTGCCGTTAGGCACCGACGGCGCCGGCGGCCGCGTCGGCGTGACGAAGGCCAGCCTGGCAAAGGCTGGCGAGGAGGTCGCGCTCGTCTCGACCGAAGGTTCGGCGCGCCAGCACGGCCGCGGCATCGCGCAGGCGATCGTCGCCGGGCGCGGCGGGCTGCTCGCCAGCGCGCAGGGCGCCGAGCATGCCGGCGGGGTCGCGCCGACGGGGGATGCCGCCGAGAGCCCCGAAGCGCAGGCGGGGCACGAGGGCGCGCAGGGCGGCGAGGAGCACATGCCCGGCGACGCGAGCCACGCCTTCCTCCCCGGCCTCCGGTCCCCGGTCGCCAACGACGCGCAGGGTGACCTCGGCGACCCGACGTCGAAGGACCGCGGGATGTACGACCCGAAGCACTGGAGCGGGATGGCGAGGCGCCGCTGGGCGATGACGGTCGACCTCGCCCGCTGCACCGGCTGCTCGGCGTGCGTCACCGCCTGCTATTCGGAGAACAACATCCCGACCGTCGGCGCCCCGCACCAGGGCCGCGCGTTGGGCCCCGGCTTCCCCGATTCGCACTGGGACACGCGTCCGGGGGCGAACATCGTGAAGGGGCGCGAGATGAGCTGGCTCCGCATCGAGCGCTACTTCGAAGGCGGGGAGGGGAACGGGACGACCTTCGACGGCGACTTCGAGACGCGCTTCACCCCGATGCTCTGCCAGCACTGCGGCAACGCGCCCTGCGAGCCGGTCTGCCCCGTCTACGCGACCTACCACGCGCCGGATGGGCTCAACGTCCAGGTCTACAACCGCTGCGTCGGCACGCGCTACTGCTCGAACGCCTGCCCGTACAAGGTCCGCTACTTCAACTGGTTCGGCTACGGCGAGCCGGCGCGCCGGCAGTACGCCTTCCCCGAGCCGCTCAACTGGCAGCTCAACCCGGACGTCACCGTCCGCGGGAAGGGCGTCATGGAGAAGTGCACCTTCTGCGTGCAGCGCATCCGTGAAGCGGAGAACCGCGCGAAGCTCGAGGGGCGCGAGGTGCGGCCCGACGAGTTCACGGTGGCGTGCGCGCAGGCCTGCCCGTCGCGCGCGATCACCTTCGGTGACGCCGCCGACCCGGCGTGGACGGTGGCCCGGCTCGCGCAGGACCGGCGCGCGTACCACGTCTTCGAAGAGCTGAACACCTATACCGCGGTGGTCTACTTGAAGAAGGTCAATCACCCCGGGGGCAGCGTCGTCGCCGCCGGTGCGCCGGCAACGGCCGCGGAGGCACGCTGATGGCCGCCCGCGACTACGACACGACGACGGTCCCGCTGCGCACCAACATCGCGTCGGCGGACATCCAGCTTCCCGCGGTCCACGACTACGAGCAGGTCGACCGCGAGATCGCCGGGACGCTGACGCCCTCCTTCGGGTGGTTCGGCGCGTTAGGCGTCGCCGTCCTCCTCTTCCTCTGGGGGGCCGGCGTCTGGATCTACCAGATCTACTGGGGGCTCGGCAACGCCGGCTACACCCCGCCGGTGATGTGGGGCGTCTACATCATCACCTTTGTCTTCTGGGTCGGTATCGGCCACGCCGGCACCCTCATCTCGGCGATTCTCTACCTGTTCCGCGCCGGCTTCCGCACGACGATCTACCGCTGCGCCGAGGCGATGACGGTGTTCGCGGTCATGACGGCGGGGCTCTTCCCCATCATCCACATCGGGCGGCCGTGGAAGTTCTTCTGGCTCATCCCGTACCCGAACTGGCGGCTGATCTGGCCGCAGTTCAAGAGCCCGCTGGTGTGGGACGTGTTCGCGATCCTCACCTACCTCACGATCTCGAGCACCTTCCTCTACGTCGGCCTCATCCCCGACATCGCGACGCTGCGCGACCGTGAGAAGAACCCGGTTCGCAAGCAGATCCTCGCCGTGCTCTCGTTCGGCTGGCGGAACTCCGATCGGGAGTGGCGCAACTTCACCCGCGCCTACCTCTTCCTCGCCGCCTTCAGCACGCCGCTCGTGCTGTCGGTGCACTCGGTCGTCTCCTTCGACTTCGCGATGGCGGTCACGCCGGGGTGGCACGCGACGATCTTCCCGCCCTACTTCGTCGCCGGCGCGATCTTCTCCGGCATCGGGATGGTCTTCACGATCATCATCCCGATCCGGAAGTTCTTCAACCTGAAGCACTACGTCACGCTGAACCACATCGACGCCGCGGCAAAGCTCTGCCTGTTCACGTCGTGCGTCGTCGGCTGCGCCTACATGCTCGAGTTCTGGGTGGCGTGGTACAGCGGCAACGCGGTCGAGCAGGACTACTTCTGGAACCGTGTCTTCGGGCAGTGGTGGTGGGCCGCGTGGATCATGCTGATCTGCAACATGATCCTCCCGCTCTCGCTCTTCTCGCAGAAGCTGCGGCGCAACACGATCTGGCTCTTCATCCTGTCGCTCTTCATCAACCTCGGGATGTGGTTCGAGCGCTTCGTGATCGTCGTCCCGTCGCTGAGCCACGAGTTCGAGCCGTGGCAGTGGACGCACTACACGCCGAGCTGGGTCGACATCTCGCTGCTCGTCGGGTCGTTCGGGTGGTTCTTCATGTGGTTCCTGCTCTTCATCAAGCAGCTCCCGGTCGTCGCCATCTCCGAGGTCAAGGAGATCGTCCCGCCGAAGATGCTGCACGCGCACAGGCCGCACGGCGCGGCCGCTCACGGGGGGGCGCACTGATGCAGGGGATGATGGGAGTGTTCCGCGAGCTCGACGCCGCGACCGAAACGGTAAGGGCCCTTCGCGCGGACAAGATCCACAAGATCACGGCCTACACGCCGACGCCGCGCCACGAGTTCGAGGAGGCGTTCGGCGATCCGCCGAGCAACGTCCGCAAGTTCACGCTGATCGGCGGGCTCCTCGGCGCGACCTTCGGCTGGTGGATCGCCATCTGGTGCTCGACGTACTGGCCGCTCGTCGTCGGCGGGAAGGCGGTCGCGTCGTGGATCCCGTACACGATCTTCGGCTTCGAGGTGATGGTGCTCATCGGCGGGCTGTCGACGGTGTTCGGCATGTTCGCGCTGGTGCGGATCCCGCGGCTGGTGACGACCGTCGGCTACGACGAGCGGTTCAGCCAGGGGAACTACGGCGTCTTCGCCGAGGGGACGCAGGAGCAGATGCGGAGCATCGAGGAGACGATGCGCCGCCACGGTGCCGTGGAGGTGCGCGGTGCCCGCTGACCAGATGGCTCACCCGGTTCACTTCATGAAGACCACACGCCGCCGGCTCGCCCGCGCGCTGGTGTTCGCGTTAGGCGCGTCGGCGGTGTCGGCCTGCTCCTGGTTCACCGACTTCAAGGACCAGCCGGACATCGACCCGTGGCAGTCGCCGGCGGACACGATCGGCGCCCGCGGCAATCCGCAGGGGTCGGTCCCGCTGAGCGGGATCGTCGCCCCCGCCTACGTCGCCTCGTACGCCAACGGCGGCAAGGTGCTCGACGACACCCTCGCCGCGCTCCGCAACCCGGTCGCCGCCGACGCCCGCTCGCTCGACAACGGCCGGAAGTACTACCAGATCAACTGCGCCGTCTGCCACGGGGTGGCGGGCGGCGCGGCGCCGGCCGCCCCCGGCGGCGGGGCGTTAGGCGATGGCCCGGTCGCCGGCCCGACGTACGGCCTCTACCCGCCGAGCCTCCGCACCGACCGGGTGCGCGGCTTCAGCGACGGCTACCTCTGGGGGATCATCCGCAACGGCCGCGGGCTGATGCCCTCGTACGACCGCATCGAGGAGATGGACCGCTGGGACGTCGTCAACTACGTCCGCGCCCTGCAGGCGCCCAACGTCACCGTCCCGACGACACCTGCCGGCACCCCCGGCCAGACCGGGCGCACGGTACCCGGCTACACCCGGACCGCCCCGACCGTCCCATCACCCTACGTCCATCCTGATGGCCGCGTCAGCGGCGAGGCCTACGGCCGCGCCGACACGACGGGACCCGATACCACCACCCGGGGTGAAGTCGCCCGGCCAGCCGGGCCGGCGCCCGCGCCAGCCGGCGACGGCCAGAACCCCACGCCGGAGACGCACCAGTGAGCGCGCGCCACGGACACCTCTTCTCGCGCGAGGAAGTCGCCGAGATCTCGGAGCGCCCGGTCTCGGCGCTCCCCGCCCGCGCCTCGCTCGCGCTGGCGGCGATCGGGTTGATCGCCTTCGTCGCCGGGGTTTTCATCGCCCCCGACCGCGCCTGGCGCGCGCTCCACTTCAGCTGGCTCTTCTTCGCCGTGATCTCGTCGGCGGGAGTGATGTTCACCGCGATCCAGCGCATCACGACGGCGCGCTGGTCGCGGTCGACGATCCGCTTCGTCGAGGGCTACGTCGCCTTCATGCCGGCGGCCTGGCTCATCCTCGCGCTGCTCGTGCTGGTCGGCCGCGGCCACGTCTTCCCGTGGTTCAACGAAGTGCCGCCGGTGCGGGAGAAGGCGATCTGGTTCCAGCCGGCGTTCTTCATCGCCCGCACGTTGGGCGTGTACCTCCTGCTGACGATCCTCAGCGTCTGGTACATCTGGTCGTGCGTGCGGCTCGACGTCGGGATCCTCAACGAGTGGGGCGCGAAGTGGGCGGCCGGCATCCGCAAGCGGATGCGCGATGGCTTCGGTGACGAGCGGCGCGAGCTGCACTCGACGCACTCGATGCAGGGCAAGCTCGCCGTCGCCCTCGCATTCATCTTCGGCTTCGGCTGGTGCTCGCTGGCGTTCGACCTGTCGATGGGACTCGACATCCACTTCCAGAGCACGCTCTACGGCTGGTGGTTCTTCATGGGCGGGCTGCTCTGCGTCCTGACGAGCATGGCGATCCTCACCCGCTGGTGGCGCACGCAGCTGGCGATCCCCCACCTGGTCACCGACGTCGACCTTCACGACATCGGAAAGCTCGCCTTCGCGCTGACCGCCTTCTGGGGGTACCTCACCTTCGGGCAGTACCTCGTCATCTGGTACGGCAACCTGGGCGAGGAGACGCACTTCATGCGGCTCCGCTTCATCGGCGCCTGGCTCCCGGTCACCCTCATCACGCTCTTCCTCGTCTTCGTCATCCCCTTTCTCGGGTTGATGGGGAAGGCGGCGAAGATCTACAACCCGGTGATGCTGGTGATCTCGGCCGGCTCGCTCCTCGGGATGTGGCTCCTCCGCTACCTCGAGGTGTATCCCTCGCTGTACGGCGTGGCGACCGCGCTACCGTTCGGCCCGTGGGAGATCGCGATCGGCCTCGGCATGCTTGGCCTGTGGGGCAGCTGCTACTTCGCCTTCATGAACGCATTTCCGCGGCTGCGCGTGTTCATGCTGACGAGCCCCTACCGCGATGAAGTCCAGGTTCCGGTGGACGCGCGGACGATGGAGCCGATCCCGGCGCACGAGTAGGGGTGTCAGGGGTCGGGTGTCAGGGGTCACACACGGCGCGAACAGCGAGCGTTAGCGTCCTCGCTGACCCCTGACCCCTGACCCCTGACACCTCGCCGCCCCGCCTAACGGCTGCCGGCTGCCGTCAGCAGCGCTTCCAGCTGCGGCAGGGGCAGCGCCCCCGACGCGCGCGTCAGTTCCTTTCCGGCGGAGAAGACGATGGACGTCGGGATGCCGCGGATGTTGAACTTCTGCGCGGTCGCCGGCGCGCGGTCGGTGTCGAGCTTGGCGATGATCGCCTTCCCGGTGTACTTCGCGGCCAGCGCATCGACCGATGGGGCCATCACCTTGCAGGGGGCGCACCAGTCGGCGTAGAAGTCGACGAAGACCGGGACCTCCGACTCGGAGACGGTGCGGGCAAAGCTCTCGTCGTCGAGCTTGAGCGGGCGGTCGAGCAGGATCGGCTTCGCGCACTTCCCGCACTTCGGGCGGTCCGCGACGCGGCTCGCGTCGAGCCGGTTCCAGGTGAGGCAGAACTGGCAGCGGACGGTCAGCTTCGGGCTGGCGGTCGGTGGGGCGGCGGTTCCGGCATCAGTCGTCATTGCTCCTCCTCTGGAACGTCGTTCTTCACTATATTTCCTGGACGGTGACCCGCACGCGCCATCAGGGAAAACCAGTCGCAATGGGGCGTTAGCTCAGCTGGGAGAGCACCGCCTTTGCAAGGCGGGGGTCAAGGGTTCGAGCCCCTTACGCTCCACTAGTCGCAAACGAAGGGCCGACGCGAGCTGCGTGTCGGCCCTTCGCGTCGTATGCCAGGCGAGCCGGGATCGGTTTCGCCGCGCCCGGACCGTTTATCTTTCAGCTCCGACCGCGTCCCGATCGTGGGAATGCGCGCCAGCCCAGCCGCTCACAGTCGAATGGTTTCATTCGCAGTCGCCGTATTCGCCGCGGCATCGCTCCACGCCGCCTCCCTCGACACCGCGCGTGTCGCTGACGACACCGTCCCCGTTGCGCCGGAAACCCTGCACGAGGTCGACACCCTGCCGCCGGCCGACACGGTGCCCGCTGCAACGGTCGCCTTCGATTTCGGCGCAGGCGCCGCCCCCGGGATGCGCGCCCGGTCGCTCGAGCTCGGGGTCAGCACCGCGCCGAATCCGTACCTCCGCAACCAGCTTGTCGCGACGACGCGGCTTCGCTTCCTCCGGCGCCCGGACTCCCTGAGCGCGGAGTTCGCGCGGCGCGTGTCGACCAGCGAGCGGATCCCGGTGGTGGAGGTCGAGATCCGGCCCGGCCCCGGTGGCACGCCCATGGTGGTGCGCATGCACGACGTGCAGGTCGTCTCGACGAAGGTGACCGCCCACGGAGACGACAGCGCGCTGCGGCACCAACGGTTAGCGCTGACGGAGTCGGTGGCACAGGTGCGTGCCGACCTCGAGGAAGCGCAGCGCCAGCTGACGGTGACCGCGTCGCTGGAGAAGCGACACCTCGCGTCGGCGGTCGAGCTGGCGCGGGCACGGGGCGCCAGGTCGCTGCTCGAGGCGCGGCTGGCGGTGCAGGAGCAGCGCCTCGCCCTCGTCGAGCACGAGCTCGACGACTGGATGCCCTTCGAGGAGGAAGTCGTCCTCGTCGCGGCAAGGGCGGAAGCGGCGACGCGTCCCGGCGCGCGGTAGGCGCGCCGGGACGCCCGCGATCACATCGGCTTCTTCGCGGTCGGCGGGAGCAGCCCGTTGAGCCGCATGTAGATCGCGACCTGGCTGTAGTGGTCCGCCCAATCGGCGGTCGTGATGAACATCGTCTCCGCGCGAGTCCGCAGCTTCGGGCCGAATACCGGGAACTGCTCGGCGAGCCTGGAGTCGTCGAGGTTGGCGAGCGCCTGGTCGCAGAAGGCGAAGGTCTCCTTCAGCCGGGCGACGAGGGCGTCCTTGGTCGCCCTCGCGGGCAGCTTGGTCCGGGTCGGTGCCGTGACGCCACCGATCTTTCCGCAGAGGAGGTCATTCCCCTGCGCGAGGTGCGCCACGATGTCGGCGAAGCTCATCTGCGCGGCCGTCGGCTTGAAGCCATAACGGTCGGCCGGCATGTCGTCCGCCGCGGCCATCAGGTTCTTCCCGGCGTTCTGTGCGTCGGCCTTGAACGCCGCCGAGACGGGGTTGGCGACGGGAGCCGCGGCGGCACGGACAGCGGCGCTGTCCTGGGCCGCGGCCAGCCGCGGGATGATGGCGACGGCGATCGTCGCGGCGAGAATGCGCGTGCACATGTGGGTCGCTCGTGGGAGGGAGACGTTCCGAAGTTGCGCCCGGGCGGTGCCCTTGTCCAGCGGGATCGTTCGCCGCGGGAGCGGCGGCACTCGCGCCCGTTCCGCGCCGGGAATAACTTCAGCGGATGACCGCTACCACGTCGCCGATCGCACAGGTCCCCGCCGCCGGCGAGCACGCACCGGATTTCTCGCTGCAGTCCACCTCCGGCGCGACCGTGAGGCTCTCCGGCTTCCGCGGGAAGTCGCCGGTGCTGCTCGCCTTCTTTCCGCTCGCCTTCACGAGCACCTGCACCGCCGAGCTCTGTGAGTTCAGCGAGAGCTTCGACCGGTACGCGGGGAAGGGGGTCGCCGTTCTCCCGATCAGCGTCGACTCGGTGCCGACGCTCAGGGCGTTCAAGGCGAAGTACGCGATGAAGACGGAGCTCCTCAGCGACTTCAAGCGCGAGGCCTCGCGCGCGTTCGGCGTGCTGCGCGAGGAAACGTTCTTCTCGGAGCGCGCCTACTTCCTGGTCGATGGCGATGGCGTCATCCGCTGGATGCACGTCGAGTCGAAGCTCGGGGACAGGCGCGACAACAGCGAGCTGTTCGACCGCATCGCCGCTCTTGGCTGAGCGCGCGGCGAACCGCCCGCGCTGACGGCACGGGCCGCAGCAACCCCTCATGGTCGAGCCGCTCGAGCTCCTCGCCCGCGACGACAAGTGGTCGTTGGGCTGCGGTGACGGGGCGATCTTCGCGCCGGCGGCGCCGCTCTGGCTGGACGTGCCCGGCTTCTGGGACGGCGGCACGATCTACCAGACGGAGGTCGCCCCGCTGTTCACCGTCGCCGTGCTCGACGAGGAAGGGAAGGAGCTCGCGCTCAAGCTGCAGTCACGGCGCTGGACACCGGCCGAGCTCACCCTCGAGTACCGGCTGTCCAACGGGGTGACGGCGACCGAGGTGCGTACCGTCCACCCCGGCGGCGTGTTCATCTCCGAGTGGCGGCTGCGCGCGCTGCGGACGGCGCGCGTCCAGATGGTGGCCTGGACGGCGCAGCCGGACGGCCGCGCCTCCGCGTTAGGCAGCGGCTGGCCGGGGGCGATCCGGATCGAGCGGCCGGCTGCCGACGCCGACGGCCACGCGACTCCGCTCGTCGTCGAGCTGTCGATGACGGGGGCGCCGAACAGCTGGGGCGCCTACGTCGGCGCGAGCGCGCAGCCGCATCCTCGCTGGGCGCAGACGCAGTTTCCCGAGCGCTGGCGTGGCGAGGGGCTGCCGCGCGAGCTGCGCGTCGCGCGCGACGCGACCGGCGGGACGCTCGTCGCCGCCGTGCACCGCGCCTGCATGGTCGGGGGGAACGGCGCGTCGGCGACCTTCGCGATGCGCGTCGCGCCCGCTCGCGGGGACCTCGCCCCGCGCGAGGCGGCACCCCCGGTTGCCGGTCGGCAGGGAACGTTAGGCGGCGTCAGCCGCCGCCGCTGGGATGCCCTGCTCGGTGCCGCCCCCACCTTCCGCTGCTCCGACCCGTACCTCGAGACCTGCTACTGGTACCGGTGGTCGGGGATCTGGCTCAATGCGGTCACCACCCCCGCGGGCGCGTACCGGGAGCCGGTGCTCTGCGAAGGGCCCGGAGAGCGGCACATGCCGCGTGCGGCGGCGATCGGCACCGCCGTCCGCGAGCTCCGCTGGCTCGATGATCCGGCGCGGGCGCGCGGGGCGCTGCGCGTCTTTCTCGCGCGCCAGGGCGCCGATGGCGCGCTCCCGGCGCGCGTACCGCTCGACACGGCCGGGGCGCGCGGATGGGAGCCGGCGCCGTGGGGGGAGGCGCTGGCCGCCCTCGACGCCAGCGCGCCGGACGACGCGTTCCTCACCGAGGTCTACCGCCCGCTGGCGAAGCATGCCGAGTGGCTGGTGCGCGAGCGCGACCGCGACGCGACCGGGATGTTCGACGCCTTCGCCGACCCGGCGGCGTCGGAGGGGTCGCCGCGCTTCGCCGGCCGGCCGTTAGGCAGCCCGCTCAAGGCGGTCGAGGCCACCACCTGGGCGTACACGCTCTTCCGCACCCTTGAGCGCGTCGCGCCCCGCGCCGGCGCGGCCGACGACGTGCTGCGCTGGCGCGTCTTCGCCGAGCGGACGATGCGCGCGGTGCGCGAGAAGATGTGGGACCCCGCCGAAGGGCTGTTCCGCGACTTCGACGCCCGGGCCGGCGAGCGCTCCCACGTCCGCGCCGCCGCCGGATTTCTCGTCTACGCGACCGATCTCGCCAACGCCGACCATCTCTCCGGGCTCGAGCGCAACCTCCTCGATCCCGATCGCTTCTGGACGGCATTCCCCGTCCCCTCTGTCTCGCTCGACGACCTCTCGTTCACTCCATACGGGGAACGCGGCGGGGAGGGCGATCCGGCGCCGCGCGGCGGGCGGGCGATCCCGTTCACGACCAGCGCGGTGATCGACGCCGCCGCCCGGGCCGCGGTCGCCTACGCGCCGCACCTGCGAGCCAACGTCGCCACACTCCTTCACCGCTTCATCCGTCTGCTCTTCCACGACGGAGACCTCGGACGGCCGAACTGCTACCCGGACTACAACCCGTTCACCGGCCACCCGTCGCTTGCCAGCGGCGCTGATGACCACCTGCTCGCCGCCGTCAACGACCTGATCATCCAGTACGTCCTCGGCATCCGTCCCCACGCGAACGGGATCACCATCGACCCGTTCCCCTTCGCCCTCGACCACGCCGAGCTGCGCGGCGTCCACGTCCGCGGCAAGGTGCTCGACGTCGTGGTGAACGGGGAACGCGTCACCGTCACCGCCGACGGCGTGAAGCGCGAGGAACGGCTCGGCACGCGGATGGAGCTGTAAGACAAGGGGGTCAGGGGTCAGGGGGTGTCAGGTGCCAGGTGTCAGGAACGACGCTACCGTTCGTCCTTCCCGCCGCGGCCCTGCCGCCGTGCCTGACTGCTGGCCCCTGGCACCTGACCCCCCGGCGGTTACCGGGAAGCGTTCTCGCCCTCGGCCACCGCGCCCTGCGTGCTCCCGCTGCGCACCTCGATCTTCCGCGGCTGCGGGATCGCGGCCTTCGGGATGTGGATCGTGAGGACGCCGTGCTCGAACGTCGCGTCGATCTTCGACTCGTCGAGATTCTTCGGCATGCGGAACGAGCGGGAGAAGCTGCCGTAGCTGCGCTCGACCAGGTGATAGCGGCGCTGCTCGTCTTCCTTGCGCTCCTCATTCTTCTCACCGCTGACGGTGAGGACCCCGTTGTCGGTCGTCAGCTGGATGTTCTGCGGCGCGACGCCCGGGATCTCGAGGGTCAAGGTCAGTTCGCTCTCGGATTCGCGGATGTCGACCGGCGGCATCCAGTCGTTCACGCGGGTCGTGCCCGTGGCACCCAGCGCGCTGAGCGTGTCGTCGAAGAGGCGGTCGATCTCGCGGCGCAGGCTCACGGCCGGAGCGGCGATCGCGGTACGGTACACCATAGTCGTCCCTCCTGAATGCTGGCTGTTGGTCGCGGGCAGCGCCCTCGCGCGCCCGACGCCGGAGGGGAAGGCAACCGGCATGCACGTCCGGATTTGCCAATTCGGCAACCTCGCGGAACCGTCGGCTGCCAGCGTTGCCAGGTGGATTGTCACCGCGGCATAAGTGACGAAAGGCCCTGCTCGTCGGTCATAATGTCCCGTGCCCGCGCCAGCGAAAAAGCTGGCCTCGCCTGCCGGCCGCGATGATGCGGCGGAAGGCGAAGTCCCGCGAGCCCGGACCCGCACGGAGCTGCCTTGACCCACGCCGCCAGACTGTCGCCCACGAGCGCCCTCAAGCTCGTCACGCCGTCGATCGCCACGATCGCCGACGTCGCGGCGTTGCTGGCGACGGGTGACGCCCTCGACCGGGTGGTGCCGAGCGTCCTCGGGATCGTCGCCGAAGCACTCGGCGCGCGTGAGTGCTCGCTCTGGAACATCGACGACACGGGACTCTGGCGGGCGTACTCGCTCGGCGACTCCGCGACCACCGTGGACGAGGTGCGCCGGCGGCTCGACGCGAACAGCCTGGTCGGCGACGGCCTCGTCCTCGCCCGCCTCGCCACCGGCACGCGCGCGTTAGGCGTGGTCGTCGTCGCCCTCGCCCGCGAGGTCACCAACGAGGAGTTCGTCCTCCTCACGACGATCGGGACGATGCTCGCCCCCGCGATCATCCACGCCGAGCATTCGCGCCACCTCGAGACCGAGGTCGCGCTCCGCACGCGCCAGATCGAGCAGCAGCGGCGCTTCACCGAGCGGATCATCGACTCGATGCCGGTCGGCCTCTACGTGATCGACCGCGAGTTCCGCATCCAGGCGTGGAACCGCAAGCGCGAGACGGGAATGCAGGGGGTCTCGCGCGAGGAAGCGATCGGGCGGACGATCTTCGAGATCCTGCACCGCCAGCCGGCGGAGCTGCTGCGCAACGAGTTCGAGGACGTGTTCTCGACCGGGCGGATCGCCGAGTTCCAGATGGAATCCTCGGCGAGCGGCGAGCACCGGACGTATCGCATCACCAAGATCCCGATGCGGGTCAATGATACGGCCGTGACGCACGTCATCACGATCGGCGAGGACATCACGGAGTGGCGCGAGGCGCAGGAGCGCTTCGCCCAGGCCGAGAAGCTCGCCGCGATCGGTACCCTCGCCGCGGGCGTGATGCACGAGATCAACAATCCGCTGGCGACGATCGCGGCGTGCGGCGAGAGCCTGCAGCTCAAGCTCAAGGACCTCGCCGACGCGGGGAAGGATGTCCCGCAGGAGTCGGGCGACTACCTCTCGATCATCGAGCAGGAAGTGCATCGCTGCAAGCGCATCGTGAACGGGCTGCTCGAATTCAGCCGCCCGCGCGCCGCCGGGAAGGAGCTCGTCGACCTGAACGAAGTGATCGAGAAGACGCTCTTCCTGCTCAAGCACCACGCGAGCTTCAAGAAGATGTCGATCGAGCTCGATCTCGACCGGACCGGCCGCCCGATGATCGAGGGGAACGCCGAACAGCTCATCCAGGTGTTCATGGCACTGCTGCTGAACGCGACCGACGCGATGGGCGAGAACGGCCGCGTCGGGCTGCGCACGAGGGCCGCGACCAACCCGGGCGACATGGTCACCGCCGAAGTCACGGACGAGGGACACGGTATCAAGCGCCAGGAACTGCAGAAGATCTTCGAGCCCTTCTTCACGACGAAACCGCCGGGCCGCGGCACCGGGCTCGGGCTCTCGATCTGCTACGGCATCGTCGCCGAGCATGGCGGCCGCATCGAGGTGGACAGCCTCCCCGGCCAGGGCAGCACCTTCCGCATCTTCCTCCCACGGGGCGCCGCATGAAGGAAAAGATCAAGGTGCTCGTCGCCGAGGATGAAGCGAATCTCGGCACCATCCTCGACAGCTTCCTCACCGGCCGCGGCTACTCGGTGACGACCTGTCGTGACGGCCGCTCCGCGCTGCAGGCGCTCCGCGCCGAGTCGTACGACGTCGCCCTGCTCGACATCGTGATGCCGGAGATGGACGGCCTCGAGGTGCTGCGCCAGGTGCGGGACGAGCCGACCCCGCCCGAGGTGATCATCATAACGGGAAACGGCACGATCGAGACGGCGATCAGCGCAATGAAGCTCGGCGCGTACGACTACATGTCGAAGCCGTACCGGATGGCCGAGATCGACGTCCTCGTTCGCCGCGCGTGGGAGAAGCGCCAGCTGTCGAAGGAGAACGAGTTCCTCCACTCGCGGCTCTCGCGGGTCGACGCGGTGCCGGAGATCATCACGCAGCACGCCGCGATGCAGGCGGTGCTGACGCTCGTCGAGCGCCTCGCGCGCAGCGACGCGGCGGTCCTCGTGACCGGAGAGAGCGGCACCGGGAAGGAGCTGATCGCGAAGGCGGTCCACCGCCTCTCGCCGCGCGCCGACGCACCGATGGTCGACATCAACTGCGCGGCGATCGCCGAGAACCTGATGGAGAGTGAGCTCTTCGGCCACGAGAAGGGCGCGTTCACGGGGGCGATGGGGCGCAAGACGGGGCTCTTCGAGATGGCGGCGGGGGGCACGCTGTTCATGGACGAGATCGGGGAGCTCGACCCGAAGCTGCAGGGCAAGCTGCTCCGCGCGCTCGAGACGGGGACGTTCTTCCGCGTCGGCGGCACGCAGAAGGTGGAGGTCGACGTCCGCATCATCGCGGCGACGAACAAGGACCTCGCCAAGGCGGTGCAGGACGGGACCTTCCGGCAGGATCTCTTCTACCGCATCAACACCCTCAACATCTCCCTCCCGCCACTGCGCGATCGCGCGCTCGACATCCCCCTGATCGCCGACCACTTCCTGCACCGTTATGGCGGCGCCAATCCGCCCAGGCTGAGCGATGAAGCGATCACCGCGCTGCAGGCGTACAGCTGGCCGGGCAACGTGCGCGAGCTGCGCAACGTGATCGAGCGTGCGGTGCTCCTCGCCAACGGCGGCGTCATCTACTCGCGGGATCTCCCGCTGACGACCGCCCCCGCCACCGACGTCGCGCGCGCGACGGGCTCGGAGCTCACCCTCGAGGAGCTCGAGCGCCGCCACATCGAGGCGGTGCTGCACCAGGCCAACTGGCACCAGGGAAAGGCGGCAACCGTCCTCGGGATCTCTTCCAAGACACTCTACCGAAAGATCCGCGAATACGGATTCATAAGGCCAAAGGAAGCCTGATCTCGCGCTGCCTCGTGTTTTGTCTCGCACGAGGCGGGACTACCCGGCCAGGAAGGCACGGGGCAGGCAGCTCCTGCCACGCGGCATGCTGCAGGGACATGCGGCAGGTCGCATGAGGCAGGATCCACGGCCAGGGTGCTGCGACGGCGGTGCTGCGACGGCGGTGGCTGCGACGGCGGTGGTGCGACGGCGTCGACGCCACTAGCGAACCACGGCGCACGACGAGACACTACGTCCCATGAAGATTCTCGTCATCGAGGACGACCCGACCGTCGGCCAGTTCGTGAAGCGCGGGCTCGAGGAACAGCGGTGGGGGGTCGAGCTGGTCGCTGACGGCGAGGAGGGTGAGCAGCGCGCGTCGTCCGGCGCGTACGACCTCGTCATCCTCGACATGCGCCTTCCCGGCAAGTCGGGACTCGATGTGCTCACCGCGCTGCGCGGCCGCGGGTTCGAGCGGCCGATCCTCGTGCTCACGGCGCAGGACGCCGTCGATTCGAAGGTCTCGACGCTGCGCGCCGGGGCCGACGACTACGTGACGAAGCCCTTCGCCTTCGAGGAACTGCTCGCCCGCGTCGAGGCGCTGGCGCGGCGGCCGCGGGCGATCGCGTCGGCGACGCTGCGCGTCGCCGACCTCGAGCTCGACCAGACGACGCACGAAGTGCGGCGCGGCGGCGAGCCGATCGAGCTCACCCCGAAGGAGTTCACCGTGCTCGAGTACCTGATGCGCCACACCGGTCGCGTGATGAGCCGGACGCTCATCACCGAGTATGCGTGGGGCTATCACTTCGATCCGGGCACCAACATCGTCGACGTCGTGATCAACCACCTCCGCAAGAAGATCGACGCGAAGCACGAGCGGAAGCTGCTGACCACCGTTCGCGGGGTGGGGTACGTCGTCAAGGCGTGAGCCGGTCGGGCGCATGAGCGCCGCGTCGCCACGCGTCACCGCCTGACGTTCGATGCCGACGGTCCGCGCCCGACTGACGACGGCCTACGCGTTCGCCCTCGCTGCGACGCTGATCGCCTTCGCCATCGCCCTGCTCGTCGCGCGCCGTGCCGGCGCCTATCGCGAGCTCGCCGAGCGCGTGCAGGCGCAGGCGGCGGCGGTGCTCGAGGTGGTGCGCACCACGGAGGAGGAAGGGCTCCCTGTCACCGTCCGGAGCGACAGCACCGTCGGGCCGGTCGTCACGCCGCAGCTCTCGAAGAAGCTGCAGGGGGTCGGGGACTACGTCCTCATCCTCGACGCGAGCGGGCGCGCCCTGTACGCGTCGTTCTCCGCGGTCAACCTCGGCTTCGACGACTTCGCCAGGCTGCAGCAGGCCGCGCTTCAGGCGCCGCTCAACGGGCCATCGCAATTCGTGCAGCTCGACTCGGTGCGCCTCCTGCTCGTCGCGCAGCCGGACACCACCCAATCGCAGGTCGCGCGGATCGCGACAGCGGTGGACACCAGGCCGGCCGACGAGGCGCCGCGGGCGCTGGCAACGTCGCTGCTCGGCCTCGTGCCGCTGTTCCTGCTGCTTTCCACCTTCGCCGCGTACTTCATTTCGGGGCTGGCACTCCGCCCGGTCGAGTTGATCATCAACGAGGTCGAGGCGATCACCGACGGACGCAGCCTGCACCGGCGCCTCCCCGCCGACATGGGGGGCGATGAGCTCGGGCGGCTCTCGAACACGTTGAACGAGATGATCGCCCGGCTCGAAACCTCGTTCGGCGCGCTGCGCCGCTTCACCGCCGACGCGAGTCACGAGCTCAAGACCCCGCTGACCGTGCTCCGCGCCGACGTCGAGCGGGCGATGAACCCGCGCTCCTCCCACAACGAGCAGCTCGTCGCGCTCGAGGAGGCGCTGCAGGAGACCGCGCGGATGACCGATCTCGTCGATTCGCTGCTGACGCTGGCGCGCGCCGACGAGGGGCGGTTCGAGATCGTGACGGAGCCGATCCACCTCGAGCCGCTCACGCGCGAGGTGTTCGAGACCGCCGTCATCCTCGGCGAGGATGCGGGACTCGAGGTCGGGCTGCCGGTAATCGAGGACGCGGTGGTGCTGGGCGACCGGACCCGCCTTCGCCAGCTGTTCCTGAACCTGATCACGAACGCGATCAAGTACACTCCGCGCGGGGGACGAGTGGAGGTCGCGCTGAGCCGGCGGACGGGGGAGGCGACGTTCACCGTACGCGACACCGGAATTGGAATCGCCGCCGGGGACCTTCCCTACGTCTTCGAACGTTTCTGGCGGGCCGACCGGGCGCGCTCGCGCCAGGCGAGCGGGGATGCGGGTGCTCCCGGGCGCGGCGGGTTCGGGCTGGGGCTGTCGATCAGCCAGTACATCGCGCAGGCGCATGGCGGCTCGCTGACGGTGCAGTCGCGCCTCGGACGCGGCAGCGTCTTCACCGTCGCCCTCCCCCTCGCCGATGAGGGGGCCGCGGCTGGCAGGGGGGACCCGGGAGCGGGGATTTCTAACTCCGCGTTCACGAACTCTTAATCTTCTTAATGTTCCTGTAGCACGCTGCCGGTGTAATTTGACGCACGAGGCTTGCATTGAGCCATTGGCGTCAACTCACCAGGGCCCGGTCGCATGTTCGACAACCTGCTCGAGACGAAGAAGAAGAAGGAACGCACGCTCGGCGGCACGATCATCAGCGTCGTGATCCACGCGGTCGCCATCGGCGCCGCCGTGTACGGCACGCTGAACGCTCATGAAGCCATCATCCAGAAGCCGAAGGCGGAGAAGGTCGACTTCGTCGAGGTGAAGAAGGAAGAGCCGAAGCAGGAGCCCGAGAAGGCTCCGCCGCCGCCGGAAGTGACGGTCGCGCCGCCCCCGCCGAAGGGGTTCCAGGTGCTGGCCGCTCCGGTGAACATCCCGGACGTCATCCCCGACATCGACCTGTCGAAGAAGGTGACCGATGAAGCGGACTTCTCCGGCAAGGGCGTCGCCGGTGGAGTCGGCCGCGGGGTCGTGGGCGGCACCGGCTCGGCGAACAACGAGGGCGCGTACTTCGAGTTCCAGGTCGAGAAGACCGTTCTCCCGAACCCGAACAACCCGTCGCCGACCTACCCGTCGATGCTGCAGACGGCTGGCGTCGAAGGGCGCGTGCTCGCGCAGTTCGTCGTCGACACGTCGGGCAAGGCCGACATGGGCACCTTCAAGGTGCTCGAGACGTCGCACGAGCTGTTCTCGCAGGCGGTCCGGCAGGCACTTCCGCGAATGCGCTTCTTCCCGGCCGAGATCGGGGGCAAGAAGGTTCGCCAGGTCGTGCAGCAGCCGTTCACCTTCGCGATCGGCAAGTAACCGCGGTTCACCCGCGCGCGGCGCGGGACAAGTGTTCGTCACCCGTTCGTCAGTCGTCACCCACGTCGCCGTCAGGCGCGCCATTCACCCGAGGATTCACGTCGTATGAGTCTGTCCCTGCTCGACCTCTGGAAGTCGATGGGCCTGTTCGCGAAGGGCATCGTCGTGGTGCTCTTCATCATGTCCCTCTGGTCGTTGACGATCGCGATCCAGAAGTGGTGGGCCCTCCGCGCGGCACGCCGCGAGACGATGAAGTTCACCCCCGAGTTCTCGCAGTTCCTCGAGGAGGACAACATCACCGAGGCGATCAAGCTCGCCGAGGGGTACAAGAAGTCGCACGTCGCCCGCGTGCTTGGCGGCGCGCTCGGCGAGGTGAAGCCGTTGATCCAGGACGGCTCGGTCACGGTCGCCGACATCAACTCGGCTGAGCGTGCGGTCGAGCGCAACATGCTCCTCGAAGTGACGGACCTGAAGCGTGGCTCGGGGGTCCTCGCGACCGTCGGCTCGACGGCGCCGTTCGTCGGGCTGCTCGGCACCACGATGGGTATCGTCAACGCCTTCACGGCGATGGCCGCGACGGGCTCGGGCGGTCTGGCCTCGATCGGTTCCGGTATCGCCGAGGCGCTGATCACGACGGCGTTCGGCCTCATCGTCGCGATTCCGGCGGTGTGGGCGTACAACTACTTCCAGACGAAGGTCGACAACCTGTCGGCCGAGATGACGTATGTCTCGAAGGAGTTCATCGACTACCTGATCAAGGGCGTATCGGGCGAGTTCGGCCGGTCGCGCTTCACCCGCGAGTTCAACCCGCAGGGCCCCGGCAACAGCAACCCGATCAGCAAGTAACCGCGACATACTGAGGAAGGAGGATTTCCGATGGCGATGTCCGCGGGCAGTGACAGCGGGAGTGTCAAGGCGGAGCCGAACGTGACGCCGATGATCGACGTCATGCTCGTGCTGCTCATCATCTTCATGGTGGTGGCGCCGGCACTCCTCGCGGGGTTCAATGCGAACCCCCCGGAAGGGCAGAACCTGAAGGCGCATCCGGTCGATGAGGAGACGGACCAGACGTTAGGCATCGACAAGGATGGCAACTACTACCTGAACAAGCAGCCGATCCGGTACGAGGACATTCCGGCGCGGCTGCAGCAGATCTACTCGGCACGGACCGAGGACAAGGTTCTCTACGTGAAGGCGGACAAGAACCTCGACTACGCGAAGGTGCTCGACGCCCTCGACATCGCCGGGAAGGCCGGGGTCGCGATGACGGGGATGATCTCGGATCAGACCCCGGGCACGACGTCCACCGTCGCCGGTGACAACCCGACGCCGGCGCCGGCACCTGGAGGAGCGCACTGATGGCGATGAGCACAGGTGGTGGCGGCGGGCTGACGAACGAGATCAACGTCACGCCGATGATCGACGTGCTGCTCGTGCTGCTGATCATCTTCATGGCGGCGCTGCCGTCGATGCGGAAGGCGATCGACCTCCAGCTCCCCGACCCGACGCCGAGCACGGCACCGACGAACTCGCAGATCAACCAGATCGTGATGGAGCTCGGGCCGAACGACTACTTCGCACTCAACAAGGAAGTGGTCCCGAAGGCGAACCTCGCGGCGCGGCTGAAGGAGATCTACACGGGGCGTCCGGAGAAGATCATCTTCGTGAAGGGTGATCCGAAGCTGAAGTACCAGGACGTGATCTGGGCGATGGACGTAGCGCGCGGTTCCGGCGTGAAAGTCATCGGCGTCCCGCCAAAGGACGCGGCGAAGTAAGGGCCCCCTTCGCCGCCGTCAGGCGGAGCGTCGTGGCGTGACGAACTGGTGATCTGGTGCGGCGGACGAACCTTTCGGGGGCGTCCGCCGTATCATTTCGGCCGGGGACGAAGCACTGATGAGCGCGGAGCTGCGATGAGCGAGAGCGGTCCGTTCGACGAGCAGACAGGAGAGCGCGAGAGCTGGCGCGAGCCGGGTCCCGCCGCGGTACGCCCGCGCCTGAGGCTGCCGACGAAGTTGCCGCGGCCGGCTGGCGCGCGCGAGCGGAGCCGGATCAGCGCGCTCATCTCGTTCGCGCTGCACGCGCTGATCATCGGGCTGCTCGTCCTCCCCGCGCTCCTCTCGCCGAGCGTACGCTCCGCCCTCGCGACGGGCGCTGGCGGCGCCGGCCCGGCCGGGGGCGGCGGCGGGAGCGGCGGCGTGTTCGGGACGCGCGAGACGCTTCGCTACGTGCGCGTCGCGCCCGAGCCCGTCCCCGCGCAGGCCACGCCGGTGCCGGTACCCGTGCCGAAACCCGTGCCCCCGAAGCCAGCCGAGGTGAAGCCGCCGACCCCCCAGGTCGAGCCGCAGGCCACGCCACCGCCGACCGACGCCGCGCCGGCGACAGGGGGCGCGGCCGGGGCCGGAAACACGAGTGGCAGCGGGGGAGCAGGTCCGGGCAGCGGCGGGGGGACCGGCTCCGGGATCGGCACAGGCACGGGGAGCGCGAACGGCCCCGGGACGGGCGGGGGAGCGGACAGCGTGTATCCGCCGCAGCCGACACAGGTCTTCATCCCACCGACGCCGATTCCCTCGAAGATCCGCCCCTTCACCCTCGTCGCGCAGTTCGACGTCGACTCGAGCGGGAAGGTGCTGAGCGTCGACTTCAACGAGACGCGCGACGGCGGCTACAACAAGAAGCTGCGTGAACAGCTCGCGCGCATCCGGTTCCGCCCCGCCGTGAAGCGGGACGGCACCCCGATCCGCGCGACGGCGCAGATCGAGTACGACATGTAGCTGGCGCGAGGGCGTGGTAAATCCGCTCTCATTATAGCCGCCATTCGCTCTGGCCAACCCCAGCGGTCGCCGCTACATTGACGCGACCGTAAACCGCGTCGCGGCATCGCCTTCCCGCTGCCGACGCTCCGCCCGACATCGAGGAAATCCCGGATGAGCAGCGTAGCCGCCGCGCCCGACGCGGTGACCGACACGCAGCCCGAATTCGTGAAGGCGCTGACGTTGACCGACGCGACGATGCTGGTCGCGGGGTCGATGATCGGCTCCGGGATCTTTCTCGTCTCCGCCGACATCGCGCGCCAGGTCCAGTCCCCCTTCTGGCTGATCATGGCCTGGGTGCTCTCCGGCGTGATGACGGTGCTCGCCGCACTCGCCTACGGGGAGCTTGCGGCGATGTACCCCAGGGCCGGCGGCCAATACGTCTTCCTCAGAGAGTCCATGGGTCCGCTCATGGGCTTTCTTTACGGCTGGACCCTGTTCGTCGTGATCCAGACCGGCACCATCGCCGCCGTCGCCGTCGCCTTCGGCAAATTCCTCGGCGTGCTCTGGCCGGCGATCTCGCCGGACCGCTACGGCTGGTTCCCGCAGGCCGACGTCTGCTCCGCGGCGTTAGGCTGCCGCGACGCGGCGACGCAGAGCATCCAGCTCGGGCTCACCCCGCAACGGCTGGTCGCGCTGATCATGATCTGGGTGCTGACCTGGGTGAACCTGCGCGGCGTTCGCGAGGGAAAGCTGGTCCAGACGACGCTGACCACCGTGAAGACGCTCGCGCTCGCCGGGCTGATCATCCTCGGCCTCACCGTCGGGCGCAACGCGACGGCGCTGCAGGCGAACTTCGGTGCCGGGAACTTCGGCGGATTCTCCGGGATCACCGGCGCCTTCGTGCTTGCCTTCGGCGCCGCGATGGTAGGCTCGCTGTTCTCGAGCGATGCGTGGAACAACGTCACCTTCGCCGCCGCCGAGGTGAAGAACCCGCAGCGCAACCTCCCGCGCGCGCTGTTCTTCGGCACGGGTCTCGTCTGCCTCCTCTACATCGTCGCCAACTTCGCCTATCTCTCGGTGCTGCCTCTCCACGGCGACCCTGCCGGTGCCGACGTGATGCAGCGCGGGATCATGTACGCGACGCAGGACCGCGTCGGCACCGCCGTCGCCGAGACGATCTTCAGCGGCTACGGCGCGACGATCATGGCGGTCGCGATCCTGATCTCGACGTTCGGCTGCAACAACGGCCTCATTCTCGCCGGGGCGCGCGTCTACTGGGCAATGGCCCGCGACCGGCTGTTCTTCCGCCGCGTCGGGCGGCTCAACGCGAAGCATGTCCCGGCGGCCGGGCTGATCGCGCAATCCATCTGGACGAGCATCCTCTGCCTGACGGGGACGTACAACCAGCTGCTCGACTTCGTGATCTTCGCGGCGCTGCTCTTCTACGTCGCGACGATCGCCGGGCTGTTCATCCTCCGCCGGCGGCTGCCTGACGCGCCGCGGCCGTACCGCGCCGTGGGCTACCCGGTGCTCCCCGCTCTCTACATCATTCTCGCGGCGGCCGTTGCCGTCGTGCTCCTGATTGCCGACAAGACGCGCACGCAGGCCTTCTCCGGGCTCGTGCTCGTGCTGATCGGTGTTCCCGTGTACTTCCTCTGGCGCCGCGTCGAGGGGCGCGGCCCGGCGCAGGTACCTGACGGGCGCGCCTGACGCGCGCCGCTTCACTCCTCTTCACCGGTAACATGACTTCATCGCAGTCGACCCTGCTGTGGATCGTCCTCGGATGCAGCGTGTTCGCGCTGTTGTTCGCCACATGGCTCGCCCGCTGGGTGCTCGCCCGCGGACGCGGAACTCCGGAGATGCAGCGCATCTCCAACGCGATCCAGCAGGGCGCCGAGGCATACCTGGCGCGCCAGTACAAGACCATCGCGATGCTGTCGATCGTCGTCGCCATCCTGATCGGCGTCGGCTACGGCTATTTCCGCGCGACCACCGAGCATGATCCGGTGAGCAGCGCGAAGACCCTCGCCCTCTACGTCACCGGCTCCTTCCTGCTCGGCGCGATCAGCTCCGGCATCGCCGGCTTCATGGGGATGTGGATCTCGATCCGCGCGAACATCCGCGTCGCCTCGGCGGCGATGACGTCGCTCAACGGCGCGCTGCAGACCGCGCTGCGCGGGGGCGCGGTGTCCGGACTGTTCACCGTCGCGATGAGCCTTCTCGGCGTCGGCGGGCTGTTCGCGCTCCTCGATGCGTTCCCCCCGGCCGGGATCTCTCCCGACCAGTGGGCTACCAGGATCCCGTTCCTGATCGTCGGCTACGGCTTCGGCGCGTCGTTCGTGGCGCTGTTCGCGCAGCTTGGCGGCGGGATCTACACCAAGGCGGCGGACGTCGGCGCCGACCTCGTCGGGAAGGTCGAAGCGGGGATTCCCGAGGATGATCCGCGCAACCCGGCGGTGATCGCGGACCTCGTCGGCGACAACGTCGGCGACTGCGCCGGCCGTGGCGCCGACCTCTTCGAGTCGACCGCCGCCGAGAACATCGGCGCGATGATCCTCGGCGTCCTGCTCTACGGCCAGTTCGGGGTGAACGGGATCCTCTTCCCGCTCGTGATCATGGCGTTGGGCCTCGTCTGCTCGATCGTCGGCGTGATGACGGTCAGCACGAAGGAGGACGCCGATCCGATGGCGGCGCTCAACCGCGGCTACTACGTGACGGCGGCGCTGGTGACGGTGGCGTTCTTCTTCGCGACGAGGTGGCTGCTCAACCCGGCGAGCGCGCCTGACGCCTGGTGGCACTACTTCGCCTGCGGGTTGATCGGGATCGCGACCTCGATCGCCTTCGTCTTCATCACGCAGTACTACACCGAGTACCGCTACCGTCCCGTGCTCGGCATCGCCGAGGCGAGCCAGACGGGGCCGGCGACCAACATCATCGCCGGCCTCGCGGTCGGGATGGAGTCGACGGTCCTCCCGGTGATCGTGATCGGGATCGCGATCATCGCCAGCTACACGTTAGGCACGACCAGCGGACTGGTGAACGCGGCCGGCGAGCCGATCGGCGGGCTGTTCGGCACGGCGGCGGCGACGATGGGAATGCTCGGCACGTGCGGCTACATCCTGGCGATGGATGTCTTCGGACCGATCACCGACAACGCCGGCGGGATCGTCGAGATGTCGCGGCAGCCGGAGAGCGTGCGCGACAAGACCGACCGGCTCGACTCCGTCGGCAACACGACGAAGGCGCTGACGAAGGGCTACGCGATCGGCTCGGCGGCGCTCGCCGCCTTCCTGCTGTTCAGCGCCTACCTCGACGAGGTCCGCAACTACACGGGGCAGACGCTGCACGTCGACCTGTCGAAGCCGGCGGTGTTCGTCGCCGGACTGCTCGGCGCGATGCTCGTCTTCTGGTTCTCGTCGCTGGCGATGACCGCGGTGCGCAAGGCGGCATCGAGCGTGATCACCGAGGTGCGCCGCCAGTTCCGCGAGCGCCCGGGGATCATGCAGGGCACCGAGGAGCCGGACTACGCGAGCTGCGTCGACATCGTCACGGTCGGCGCGCTCAAGGCGATGGTGCTTCCCGGGGCGCTGGTGGTGCTGTTCCCGATCGTCGTCGGGATGACGTTCAAGCACTTCGCGCCGCGCAACCAGTATCTCGGCGCCGAGGCGGTCGCGGCGCTGCTGATGGTCGGCACCATCGCCGGGATCCTGATGGCCGGCTTCCTGAACAACGGCGGCGGCGCCTGGGACAACGCGAAGAAGTACATCGAGACCGGCGTCTACGGCGGCAAGCGCTCCGACGCGCACAAGGCGGCGGTGGTCGGCGACACTGTCGGCGACCCGTTCAAGGACACCGCGGGCCCGTCGCTGCACGTGCTGATCAAGCTGTTGAGCACGATCACGCTCGTGCTGGCGCCGCTGTTCATCTGATCGGCGACGGCGACGGGGGCGGCGCAACCGCCCCCGTCGCCGCTCCATTACGGGCGGCCCAGCTCCCGCCCGGTACCAGTTCCCACGACTCATGTCTGGCTTCTTCTCCCGCAAGCCGATCGCCGCCCTGCTCGCCGAGGGCGAGAACCCGAACGGGCTCCGCCGCGCGTTAGGCGCGGGCGACCTGATCATGTTGGCGATCGGCGCGGTGATCGGCGCCGGCATCTTCGGGGCGATCGGCACTGCGGCGGCCGGCGAGACCAACGCCGCCGGCGAGGTCGTCCGCAGCGGCGCCGGCCCCGCCCTCATCCTGTCCTTCGTCCTGCTCGGCCTGGCCTGCATGCTGGCCGGCCTCTGCTACGCCGAGCTGGCGTCGATGATCCCGCAGGCGGGCAGCGCCTACGCATACTCGTACGCGACGCTCGGCGAGCTCGTGGCCTGGATCATCGGCTGGGACCTGATCCTCGAGTACGCGGTCGGCAACGTCGCGGTCGCGATCTCGTGGGGCGACTACTTCAAGCGGGTGCTGGCGGCGGTCAACATCCACCTCCCGGATTTCCTCACGACGGGCTACCGCACCGCGCTGCTCAGCTCCGATCCCGCCGTGCACGGGCTGATGGACAGCGCGCCGCACATCGCCGGGATCCCGATCCTGGTCAACGTGCCCGCCTTCGCGATCGTCGCGCTGATCACCTGGCTGCTGTACCTGGGCGTCAGGGAGAGCACGCGCGCGAACAACATCATGGTCGTGGTGAAGCTCGCGGTGCTGGCGCTGTTCATCGTCGTCGGCGCAACGCGCATCGACATGGCGAACTACCACCCGTTCGCGCCCAACGGGTTCACCGGGATCCACCACGGGGCGGCGATCGTCTTCTTCGCGTACATCGGCTTCGACGCGATCTCGACCGCCGCCGAGGAGACGAAGAACCCGCAGCGGAACCTGCCGATCGGGATCCTCGCCGGCCTCGGGATCTGCACGCTCATCTACGTGATCGTCGGCGCGGTGCTCACCGGGATGGTGCCGTACACCCAGCTCGGTGTCGCCGACCCGCTGGCGAAGGCCCTCGACCTCGCCGGGCTGACGAAGATCAGCACGATCCTCTCGCTCGGCGCCGTCTTCTCGATGGCCGCGGTGCTCCTCGTCTTCCAGTACGGGCAGCCGCGGATCTTCTTCGCGATGGCGCGCGACGGGCTGCTCCCGAAGTGGGCGGCGAAGATCCATCCCAAGCACCGCACCCCGCACATCACGACGCTGCTCACCGGCGCGCTCGTCGCGCTGGCCGCCCTCGTCGGCGACGCCGGCGAGACCTACGACCTCACCAACATCGGGACGCTCTTCGCGTTCGTCCTCGTCTGCTTCGGCGTCCTGATCCTGCGCTGGAAGGAGCCGGATCGTCCGCGTCCCTTCCGCGTTCCGTTCGTGTGGCTCATCGCGCCGCTCGGCATCGGGGCGTGCGGTTTCGTCATGTGGGGGCTGCCGCGTCACGCATGGGAGCGGTTTGCGATCTGGCTGGTAATCGGGATCGCGCTCTACTTCGCCTACGGTTACCGCAACTCGACGCTGCGCCGCGGGACGGGTCCCGTTCCGGTCGAGCCCCCAGCCCCCATCGAGAAGAACTAGGCCGATGCTCAACCGCCTGAAGAAGGTCTCGCAGACGCAGTGGATCATCGTCTCGGTGATCGCCGGGATCGCGATCGGGGTGCTCTGGCCCGACGTCGCCGGCGAGAAGGGTTTCCACGCCACCGATCTCCGCGTCCTGTCGAACATCTTCCTGCGGATGATCAAATCGCTCGTGGTGCCGCTGATCTTCAGCACCCTGGTGATCGGGATCGCCGGCCACGGCGACGACATGAAGCAGGTCGGGCGGCTCGCCTTCCGGTCGATCATCTACTTCGAGATCGCGACGTCGCTGGCACTGCTCATCGGGCTCGCGGCGGTGAACATCGCCAAGCCGGGCGTGGGCGTCGACCTGTCGCGCGGCGACGAGTCGGCGATCGCCGCGATCCCGAAGGCGCAGCCCACCCTCGCCGGGGTGCTCGAACACACCGTGCCGCAGAGCTTCGCCGAGGCGTGGGCGAACAACGAGGTGCTGCAGGTCGTGTTCTTCTCGATCATCTTCGCCGTGTCGCTGGCACGGGTGAAGGGGAAGGCGAAGGCGACGATGCTCGCGTTCTGTGAATCGTTGTCGGAGGTGATGTTCAAGTTCGTCGCGGTGGTGATGGCCTTCGCTCCCTTCGGCATCGGGGCCGCGATCGCGGTGACGGTCGGGAAGAGCGGGCTCGGCGTGCTCGTGAACCTCGCGAAGATGGTCGGCACGCTCTATGTCGCGCTGATCGTCTTCGCGCTGTTCGTGCTGCTCCCCATCGCGCTGATCATGAAGGTCCCGCTGCGGCGCTTCCTCAAGGCGATCAAGGAGCCGTGGCTGATCGCGTTCACCACGGCGTCGTCGGAAGCGGCGCTGCCTCGGGCGATGCAGTCGATGGAGGCGATCGGGGTGCCGCGGCGCATCGTCGCCTTCGTGATGCCGACCGGCTACTCGTTCAACCTCGACGGCAGCACGCTTTACCTCGCGGTCGCGTCGGTGTTCGCCGCGCAGGCGGCCGGGATCCACATGCCGATGCGCGACCAGCTCATCATGATGGGGACGCTGATGCTGACGAGCAAAGGGGTCGCGGCCGTGCCGCGCGCGTCGCTCGTCATCCTCGCCGGCGCCCTGACGCAGTTCAAGCTCCCCCTCGAGGCGATCGCGGTGATCCTCGGAGTCGACGCGATCATGGACATGGCGCGGACCTCCCTCAACGTCGTCGGCAACTGCCTGGCGACGGTGGTGATGGCGAGGTGGGAAGGGGTGCTCGGCACCGAGGTCGAGCACTCCATCGAGCGGCGAGGCGAGCTCGAAGGGGTGTAGCTACGAACCCGCACCCTTGCGGGGGGTATCAGGAGGGCTTCAAACGACAGGGCGCCGGCAAGGCGGCTGGTGCCTCTGCGAATCAGTCAGAACGGACGGGAGCAGCAAGAAACGGACATGATCAACCCGATCGGCGGTTACACCGTCGATCTCGACCGGCTCGAGCGTGGCGTACAGCTCGTCGCCGAGCGCGCCGGTTTGCGGCGTTTCCGGGTGACGGGGGGTACGTCAGAGCACTCCCGGGTCATCGCGGCGATCGGCCCGATGGTCGCCCGGCTGCGGCGACACCACGCGCGTCAGGCGCGAGGCGGGGGCTTAAACGTCCGCCGGGAGCACAGTCCCCTGGACAGTGCTCCCGGCGATACTTGACCGAGCGGCGCGAAGACGCCGGCCTGCGCTGCAGAGAGCCTTAGCGGCTCCCGGCGATCCGCGCCGTACGTGGGTCAGTAGACAATGGATCACCTCCTCGCTTTGCGGTGGAACTGTCGGGGCGAACGGCGAAGTATACACGGGGCATTCCCCCCGGTTCCAGTGTTGCCGCAAAAAAATCAGCGGAGTGGTCGCGCTCGCTGTGCCTCGCTGTCCGCCGCCGGAGGCGGTGAGCGAAGGGGTGCTCTTCCTCCACACGGCACGCGCCAGGCACGCACCCTCGCGACAGGGGGCGTGACGTTCCCGCGTGCGACGAGCGCGGTGGCGCGCCCCTCGACGGTATCTCCCGGTGCCGGCGCGCGCGTCGACAGCTCGACCCAGACGCCCACCGGCCACCAGGCGGGGAACAGGAACAGCGAGCTGTCGTCAGGCAGCGCCTGATCGCTGGCCCAGTCGCGGCCGTCGGGTGCGCGCTGCGCCGAGCCGGCGCGGATCGGCGCGTGGCCCGCCTTCGCCCAATCGAGCTTCGGAGTGAAGGGGCCGAACGCGAATCCCAGGCAGACCGGCTCGGACGTGCCGCTGCCGGCGGCCTGCGCGCGCGCGACGGTGTGCGGCACGACGAGCGGCCCGAACACCGCGGCAAGGATGGGAAGAAGGCCCGGTCGCATCGGGAATCGGTACACCCCGGTTCCGAGCGAGTGCCGAGATGGAGTCACGGCTGTGCGACGGGTGGACGATGATCGTCCGCCCCCCCCCGGGCGAGCGCGCCGATTCGGGGCGGGAAGCGCCTGTTCCACTGGAATTCGGCGCCGCGGTCATGAGAGATCTGGCACTCCTTGCGAGTGACCGGCTCTCGTGCACCCGCGCCAACAGCAGTTGAACCACAGAGCATCGCCGCGCCATTCAACCGGTCGCGGTCCCGCGCAAGCGCGTACGACGTTAGGGGCACTCCGGGCGAGATCATTCCCCCAGGCGCGCCCCCCCCGGGCCCTCTGGCCCTGCCGTCCCGAGCCTGTCCCCCGGCGGTAGTTCCCTCTGGTTCAATAGCGTTTGAAGGAAAGGCCATTGAGGATCGACATTTCGCCCTCTCCGGTGGTGCCAGATCCTTTATACTCGCCTTCGGCGCAATGCGGCGTTATTTCCGGACCTGCCGAGCCGGCCTGGCCAGGCCGCGCAACCCTTTTCGGGGATCCCCTGTCCCAAGCGTCGACGAGTTGCGCCGGTGACCTCACCTCTCGACGGAGACCGTTTGGAAGACGCGCTGATCGCCCGCGCCCGCGCGGGTGACCCGACCGCCGAGCGCGAGCTGTACGACGCGCATGTCGACCGGATCTATCGACTCGCCTTCCGCTTCGCCGGCAGCGACGACCTGGCGCGCGACTTCACCCAGGACGCGTTCATCCGCGCCTTCAGCCGGCTGAACGACTTCCGCGGGGAGTCGAAGTTCTCGACCTGGCTGCACACGATCGCGGTGTCGGTGATCCTCAACGGGATGCGCAAGGTGAAGACGATGCGGCAGCGCGAGGCACCCCTTGACGACGCGATGACGTTAGGCACGACCCGCCGCGAGGCGGAGCCGGACCTCAGGCAGCGGCTGGCGGCGGCGATCGCCGCGCTGCCGGAGGGATACCGGACGGTGTTCCTGCTGCACGATGCGGAAGGGTACACGCACGAGGAGATCGGCGAGGTGCTCGGGGTCCAGCCGGGCACGTCGAAGGCGCAGCTGTCGCGGGCACGGGCAAGGCTGCGCGACGCACTGCAGGCCTTCGCTGGAGAGTGGGCATGATGAACGACGACCGATTCGACGAGCTGCTGCAGGAGGCCGCGCGCGAGCACAACAGCGCGCCCGAGACTCCGCGCTCCGAGATGTGGGCCGCGATCGCCGCGGCACGGGGGACCGCGCGCGCCGGGGGCGCGGCGCCAGCGGCGACGACGGCACCGGCACCGGTGCGGGTGATTCCGCTCTACACGCGGCACCGTCGCGCGTTAGGCTGGGCGGCCGGGCTCGCCGCGACGCTGCTCGTGGGAATCCTCATCGGGAGGGCGACGACGGCACCGGCGCCCCAGTCCCGGGTGGCGGCCACTGCCAAGCCGCCGGCCGCGAGCAACGCCGCGGACGACCCGGGGAAAATGGGCCCCGGCCCGGTGATCCCGATGCCGACGGGCCCGAGCAACACGGCAGAGGGGTCGGCGATCGAGGTGGCGCAGGTGCCTCACGAAGGGCGTCGCGAGCCGCCGATCGCCAGCGAGAGCCGTTCGGGAGTCCGGAGCGGGACGCTCGCCCGGCGCGAAGCCGCTCGCGCGGATGCGGCGCCCTACCGCGTCGCCGCGATGCAGCACCTCGTGACCACCGAGGCGCTCCTCGTCTCGCTGCGGAGCGACGTGCGAGCGGGAAGGAAGGACACGACGATCGCGACGTGGGCCGGCCAGCTGCTCGGTACCACGCGCATGCTGATGGATTCACCCGCGGGCCGCGACCCGCAATTGAAGCAGTTGCTGGAGGACCTCGAGCTCGTACTCGCCCAGATCTCGCGCCTTCCGGGCGCGCAGGGTGAGGCAGCCGACCTCGGGCTCATCGACGATGCCGTCCGGCATCGCCAGATCATGACGAGACTTCGGGCGCTTTCGCCTGACACCTGAGAGGGAGAAGAGCATGCGTATCATCACGACCATCGCCATCGCGCTCACCGCGGTGGCGGCGCACGGAGGGACCGCCGATCGTGGCGGGGTTCCCGCGCCGCGCGCGGCGTACGAGAGCGGGGCAGGCGACAGTGGGGCGCGCGCCTGGGAGCGCGTGTACCGCGAGGATCCCGCCGATTCCCTCTACCGCGCGGCGCGCGAAGCGCTCAACCGCGGCGAATACAAGCGGGCGGCCGCGATGTTCCGCGACGTGGAGCGCAGGTATCCACAGTCGCAGTACCTCGCCGACGCGATGTATTACCAGGCGTTCGCGCTGTCGCGCACGGGGAACGAGCGCGACCTGCGCACCGCGCTCGATGTCCTGAAGGAGCAGCAGCGTCGATTCCCCGATGCGCCGAGCGGGACCGATGCCGGGACACTCGCCGTGAGGATCCAGGGGGTGCTCGCGCACCGCGGAGATCCGGAAGCCATGCGGCAGCTCCTGAACGCGGCGGGTGCAGAAGGCGGATCGGGCGCTGGCGGCGGCGCGGGGAGCGGCGGCGGATCCGCGGCCGGTGGCACCGGCACTGGCGCCGGACGAGGAGGACGCTCCGGCTCGAGCGCCTGCCCGAGCGAGGATGATGACGACGACATCCGCATGGCCGCGCTCAACGCGTTGCTGCAGATGGACTCGGAGCGGGCGATCCCGATCCTCAAGCAGGTGCTCGCCAGGCGCGACGAGTGCTCGGTCGCCCTGCGCCGCAAGGCGGTGTTCCTGGTCGCGCAGAAGCAGAGCGACGAGAGCGCGACGATCCTCCTGGATGCCGCGCGCAACGATCCCGACGTCGAGGTCCGCCGCCAGGCGGTGTTCTGGCTCTCCGAGGTCCATTCCGATCGCGCGTTGAGCGCGCTCGACTCGATCCTCAACAGTTCGAAGGACGAAGAGGTGCAGGAGAAGGCGCTGTTCGCGCTGTCGAACACCAACACCGCTCGGGGCACGGAGATCCTGCGTGCCTATGCACAGTCGAACGCTCCCGAGGAGCTGCGCGCCAAGGCGGTGTTCTGGCTCGGCCAGTCCTCGCGGCGGAGCTCGGACAACACGGCGTTCCTCCAGTCGCTGTTCGACAAGACCAGCAGCGAGGAGATCCAGAACGCGGTCATCCAGGCAATGTCGCAGGCCCCCGGGGAGGAAGGCGCGCGCTGGATGCTCGGCGTCGTGCAGAACACGAAGCAGCCGGTGGAAACCCGAAAGAAGGCGCTCTTCTGGGCGGGGCAGCGGCGCGGCATCGACATCAACACTCTGCTCGCGCTCTACCCGAAGCTCGACGACCAGGAGCTGAAGGAGCACTTCATCTTCGTGCTCTCCGAGCGCCGTGAGGCAGCGGCCACCGACAAGCTGATCGAGATCGCGAAGAGCGACAAGGACGTCGAGATGCGGAAGAAGGCGCTCTTCTGGCTGGCCCAGAAGAACGATCCGCGGGCGAAGCAGCTTCTCATGGAGATCATCAACCAATGAGGCGATTCATTCATGTCGCGGCCGCGCTCGCGTTAGGTGCGGCGACGGCCGGCGCCCAGTCGCTCGCGCAGCGCATCGCGGCAGCGGGGCAGGGCGAGATCCGAATGACGTACGCGACGAGGCCTGACGTTTGTGGAGACGGCGGCAGCACGATCGGCCTCGCCGACGCCTTCATGATGTCGTCGTCGATGGAGTCGTACGGCCGGTGGACGAGCACTCACTGCCGCCCGGGCACGGCGCGCGTGGCGATCGAGGTCGGACCGGCCGGCGTCGAGTCGATCCAGCCGTACGTCGGAGGGAGCTGGCAGGCGACGGACGGGCACGTGGTCGACCTTGGCGTCGTCTCCGCCCCCGAAGCGGCCAGCTATCTCCTCGGCATCGCCGAGAGGCTGGATGGCCGCGCCGCCCCGAACGCGTTGCTCGCGGCGGCGATCGCCGACAGCGCCGACATCAGCGCGCGACTGCTGGCGATCGGTCAGCGGACCTCGAACGCGTCGGAGACCCGCCGTCGCGCGGTGCACTGGCTCGGCGTCCTCGGCGACGCATCGATGGTGAAGCCGCTGACGGAGCTGGCGAGGACGAGCGGCGATGAGAAAAAGAGCGTGGGCGAGGCGGCGCTGTTCGCGCTCTCCCGGCTGCCTGACGGCGCGGGGCTGCCGTCGCTGATCGAGCTCGCACGCAGCGCGCCATCGACGCGGCTGCGCGCGCGGGCGGTGTTCTGGCTCGGCCAGTCGGATGACCGGCGCGCGCGGGAGGAGGTGCGCGAGATCGCCGCGGACGCGAACGCGCCGAGCGACGTGCGCGAGCGGGCGGTGTTCGCGCTTGGCCACTCCGACGCTGCGACCACCGACGACTTCCGCTTCCTCCGCGACCTGTTCGGCCGTGCCGACAGCCGGAAGATGCGGGACCAGATCCTGATGGCGATGTCGCAGAGCGATGACAAGGAAGCCCGACAGTGGCTGCTGTCGGTTGCGCGCGACGAGAACGCCCCAGTCGAGTCGCGAAAGAAGGCGGTCTTCTGGGCGGGACAGGGCGGCGTCCCGACCGCTGACATCGCCAGCGTCTACGACGCGGTGTCGAATCGCGCCGTGAAGGAGCACACGATCTTCGTGCTCTCGCAGCGCGACGACAGGGCAGCGACGGAGAAGCTGATGGCGATCGTCAATGGCAACGGCGACCGGGAGCTCCGGAAGAAGGCGCTCTTCTGGCTCGGCCAGAAGGACGATCCGGCGGTGACGAAGGCGATCTCGGACCTGGTGATGAAGCCATGACAGGCCTCGAGCGCTCGGGCCCGCGCCCGACGGCGAGCTGGTGGAAGCGCAGCGCCGGCGCGGTGGCGCTGGCGGCCCTCACCGCGTCGCCGCTGGCGGCGCAGCAGTCACTCGCCGCGCGCGTCGCCGCGGTGAAGAACGGCAGCGCTCAGTTCGAGTTTCCCTCGCGCGAGGATGCCTGCGGCGACGGCCGGACGTACATCCGCATCGGCGACTCGATGAACGGATACTTCGACTCCGACACCGACCGGTCGAACTGCCAACCGGGACCGGTGCGCATCGTGCTCGACGTGCGCGATGGTCGCGTCGCCTCGCTGCGCGATTACCTCGGGCCCGTTCCCGCAGCATCGAGCGGCGTGACAGAGCTCGGCGAAGTATCGGCCGCGGAGGGATCGAGCTTCCTGTTGGGACTCGTTGAGTCGCAGGGCGGCGGGCGCATCGCCAGCCATACGGTGTTTCCGGCGATGCTCGGCCGCGACGTCGTTGCGTGGCCGACCCTGCTGCGAATCGCGAGGGCCGATGCCGGCGGAGGACGTCGCCGCCGGCACGACGTCGTCTTCTGGCTGGCGCAATACGCGGCCGCGAAGCTTGCCGGCAGCGATGACCCATTCGCCGCGCGCGGTGGGCGCGACGAGAGCGGAGACGAGGACGTGAAGGAGCACGCCGTCTTCGCGCTCTCGCAGCTGCGCAACGGAGAGGGAGTCGAGCCCCTCATCCAGGTGGCCCGCACGAACCGGGACCCGCGCGTCCGCGCCAGGGCGATGTTCTGGCTCGGCGAGTCCGGTGACCCGCGGGCACTCGCCCTCTTCGAGCAGGTCCTCACCGGCCACGCGCCGGCACCGCGCGGCTGACCTACTGCGCGACCGTCCAGCGGGTGCTCAGGTCGAAGGTTCCCCACTTGATCCTGAGCACTCCGCGGAGGTCGGCGTAGCCCTCCGCCGGGCGCGCCGAGTCCGGCACGAGGTACATCGTGAGCGACTCTTCCGGTTCGGCCATCGTTCGCACCGTCAGGGGAGTGCGTCCGAGATCCTTCGATGCGTCGTAATCGGTGCCCCACATCGCCGTGCCGCGGTTGACGATGAGCTGCCAGCCGCTCGAGCGGTAGAGCATGAACAGCGTGTAGTCGCCGCGCGGGATCTTCAGGTCGCCGAGGGTGATGTCGACGTCGGTATGAAGCGCGGTCGCCGTGTTTGCGCCGAAGCGCCAGACGGTGTCGAGCGGGATGAGCCTCCCGGCGACCTGCCGGCCGCGAGCATGCGGCTGTCCATAGCTGATCGCGATCCGCGACGGCCCGGTCAGGCTCGCGTCTTCTTCGTACCAGCGCGAGCCGATGCGTCGGGCGTTGAGGTGCACCTCGACGCTGGCGAAGCTGCTGGCGGCGAAGCGCAGTGGGGTCTCGGGCGGTCGCTGTGCCGGAGCGGGGGCCGGCTGCTGAGCCGATGCATCGCGGTGGAAGCCGACGAGCAGCGAGGCGGCGAGCACGGCGACGGGGATTCGCATGGTCGGGAGGTGGATCGGGTCGCGGGGGCTGGGAGCGGGAAGCTCGATGTTGCGACGAGCGGTGCACGTCCGCAATATCTGCTTTCAACTTCCTGACCCGACCTGCGGCCCCGCATGCCAAATCGCGCACGAATCTTCGCCTCTGTCCTGCTCGCGCTCGGCGCGGGCTGCCGTCCGTCCTCTTCGGGCACGGCCGCCGGCTCCCCGGCCGAGCGCGAGCGGCTCCCGACGGGACGCTACCTCGACCCGGTCGCGAAATCGACCCGGCTCGCTGCCTCGTTCCCGTTAGGCATCGCGCTCTCGGCGAACGGCACCCGGGCGGCGATCCTCCTCAGCGGGTTCGGGAGGCAGGGGGTCGAGCTCGTGGATCGCGCGAGCGGGGCAACGCAGTTCGTCGAGCAGCGCGCCGCGTTCATCGGGGTCGCGATCTCCGCCGACGGGCGCACGGTGTACGCGTCGGGGGGCAACGACGACGCGGTCTATGTCTACGACTGGAGCGGCAGCACCGCGGTGCCGCGCGACACGATCCTCCTCGCCCCGCGGCGAACGAAGGGCGACGGCGTGCGCTACCCCGCGGGCATCGCGCTCTCCCCGGACGGGCGCTGGCTGTACGCCGCCGAGAATCTCGGCGACTCCCTCGCCGTCGTCGACCTGGCGGCTCGCCGCGTCACGGCCCGCTACGCGGCCGGGCGCTATCCGTATGGCGTGTCGGTTTCCCGGGCCGGCGACGTCTATGTCTCGGCCTGGGGGGCGAGCACCGTCACCGCCTTCGCACCGCAGGCCGACGGCACGCTCCGAGTCCGGGCGCTCTTCGAGGCCGGACGCCACCCCTCGGCGATGCTGCTCGGCGCCGATGACGCGCGGCTCTACGTCGCGTCGGCGAGCACCGATCGGGTGCGCGTGCTCGACACCCGCACCGGTGCGACCATCGCCGATCTGCGCGATGCGCCCCCGGGCGGACCAGCCGAGGGAAGCACGCCTAACGCTCTGGCGCTCTCCCCCGACGGGGCGCGCCTGTACGTGGCCGAGGCGGACAACAACGCGGTCGCGATCTTCGACCTGGCGACGGGCGCGCTCGCCGGCCGCGTTCCCACCGACTGGTATCCGACCGCGCTGGCCGCCGTCGCCGGGGACTCGCTGCTCATCCTCTCCGCCAAGGGGGGACCGCCCGGGCCGAATCCCGGCTACGCGACGCCGCATCGCAAGGATCCGGACTCCCAGTACACGCTCGGCCAGCTGTACGGAACGATCGCGGCCATCGCGGTGCCGCGGTCCGGGTCGCCGGCGCTCGCCGACCTGTCGCGGCGCGTCGCGGCCGCGAACCTCTGGGCGGGACGCGCGCCGGCCGTCACCCGCGGGTATCCGCCGATCGAGCACGTCGTCTACGTCATCAAGGAGAATCGTACCTTCGACCAGGTGTTCGGCGACATCCCGCAGGCAGACGGCGACACCTCGCTCGTGTTCTTCCCGCGGACGATCACGCCCAACCATCATGCGCTCGCCGAGCGCTTCGGGATCTTCGACCGCTTCTTCGTGAACGCCGAGGTGAGCGCGGATGGCCACAACTGGTCCACTGCCGCGTACGCCACGGATTACCTCGAGAAGACCGTCCAGTCGAACTACTCGGGTCGCGGCCGCCACTACGATTACGAGGGGACCAACCGCAGCGACTGGGACCTGGACCGAATGGGGACGGCGATTCCGGACGACGACGTGAACGAGCCGGCCAACGGCTATCTCTGGGACCTCGCCGAGAAGGCGCACATCACCCTGCGCAACTACGGCGAATTCGTGATCGGCGTCCCGGCGGTGAAGGGTGGCCCCGCGGCCAGCTACCGGGGGGTCAAGCCATTCCTCGTCCCGAACACGAACCCCGCCTTCCCGGGGTTCGACCTCCACATCCAGGACCAGCGCCGCGCGGACATCTGGATCGCCGAGCTGAACGAGTTCGTGCAGCAGGGCCGCATGCCGGCGCTCGAGATCGTGCGCCTGCCTAACGATCACACCGAGGGGGCGAGCGCCGGGCGTCCGACCCCGCGCGCGCACATGGCCGACAACGACCTCGCGCTCGGGCGGATGATCGAGGCGCTGTCGAAGACCCCGTTCTGGAAGAACACCGCCGTCTTCGTCCTCGAGGACGACGCGCAGGACGGCCCCGATCATGTCGATTCGCACCGCTCGCCGCTGCTCGTGATCTCGCCGTGGGCGCGCCCCGGGGTGCATCGCCGCTGGGCAAATACCACCGACGTGATCGCGACGATCGCCGAGCTCCTGAAGCTGGGATCGATGTCGCAGTTCGACCACTTCGGCGAGCCGCTGCGCGACATCTGGCGCGAGAGCCCGGACCTGAGCCCGTACACCGCGCTCGTTCCCGCGGTCTCGCTCGACGAGCGCAACCCGGCGCGCGGCGTCGGTGCGCGCGAATCGTCGCGTTTCGACTTCAGCGCCGAGGACCGGATCGACGACGACCAGTTCAACCGCGTGCTCTGGGCGGTCATCAAGGGCCCGGACGTCCCGTATCCCGGTGGTCGCGCGGCCCGTGCACCGGAGTGGACACGCCAGTAGCCTGGAGCGCCACCCCCACCGCACCCTCGCTACGCGCGCACTGACTCACCGGCCATGAGTCGCAGCGCGTCGCGCACCGCGCCGCGCGCGGCATCGACGTCCCCGCTCTGCACCTGCGCGCCGGGGACCGCGCTCTTCATCCGCTGCTCGAGGCGCCTGCGCAGCGGTGCGCCGCGCTTGAGCAGACCGCCGGTGAGCGCGACCGGCACCGCCGCCCGCTCGTCCATGAACAGCTGCCGGGCGAGCGCGCGCACGTGCAGCACGAGCTCCTCGGCGGCCATGCTCATGATCGCGTTGGCGCGCAGGTCCCCGGCGTCCGCTTCGCTGATCACGGCCGGGGCGAGGGTAGCCAGCGCCGCCGGCGTCGCCGCCGCGGCCCAGGCGATCAGGTCGTTCACGTCGTTGACCTGCGCGGCGGTGAGGATCGCGCCGGTGAGCGCTGTCTCGGGCTCGCGGCCATCGCTCGCCGCGGTCACGACGGAGAGTGCGCGGCGGCCGATCCATGCGCCGCTGCCTTCGTCGCCGATGTTCGGTCCCCAGCCCCCGCAGCGCGCCGTCGTCCCGGTCGGCCCGCGACCGAAGGCCACGGACCCCGTGCCGGCGATCAGCAACACGCCGACGCCGTCGCTGAAGGCGTCGTCGAGCGCGATCGTCGCGTCGGCGTGGACGACCACCTCTTCGGCCAGCTCGAGGGCGGCGAGCGCCTGCCAGAGCGCCTGACGCTCCGGCTCCCGCCCGACGCCGGCGACGCCAACGCAGAGCACGCGGGGGACGATCAGCCCGAGCTCGGCGTCGCCGAGCGCCCGCCTGACGGTCTCGGCGATGACGGTCGCCGAGCGATCGGCCTGCCCCGGGCGAACGGCCGAGGCCGGACCGTCCGCCTCGGCGATGGTCCGCCCCGTCTCGTCGGCGACGAGGACACGGGTCTTCGATCCCCCGCCATCCACTCCGACGACGATGGCGCTCATGGTACGCGCTCCGGGCGAGCGGCTTCCGGACCGGCGCCGACCACGCGCGCCGCCCCGAACAGCGACGAGATCCAGCCGGTCGCGACGGTGATGACCGTCCCGATCAGGACGTACCACGGCCACGCGATGCCGTTGAAGGGGCCCAGCACTCCCTGCAGCCCCGGAGCGGCGGCGATGAACTGCTTCGAGAAGACGATCAGTGCCATGACGAAGATCGCGACCGACATGCCGGTGATCGCGTCGCGCTGACGCGCCCGGTGGACGAACAGGCCGAGGAAGAAGCCGCCGAGCAGCGCGCCGTAGGTGAAGGACGCGATGCCTAACGCGACGACGACCGCCGGCGTCCCGCTCTCCTTGAAGAGCAGGGCGCCGCCGGTGAGCACGACCCCCCAGGCGAGCGCGAACATCTTCCCCATCCGCAGCGCCCGCGGGCTGTCCGGCCGGTCGCCGGTAATCGGCAGGTAGATGTCGTGCAGCGAGGAGGCGGCGAGCGAGTTGATCGCGCCGGAGTGCGTGCTCATCGTCGCGGCGACGATCGCCGCAACGATCAGGCCGAGCAGCCCGTGCGGCATGTACTCGACGATGAACGTCGGGAACACCGCGTCGGGCGCGGTGAACGGACGCCCGGCGAACAGCGCCCAGAGCCCGACCCCGATCATCAGGAAGAGCATGAACTGGAAGAAGACGACGATCCCGCTGCCGATGATCGCCCGCTGCGCGTCGCGCAGGCTCTTCGACGAGAGCAGCCGCTGGACGATCAGCTGGTCGGCGCCATGCGATGCCATCGAGAGGAAGGCACCGCCGATCAGCCCGGCCCACACCGTGTGCGGCTTCGACAGTGTCGTGCTGAAGTCGATGGCGTCGAGCTTTCCCGCCGCGTGCGCCGAGTCGATGATCTGGCCCCAGCCGCCGGGCACGGCCTGGCCGATGAGCACGACGGCGCTGACCCCGCCGACGAGGTAGACCGTCGCCTGCACGATCTCGGTCCACACCACCGCCCTCATCCCGCCGCGGTAGGTGTAGATGATGGTCAGGACGCCGAGGATGAGGATCGCGACCGGCATGAGCAGCTCGCGCCGGATGGACGAGCCGAGGATGAGCGCGATGGGGATCGCGGTCGCGAAGACGCGGACGGCGTCGGCCATCGCCCGCGTGACCATGAACACGATCGACGTGAAGCGCCGCGTCGTCAGCCCGAAGCGCTTCTCGAGGAGGGTGTAGGCCGTCACCAGCTCCCCTTCGTAGTAGCGGGGAAGCAGGGTGTTGGCGACGACGATCCGGCCGAGGATGTAGCCGGCGGCGACCTGGAGGAAGCCGAGGTTCCCCGCCCAGGCGAGGCCGGGGATGGAGATGAAGGTGAGCGCGCTCGTCTCGCTGGCGACGACGGAGAACATCACCGCCCCCCACGGGATCGCCCGGTCGGCGACGAAGTAGTCGCGCGCGTCGCGCTGGCGCCGCCCGACCCAGATGCCTAACGCCGTCGTCCCCGCCAGGTAGGCGAGGAGGACGACGAGGTCGATCGCCGCGAAGTTCGAGGTCATGTCGTGGGGATGGAGTTACTCGACGACGTACGCTTCCATCGCGAAGTACTCGGCCAGCCCGAGCCGGTCGAGGATCGCGGCGGTGTCCTTGTTGCGTGCCTCGACGCGCTGCCAGAACTCGCGATCGTCGCTCCCCGGGAAGGGGGCCGAGTCCTTCTGCGACTGGTGCTTGAAGATCGCCTGGATCTTCAGGCGGAGCTCCTCCTGCGACATCGGGACGAGCCACGTTGCTTCCGTGATCGGCCACTCCTGCCACGCGCCGCGATAGAGCCAGGTCTCCGGCCGCGGGTTGCCGGCGGCCGAGTATTCCTCCAGCGCCATGTCGATCGCCTCCTTGCACATCCGGTGGGTGCCGTGCGGATCGGAGAGGTCGCCGGCGACGAAGATCAGCTCGGGCTTGATCTCCTCGAGCAGCTCGCGGACGATCGCGACGTCGGCGGGGCCGACCGGATCCTTGCGCACCTTCCCCGTCTGGTAGAAGGGGAGATTGAGGAAGCGCGCCGCCGACTCCCTGAGGCCGACGGTCTCGATCCCGCTCACCGCCTCCGCTTCGCGGATGATGCGCTTTATGTCGAGCACTTCCGGGATGTCGACGTCGCCGGGCTTCTTGCTCTCGAGGAAGGCGCGGACCTTGTTCGCCCAGCTGTCGGCGGCCTTCGCGTCGCCCTGCCCGTTGTGGGCCAGCCGCTGGAGGAAGTCGACGTACCGTCGCACGTCGTGGTCGAAGACGGCGATGTTGCCGCTCGTCATGTACGCGACCGTGACGTGGTTCTCGTTCTCGACGAACTTGCGGAGGATGCCGCCCATCGAGATGACGTCGTCGTCGGGGTGCGGCGAGAAGCAGATCGTCCTCAAGCCCCGCGGGAGCTTGCTCTTGCCGCGGATCTTCGCGCCTAACGCGTTGAAGGTCTCGCCGTTGACCGCGCCGGGGGTGCCGTAGCGCGCGACCAGCGAGGACATCTTGTGCTCGGCGTAGTCGCGCTGGGTCAGGTGCAGGATCGCGCGCCCGGTCGTCTCGGACAGCCAGACCACCGCGCGGACGGTGAGGTCCGGCGTCCACTGCACCTCGTCGAGCAGCCACGGCGTCTTGATCCGCGTCAGCTCGGCGGCGGCGGCACGATCGACGTAGAACGTCGTGTTGGCGTGCCCCTGGAGGAAGGTCGCCGCCACCTCGACGTCCACCTCCCCCTCGACCGCGCGGCTGACGATGAACGCCTTGTGCTCGCCGGTGGCGAGGATCGCGATCTCGCGCGCCTCGAGGATCGTGGCGACCCCCATCGTCACCGCCTCGCGCGGGACGAAGTCTTCGCCGAAGAAGTCCGCGGCGGCGTCGCGGCGGGTCACCGCGTCGAGGGTGACGATGCGCGTCCGGCTCTCGGCGCCGGACCCCGGCTCGTTGAACCCGATGTGCCCCGTCTTGCCGATGCCGAGGATCTGGAAGTCGATCCCTCCGGCGCGGCGGATCTCGTCCTCGTAGCGCCGGCACTCCTCGTCGACCTGGTCGCGCGGGATGTCGCCGCGCGGGATGTGCACGTTCTTCGGGTCGATGTCGACGTGCTCGAACAGGTTCTCCCACATGAACCGGTGGTAGGAGTGGACGCTGTCCGGCCACATCGGGAAGTACTCGTCGAGGTTGAAGGTCACGACGTTGGCGAAGCTCAGCCCCTCGTCCCGATGCATGCGAATGAGCTCCCGGTAGACCCCGATCGGGGTCGAGCCCGTCGCGAGTCCGAGGACGGCGCGCTCACCGGCGGCCTGGCGCTCACGAATGAGCGTCGCGATGCGGTTGGCGACGAGACGGGCGATCCCCTCGTGGTCGTCGACGACGACGGTGCGGATGCGCTCGTGCGAAACGGTGGTGGCGTGCGGGATAGACGAAAGCCCGCGACTCGGAGTCGAGTCGCGGGCCTCCAGCACGGCACCGGCGTCCGTGCGGACGCCAGAGACCGGACGTGACATGGTCGACTTCAGGCGGTGAAGGAGCTACCGCAG
>DASZNJ010000031.1:0-11342 GCA_035551575.1 Gemmatimonadaceae bacterium
CGCCGAGGGCGACGCAGTGACCGTTGCCGGCGCGCTCGACGATCGCGACGAGGCGGACTACGTCGTCGAGGAGATTCTCGCTCGGCGGCAGTCCAACGCGGGGATGCAGCTGCGCGACGCCGCCATCCTCTATCGCACCAACTCGCAGAGCCGCTCGATGGAAGAGGCCCTGCGCAAGCACACGCTGCCCTATCGCCTCATCGGGTCCGTCCGCTTCTACGACCGCCGCGAGATCCGCGACCTGATGTCGTACCTGAAGCTGATCGGCAACCCTAACGATGACGAGGCCTTCCGCCGCGCGGTCAGCGTCCCGCGGCGCGGCCTCGGCGAGACGACGGTCGAGCTGCTTTCCGAGCGCGCCCGGGCCGCCGGGGTGCCGATGCTCGCCGCCGCGACCCGCGCCGATCTCCACGAGGGGATCCGCGCCGCCGCCCGCACGGCGTTAGGCGACTTCGCCAGCGTGATCATGAACTTCCGCGAGCGCGCGAAGACCGACAGCGTCGATGCGATCCTCCGCGACCTGATCGACGCGATCCGCTACGTCGAGCATCTCCGTGCCGAGGGCCCCGAGGGCGAGGAGCGGATCGAGAACGTGCGCGAGCTCGTCACCGGCGCCGCCGAGGCGGTGATCGAGGAAGGGGGCGAGGTCGGGCTCACGCCGCTCGAGCACTTCCTCCAGCGCGCCTCACTGGTCGCGGAGCTGGACAAGCTCGACCCCGATGCCGACGCCATCACCCTGATGACGGTCCACAACGCCAAGGGGCTCGAGTTCCCCGTCGTCTTCGTCACCGGGCTCGAGGACGGGCTGTTCCCGCTCGCCCGGGCCTTCGACGACCCGAAGATGCTCGAGGAGGAACGGCGGCTCTTCTACGTCGCGGTCACGCGCGCCGAGGAGAAGCTCTACCTCACCCACGCCCGCAGCCGGCGGCGCAATGGCGAGACGATGCCGTCGATCCCGTCGAGCTTCCTCACCCCGCTCGCCGCGAGCCTCGTCGAGACGAAGGCGACGGTGCGGCTCCGGGCGACGGGACGGACGGTGCTCCCGCAGCCGCCCTCGCTCCGCCGCCCCGGCTCGCCGTTAGGCAGCGGCTGGCGGAAGCCGGCGATCGACATGGACGTCGAGGCGTCGCAGGACTCCCCGCGCTACGTGAAGGGAGAGCGGGTCAGGCACGCGCGCTTCGGCGGCGGGGTGATCACCGAGCTGGCCGGGACGGGAAAGGACACGAAGGTGACAATCGATTTCGATGATGAGACGATCGGGCGGAAGCGCCTCGTCGTCGCGTACGCGGGCCTCGAACGGGAGTGGGACTGAGTGTCGGTCACCATCGATGACGTCAAGCACGTTGCGCGGCTCGCCCGGCTCGGCGTGACCGAGTCCCGCGCCGCCGAGCTCGTCGGCGAGCTCAATCGCATCCTCGACCACATGTCGATGCTCGAGAAGGTCGACACCGAGGGCGTCGCCGAGGCGGCCGGTGTCGGCGCGTCGGGGATGCCGCTCCGTGTCGACGCCGGTCCGCCGATCCCCCTTGCCAGGGCGCTCGCCGACTTCGCTCCCGCGGTGCGCGATGGGCTCATCATCGTCCCCCGCCTCGCGTCGCACGAGGGCGCAGGGAGCGACGACGCCGTGGAGGAGGGATGAGCGCGCCCCAGCAGCCGTCCCCGTCGGGCGCGCGCGCGATCACCGGCGCCGTACGCGCCGGCGACCTCACTCCCGAGCGCTCGGCCCGCGAGGCGTTCGCCCGCGGCGATCTCGCCCGGGTCGGACCCGAGGGGCTCAATGCGCTGCTCTGGACCGACCGCGAGGCAACGCTCAAGGAAGCCCGCCGGGTCGACACCAGGACCGCGTTCCCGAATCCCGGGCTCCTCTCCGGCGTGCCGGTCGCCGTGAAGGACAACATCGCCACGACCGTCCTGCCGACGAGCTGCGGCTCGCGCATCCTCGAGGGGTACGTCAGCCCCTTCGAGGCGACGGCGATCACACGGCTGCGGAATGCCGGCGCGGTCATCATCGGCAAGACGAACATGGACGAGTTCGCGATGGGCTCGTCCACCGAGAACAGCGCGTACGGCCCGGCGCGCAACCCGCGCGACGCATCGCGCGTTCCCGGCGGCTCGTCGGGGGGCTCGGCGGCGGTCGTCGCCGCCGGGATGGTGCCGCTCGCGTTGGGCTCCGAGACCGGCGGTTCCGTCAGGCAGCCCGCTGCGTTCTGCGGCATCGTCGGCGTGAAGCCGACCTACGGTCGCGTCAGCCGGTACGGGCTCGTCGCCTTCGCCTCCTCGCTCGACCAGATCGGCGTCTTCGGCGCGACCGTCGACGACGCGGCGTTAGGCATGGAGGCGATCGCCGGCCACGACCCGATGGACGCGACCAGCGCCGACGTGCCCGTCGAGCGCTACGGCGACGCCGCCGGTGCCTCCCTCAAAGGGCTCGTCATCGGGCGGCCGAAGGAGTATTTCCCCGACTTCCTCGATGCCCGCATCCGCGCGCGCTGCGAGCGCGCCTTCGAGGCCTTCCGCCAGCTCGGCGCCGAGGTTCGCGACGTCTCGCTCCCGCACACCGGGCTGGCGATCCCGGTCTACTACATCATCGCCCCGGCCGAGGCGTCGTCGAACCTGGCGCGCTTCGACGGCGTGCGCTACGGCGTGCGCGAGGCGGCCGGCAGCCTCGCCGGCACCTACGAGGCGACGCGCTCGCGCGGCTTCGGCAGGGAGGTGACGCGCCGCATCCTGCTCGGCACCTACGTGCTGTCGGCGGGCTACTACGACGCGTACTATCGCAAGGCGCAGCAGGTCCGGACCCTCATCGCCGACGACTTCCGCTCCGTGTTCGCCAGCGGCGTGCACCTGCTGTTCACCCCGACGACGCCGAGCCCGGCCTTCGAGCTCGGGGCGAAGTCGGCCGATCCGCTCGAGATGTACCTCAGCGACATCTTCACCGCGACCGCGAACCTCGCCGGCGTTCCGGCGATGTCGCAGCCGATCGGGCTGGTCGATGGACTGCCGGTCGGGGGTCAACTCATTGCCCCGCACTTCGACGAGGCGCGGATGTTCGGCGCCGCCTATGCGCTCGAGAAGGCGCTCGGCGCGGAGGCGATGCGATGACCGCGACCGCGGTGAGCACCGACTGGGAGATGGTCGTCGGCCTCGAGGTCCACGTCCAGCTCCGGACGCGGACCAAGGCGTTCTGCAACTGCAGCACCGAGTTCGGCGCGCCGCCTAACGTCAACACCTGCCCGGTCTGCCTCGCCCTTCCCGGCGCGCTCCCGGTGCTCAACGTCCACGCCGTCGAGCTGGCGACGCGCGCCGCGCTCGCCCTCGACTGCGAGGTCAACCTCGTGTCGGTGTTCGCGCGCAAGAACTACTTCTATCCGGACCTTCCGAAGGGCTACCAGATCTCGCAGTTCGACAAGCCCCTCGCCGAGCATGGGCACCTCACCATCGGCCACCGTGCCGACGGCGCGCTCATTCGCGTCGGGATCGAGCGCGTGCACATGGAGGAGGATGCCGGCAAGTCGCTCCACGACCGCTACCCGGGCGTGACGGCGATCGACCTCAATCGGGCCGGCGTGCCCCTCATCGAGATCGTCAGCGGCCCCGACATGCGCTCGGCGGAAGCGGCTGGCGGATACCTCCGCGCGCTGAAGCAGATCCTCCAGTACTGCGGCATCAGCGACTGCGACATGGAGAAGGGAAGCCTCCGCGTCGACGCCAACGTCAGCGCCCGCCGGATGGGCGAGGTGAAGCTCGGGACGAAGACCGAGGTCAAGAACCTCAACTCCTTCTCCAACGTCGAGAAGGCGCTCGCCGTCGAGTTCGCGCGCCAGGTCCGGCTGCTCGAGAGCGGCGGGAGCGTGCAGCAGCAGACGATGCTCTTCGACGCCGCGAGGGGCGAAGTCCGCCCCAGCCGCACCAAGGAGGGAAGCCACGATTACCGCTACTTCCCCGAGCCCGATCTCCCCCCCCTCGTGCTGGCGCAGGACTTCGTCGACCGGATGCGCAAGTCGATTCCGGAGCTGCCGGAGAAGCGCCGCCAGCGCTTCGTCGCCGACTACGCGTTAGGCAGCTACGACGTCGAGGTCCTGACGTCCTCGGCGGAGTTGGCCGACTACTTCGAGGGAGTTGCCCGCCAGAGCGGCGACCCGAAGGCGGCCGCGAACTGGACGATCAACGGCGTCCTCGCCGCCCTCAACGCCAGCGGCGACACCCTCGAGGACTTCCGGGTGCGGCCGGCCGACCTCGCATCGCTGATCACCCTCGTGCGCGACGGAGTCGTCGCCCACTCGGCGGCGCGCCAGGTGTTCGCCGAGATGGTCCGGACCGGCGACCGCGCCGAGCAGGTCGCGAAGCGCGAGGGGCTCGTCCGCGTCGACGACGACGGCGCGCTCGCCGGCTGGATCGACGAGGTGTTCGCCGAGCATCCGGTCGAGGCGCAGCGCTACGTCGCGGGGGAAAGGAAGCTCCAGGGAGTGCTCGTCGGCCTCGTGATGAAGAAGTCGAAGGGGAGCGCCGACGCGAAGAAGGTCAACCAGCTGCTGGCGGCCAGGGCCCGGGGATGATCGGCGACGCCGCCGTCCGCGCGTAGTCCAGCGCCGACGACGGCAGCGCGAAGTGTCGCGCCGCCTCGTCGACGAGCGCGTCCGCACCACCACCCCCCGCGCGGAGCGTGTCGCGGCGGATGATCTTCGCCAGCCGCAGGTGCTCCTCCCCCGCCGGATCGAACTTGTACGGCTCCGACCGGTCGATGCGCACCAGGAAGTCGATCACGTAGTCGTACGCGAACGACACATAGCGTTCGACGTCCGCGTCAGGCAGGTCGTGCCGGCTCATCTCCTTCGCGACCTTGAACACCCGCTGCCACGACTCGCTGTCGGTGACGTAGACCATCCCGCGGAAGATCCGCCGGTTGGTCGGCGTGCTGAAGATCGTCGGGCTCAGCACGCGGTCGAGCAGCTCGTCCGAGCGGTTGTGGTCGAGGAGGATGACCTCCTTCGCCCGCCGCGCGTGCCCCTCGCCGAGGTGCGCCTCGAAGCGGCTCTCCCAGTAGCTGTGCCCGAGCCCCGCCGTCCGCGAGGCGACCGCGAGCTGGCGCGGCACGAAATAGTTGTGGGCGACGACGTCGGCGGCGAGGTGCGTCAGGTAGCCTAACGCGAAGGCGCGGAGGGGCTCGTCGCGCGCCTTGTCGTGGATCTCCAGCCCGACGTTCCAGGCGTGGCAGTGCCGGCCGGGCGCCGCGTATTTCTTCGCAATGCTCGTGTCGGCGGCGATCGACCCGTAGAGGAAATCGTAGGGGAAGGCCTGCAGCAGCTCGGCGATCGCGGCGGGGAGGGTGGCCAGCGCCCGGAGCACGGCTTCGCTGAGCATGATGTGCGTCCCGGGTGTCCACGCCCAGGCGGCGCGCGGAAGGAGCGCTCCGAGCGCGACGGCGGCGAGAATGAACCCGGACAAGCGGAAGAGGCGCGCGGCTGCCAGCCGCACGCCACCTCCCGACTGCGGCCCGGCGTCAGATGCCGAGCTTGCGGCGCTGACGATTGATCGCCTTGCGAAGATCTTTCATCTCCGACTCGACCGTCTCGCTGATCCGGTCGCGCGCTTCCTCGAGGAACTCGCCGATCGACTCGCCGATCTCCTCGGCCGGGACGCGGTCCCACAGATCCTCGCCCTTGTCGGCAACCCACGACGCGCCGCGGCGTCCCGCCTTCGCCCCGATCCTGGCGCCTTCATAGCCCGTCACGCCGGCCCACTTCGCGCCCCTGCCGGCGGCGCGGAGGATCGGCATCAGCGGCCGCTCCCCGCGCGGGCCCTGCCGCAGCAGCAGCGTCGTGCCGACGCCGAGTGCCACCCCGATCAGCGTCGCGGTGAGCAGGTCGAACTGCTGCTCGCGCGACTCGTCACGCGAGGTCTCGCGAGCGGATGCGCGGGCCGGGCCGCCGGTCCGCGGCCGCGGACGAACTGTCGTCGCCATCGTAGTCTCCCCCTTCGGTCCAGTCATCGTTCTCATAGGCTGGGCGCGGCACTCGCGCCACATTGTCCGCTCGCGATTGCTCGTCGAACGTTTCCATCCCCTTCCGCACACCGCGCACCATGGCCGCGGTCGAGACGAAGGTGTCCTCCGCTTCCTGCTGCACGACCTTGAGCAGCGCGTTGAACTCGTTCATCCGCTGCTCGGTGAGATCCACCGCCTCGCGCAGCCGCTGGTTCGCCGCGCTGATCGTCTGGTTCACCCGCTGCATGTCGACCCGTACCGACGTCGTGATGTAGTCGACGTTGTCGGCGATCGCGCTCGCATGCTTCGTCAGCGGGTTGATGTCCGCGTACACCTTGTCCAGCAGGTCGCTGATCTTCTTGTAGCTCTTCCGGAAGTTCCACGCGGCCGGGACCAGCGCCACCGTGAGCACCAGCAGGGAGAGCGAGACCAGCCCGCTCGCGATCGCGGTCAGCTGCTCGAACCACCCTCGCTGCGCCGCCACCGTCTTCGTGTAGATCGTGTCCGGGAGCGTTGCCGTGGCCTGCAGCAGCAGCGAGCCCGCGTGTGTGATCGCGTCGATCATCGTCTCCATGGGGTGGTGGCACCTCCGGACGGTTCGCGCCGGTCCGCCCTTCGGCCCGCTTCCCATCGTGCAAGGGTGGGGCCAGCCGAGCCCTGCTGCGGCAATCCTGGTGAGCCCTGGCACACCGCGTCAATCGCCGTACATCGGACACGGCGCTCACGCTTGCGCGCGCGCCCCGCCCCTGACCATTCTTCGCGCCCCTTCCTTTCACTCGCGCAAGCGCAGCTCCCCGGACAATGGTCACGAACGCGGTTCAGTACATCGTCGAAGGCGGCCACCGCCTCTCCGGTACCATCCGGCCCTCCGGCAACAAGAACGCCGCGCTGCCCATCGTCGCTGCCGCGCTGCTCTCCGACAAGCCGGTCGTCCTCGAGAACGTGCCGCGCATCCGCGACGTCGAGACCCTCGTGCAGCTCGTCCAGTCGGTCGGCGCGAGCGCCGAGTGGGTCGAGCGGAACACGCTGAACATTCACGCGAAGAGCCTGCGCGCCGCCGACCTCGATCCCGATCTCTGCAAGAAGATTCGCGGCGCGATCCTCCTCGCCGCCCCCCTCCTCGCACGGTGCGGCGAGGTGACGCTGCCGCCTCCCGGCGGCGACGTGATCGGGCGCCGCCGCCTCGACACGCACTTCCTCGCGCTCGAGCAGCTCGGCTCGACCTACAAGATCGGCAAGCGCCTCGAGTTCCGGACCTCCGGGCTTCGCGGAGTCGACATGTTCCTCGACGAGCCGAGCGTGACCGCGACCGAGAACGCGATCACCGCCGCGGTCGCCGCCACGGGGACGACGACGATCGGCAACGCGGCCTGCGAGCCGCACGTCCAGGATCTCTGCCGCTTCCTCGTCGCCCTCGGCGCCGAGATCGAGGGGATCGGCACCAACCGCGTCACGATCCATGGTGGTCGCAACCTCTCCGGCGCGACACACCGCATCGGCCCCGACCATATCGAGGTCGGCTCCTTCATCGGGCTCGCCGCGGTCACGAAGTCCGCGCTGCGCATCGAGCGGGCCGGCATCGAGCACCTGCGCGCGATCCGCATGGGCTTCGAGCGCCTCGGCGTGATCTGCGAAGTCGACGGCGATGACCTGGTGGTGCCGGCGAACCAGAGCATGGAGATCCAGAGCGACCTCGGGGGGGCGGTGCCGAAGCTCGAGGACCAGCCCTGGCCCGCCTTCCCGGCGGACGTGATGAGCATCGCGATCGTCACGGCGACGCAGTGCACGGGGATGGTGCTGATGTTCGAGAAGATGTTCGAGTCGCGGATGTTCTTCGTCGACAAGCTCGTTTCGATGGGCGCGCGCATCGTCCTGTGCGATCCGCACCGCGCGATCGTCGCCGGTCCATCGGCGCTCACCGCGTCGACGGTCGAGTCCCCCGACATCCGCGCCGGGATGGCGATGCTCCTCGCCGCGCTCTGCGCGCGCGGCACGAGCACGATCAACAACGTCGGCCAGATCGAGCGCGGCTACGAGCGGATCGACGAGCGGCTTCGCGCCCTCGGCGCCCGCATCGAGCGCGTCGAGGATCGGCGCGAGAGGTGACGGCCCCAGCCAGCGCGCGCGCGGCCGTGGCCGACGATCGCGAGATCGCCCCCGGCTTCGCCGCGTTAGGCGTCAGCGCCTTCACCACCACGCGCGCTGCCGGCAGCTTCGGGCTCCAGGGCGGGGAGCAGGTTGGGGAGGTGTTCGCCCGCTGGGGGGCGCTGCGCGAGTCCCTCGGCGGCGCCCGCCTCGCCAGCGCCAGGCAGGTCCACGAGGCAACCGTCATCCGCCACGTCCCGGGGTGGACCGGGTGGCTGCGAGCCGACGACGCCGATGGCCACCTCGCCCCGCTTCCCGGCACCGCGATGGCGGTGACGATCGCCGACTGCGTCCCGGTGTTCATCGCCCACCCGAGCGGGGTCACCGCGCTGCTGCACTCGGGATGGCGGGGCACCGCCGGGCGAATCACGGAGCGGGCGATCGCGATCCTCGAGCAGGAGCGCTGCCCGGCGCCGGAGCTCATCGTCCACTGCGGCCCCGCGATCTGCGGCAGGTGCTACGAGGTCAGCCCCGACGTCTACGGCGCGCTGACCGGGATGGCCGCCGACCGCCCGACGCGCGTCGACCTGCGGCTGCTCATCGCCGAGCACGCGCGCGCCCTCGGCGTCCGCGAGATCACCATCAGCGAGCGGTGCACGCGCTGCGACAACGACCGCTTCTTCTCGCATCGCGCCGGCGATGCCGGACGCCAACTCGGAGTGATGGTGGCTCATCCACGGTGAGGCTTGCCGCTTGCGTGCTTGATTCCCGCCTTCGCACAGGCTAGATTCAGGTTGCTCGACGCCAGGGGAGACGGGACGCGGGCTGAATGTGGGGGAGTTTCCCCACATTTTTTTGTTCTTGGAGCCGTTGTCCGCCATCTCGATAAAACGTGAGCGATTCGCTGGAAGTCATTGTCCGGAAGGAGCTTGACACACTCGGATTCGAGTTGGTCGAGCTCCGGAAGGGCGGGACGAAGGGTCGCCCGGTAATCGACGTCCGGATCGATCGGCTCGACCAGCAGAAGGTGACGGTCGAGGACTGCGCGAAGGTCTCGCGCGCGATCGAGGCACGGCTCGACGCGGGGGATGTGGCCGGCACGCAGTATGTCCTGCAGGTTTCGTCGCCGGGTGTGGAGCGCGTGCTCCGACATGCCGGGGACTGGCGGCGCTTCGCTGGGCGCCAGGCGAACATCGTCAGCGATGAGGTCGGGGGGCGGGCGGAGGTCGAGATCGTGTCGGTCGATGGCGAGCCGGGCGCGGAGACGGCGGTCGTTCGGATGGCGAAGGGTGAGGAGCGGCGTATCACGCTGGCCGGGGTTCGTGAAGCCCGGCTCGCGTTTCACTGGAAACGGTAGAGGGGTTCGCGATGGTCAGTTCAGCGGAAATTCTGGCGGCGGTGCGTGAGCTGACGAACGTCAAGCAGCTCGAGCGCGCGGAGCTCCACGACCTGTTGCAGGACGGCATCCTCGCCGCGCTCGCCAAGAAGTACGGGCCGACGGTGCAGGCCGAGGTCTCGATCGACGACGGGCGTGGCGACATCCGCATCGTCGTCCTCAAGACCGTGGTCGACACCATCACCGACCCCGCCCGTGAGATCACCGTCGACGACGCGCGCTTCTACGACGAGGGCTTCGAAGTCGGCGACCAGCTCGAAGAGCCGGTCGACTTCGCGGTCTTCGGCCGCGCCGCGGTCCAGGCCGCGAAGCAGCGCATCATCCAGCGCGTCCGTGAAGGGGAGCGCACCCGCATCCGCGACGAGTTCTCGTCGCGCGTCGGTGAGCTGCTCTCCGGCGAGGTCCAGCAGATCGAGCGCGGGAAGCTCGTGATCATGCTGAACAAGTTCCGCGAGGCGGAAGCGATCATCCCCTATCGCGAGCAGAATCACCGCGAGCACTTCCACCAGGGCGAGCCGATTCGCGCCGTCCTCAAGCGCGTCGAGGAGACGCCGAAGGGACCGCGCCTGATCTTCAGCCGCGCCGATCCGCTGTTCGTGAAGGCGCTCTTCAAGCTCGAGGTCCCCGAGATCCAGCAGGGGATCGTCGAGATCCGCGTCGCCGCGCGCGAGGTCGGCAGCCGTTCCAAGATCGCGGTCTTCTCGCGCGACGACAGCATCGATCCCGTGGGCGCGTGCGTCGGGCTCAAGGGCTCGCGTGTGCAGGCGGTCGTGAACGAGCTCGGTGGTGAGCGCATCGACATCGTGCCCTGGTCGTCGGACCCCGAGCGATTCGCCAAGCTGGCGCTCGCGCCGGCCCGCGTCGCGCGCGTCTTCAGCGATCCGGCCACCAAGACGATCCAGGCGATCGTCGACGAGGACCAGCTGTCGCTCGCGATCGGGCGCAATGGCCAGAACGTCAGGCTCGCGTCCGAGCTCACGGGGTGGAAGATCGACCTGTTTTCGAGCCGCGAGTGGATGGAGCGCGGCGCCGAAGGCGTCTTCGCACCGCTGCCCGGCGACGAGGCCGAGGTCGACCTCCAGCTCTCCGAGATCGAGGGGCTTCCCCCCGCGACGGTCGCCGTGCTCGGCGAGGCTGGCTACAAGACGCTCAACGACATCATCGATCTCGAGCGCGACGATTTCCTCAAGCTCCCCGGAATCGCGCCGTCAGAGGCCGATCGCATCATGGCGATGATCGACTCCCTCACCGAAGAGGGCGCCGACAACGACGGCGCCAGCGCGGGCGGGACGCAGGAATAGACGATGGACGACGCCGCACGCCGCAAGCTGGCCAATCTCCTCGGCCTCGGTGTGCGCGGTCGGATGGTGGTGGTAGGGGTGGAGCAGGTGCGCATGGCCGCGACGAAGAACAAGCTCGCATTCGCGGTCGTCGCTCCTGATGCATCGAAGAACAGTCTCGACAAGGTGATCCCGTTGCTCAATGCGCGGCGGGTGCGCTATATCGAAGCGTTAGGTGCCGACGCGCTCGGCGCGGCGGTAGGAAGGCAGTCGACGGCCGCGGTCGGCATCGTCGATAATCGGCTCGCGAGAGGGATTCGCGCGCTCGTGGAGGGAGCGGAGGCTGCACGCGAGACGCGTGTCGAGCCGTCGCCCAATCGGAGGAAGGTTTGAGCAAGCTTCGCGTGAACGACCTGGCGGGTGAATTCGGGATCAGCGCTGACGAAGTCGTCGCGCTGCTCCGCAACATGGACATCCCCGTCCGCAGTCACATCAGTCCCCTCACCGACGACCAGATCGCCCGCATCCGGGCGCGCTGGGAGCGGGAGAAGCGTGCTCGCGCCGAGAAGCCGGCACCAGCGCCGGCCAAGGGCGGCCG
>DASZNJ010000032.1:0-7616 GCA_035551575.1 Gemmatimonadaceae bacterium
CCGCAACGTCGGCGTCGCTCCGCCGACGGCCTTTGCGATCCTCGAGCCGGGGTCGGACGAGCCGGTGGGTGGGGTCGGGCTGATGCTGCAGGAGGACGTCCACCGGATCGCCGCCGAGATCGGCTACTGGCTCGGGGTGGCGGCGTGGGGGCGCGGACTCGCGACCGGGGCGGTCCGGGCCGCCACGGCGTACGCATTCGACACGCTCGGGCTCGAGCGGGTATTCGCGGTGGCGAACACGAGGAACACCGGGTCGGCGCGGGTGCTGGAAAAGTGCGGCTACGTGCGCGAGGGGACGATGCGCCGCGCCGCGATCAAGGAAGGAGTCGTGCTGGACCAGTTCATGTATGCTGCGTTGAAGACAGAGTGGCAGCGCTGAGCGACCGGGCGCTGCCGCCAGCCATTCCACATCCGACACCGCCGCTCATGCCCCGCATCCGCACCCTGGTCCTGCTCTCGGCCGCCGCGCTCGCCTGCACCGTCAACCGTCCGTCGACCGGCGCGCCGGGGCGGACCGCGCCGCAGATGACGACCGTCGCTCGCGAGTCGAGCGACACGCTGTTCGCGCGCGCGTTCGCGGCGATGAAGGAGCGCGGCTACACCGAGATCACCCCCGACGCGCCCGCGGCGGAGGTACGAGGGAAGAGCCCGGAGGGGACGTCGGTGATCGTCGCGCTCGCCCCGGTGGGTGATTCGACGCGCGTCACGGTGACGGCCGGCGTCGGCACGACGCGCGGACCGGGGATCGACAGCGAGGCGCTGGCGACGGTGTTGACGCTGATGTCGGACATCACGCGGCCGCCGGGAGCGACGGCCGACAGCACGGCGCGGAAGCCGTAGCGCGAGCGGCAGCGGAACGGCGCCGCACGAGCGGCGGGGAGCGAACGGCATGAAGAGTCTCTGGCAGGAGAAGACGCGCAGCGAGCTGATGGCGCGCGCGCGACGGCTGACTCCCGCGCACCAGGCACGCTGGGGGAAGTTCACGGTGGACCGGATGCTCGCGCACATGGTCGATGCCTTCCGGATGGGGATGGGTGAGATCGAGGTCCGCCAGCGGAAGATTCCCATCATCGGCACGTGGCCATTCAATGTGCTGTTCATCCGCTTGATCGGGATGCCGAAGAACGCGCCGACGGTGCGCGAGATCATACAGCGGCCACCGCTCTCGATCGACGCCGAGCTCCGCGAGCTCGAGTCGGCTATGGAGCGCTTCGCCGCGCAGCACCAGCGGACGGAGTGGCCGCGGCACCCGGCGTTCGGAAAGCTGTCGCGCCGGTCGTGGGGAGTGCTCGGCTACGTGCACACCGACCACCACCTGCGGCAGTTCGGCGTATGAGCCGCCGCTCGCTCGCAATGCTGGTCGCGGCGCTGGCGATCGGTGCGCCGGCGGGAGCGCAGTCGAGCGGGATCCGGACGTGGTGCAACCCGCTCGACGTCGACTACCGGTACAACTTCGAGAACATCAACGACAGCGTCTCGTATCGCAGCGGGGCCGACCCGGTGATCGTGACGCAGGGCGGGCAGTACTACCTGTTCGCGACGATCGCCGCCGGCTACTGGCGGTCGCCGGACCTCGTGCACTGGACGCACGTGCGCCCGAGCCGCTGGCCCTTCGAGGACGTGGTCGCGCCGGCCGCGCTGGCGGTGGGCGACACGATATTCCTCCTCCCGTCAGCGATGGAGCCGCGTCCCCTGCTCTACACGACCGCCCCGGCGACGGGACGGGTCGAGTGGTACAACCGGCTCATGCCTCGGCTGCCTAACGCTGCGGCGCGCGGCGACCGGACGGACATCCCCGCCGATTCGAATCCGCCAGGGCCATGGGACCCGGCGCTCTTCCGCGACGACGACGGACGCTGGTTCCTCTACTGGGGATCGTCGAACACGTATCCCATTTACGGAATCGAGCTCGACCCGAAGAAGCGGCTCGCCTACAAGGGAACGCAGCGCCCCCTGCTCCGCCTCCACCCCGAGAGCCACGGGTGGGAGCGGTTCGGCCGCGACCACCGCGACTCGCGCGTCCCCTTCATCGAGGGGGCGTGGATGACGAAGCACGGCGGGAAGTACTACCTGCAGTACGCCGGCCCGGGGACGGAGTACAACGTCTATGGCAACGGGACGTACGTCGGCGACGCACCGTTAGGCCCGTTCACCTACGCCCCGTACAACCCGGTCGCCTACAAGCCGGGCGGGTTCGTGGCCGGCGCCGGGCACGGCAACACCTTCCAGGACCTGCACGGCAACTGGTGGAACACCGGGACGCCGTGGGTGGCGGTGAACTGGAACTTCGAGCGGCGGATCGCGATGCACCCGGCCGGGTTCGACGCCGATGGCGACATGTACGCCGACACGCGGTTCGGCGATTTCCCGCACTGGGCGCCGACGCGGAAATGGCAGCGGAGCGAGGAGCTGTTCACCGGCTGGATGCTGCTGTCGTACCGGAAGCCGGCGACGGCCTCGTCGGCGCTCGACAGCTTCCCGGCGAGCAACGTCACCGACGAGAACCCCCGCACCTTCTGGGTGGCGCGCGCGAACCGCGCCGGGGAGACGATCACGATCGACCTCGGCGGGGTGAAGACCGTGCGCGCCGTGCAGGTGAACTTTTCGGACTACAAGTCGAACCTCTACGGAACGGATTCGATCTACCCGGCGCGCTTCCGGGTCGTCGGCTCGCGCGACGGGAGGAGGTGGACGACGCTCGCCGACCTGTCGCGGGAGGCGCGCGACAGGCCTAACGCGTACATCGAGCTCCCGGCGGCGAAGCGCGTGCGCTACGTCCGGTACGTCCACGGCCGCGTTTCGGCGCCGCACCTCGCGATCAGCGACATCCGGATCTTCGGGAACGGGACTGGAAAGCCGGTGGCGATGCCGGACGGCGTGACGGTACGGCGGGACAGCGACGAGCGGAACGCGTTCGTGTCGTGGAAGCCGGTGGCCGGCGCGGTCGGCTACAACGTCCGCTGGGGGATCGCGCCGGACAAGATCCGCCAGGCCTACCAGGTCTGGGCCGATGCCGCGACCACGCTCGAGATACGGGCGCTGAACGTCGGCGTCAACTACTGGTTCAGCGTCGAGGCGTTCGACGAGAACGGCGTCTCGCCGATGACGAAGCCCCTCGCCGCCCGTTCAAGGGGTCAGAGTCGTTGAAAAACGATGATGCCCCGCTCCAGGGGTCGGAGTCGATGGAGGACCATCACCGCTGCCAGGCGCTTGTCACCGATTCGCCGCAGAGAAACCAAGGAGAGTCATGCGCTCGCTCTTTCCCGCCTACCTGCCACTGCTCGTCATCGTCATCATCGTCGTCGCGCGGCGGCCGGCGAACATGCTGCGCCGGCGCGGCGCGATCAGCCCGGAGACGGCGCAGCGGCTTGATGACCTCAACGAACGCGATCGCCGGCGGCTCGACCGCCTGATCGCCAGCGGGGTCGTGCGCGAGGCCGCGCCCAGCTTGTACTACCACGACGTTGCGGCGGAGCGGGCCCGGGTTCGCGCGAAGATGCCATGGCTCATCGGGCTGGCGGTGATCCTCGCGCTCGTCGCAATCGCGTTAGGCTGGTACAACGCCCACCACGTCGGGCCGATATCGTGACGTCCCACGCATGATCGTTCTTCAACGACTCTGACCCCTTGAAAGGTCGAGTCAGTAGCGGGCCTCGCGGAACATCCAGAGCAGGAACCAGCTCATCCCGACGAGGGCGACGGTGCCCGACTTCGAGCCGTCGAAGCTCGTCTGCTCGATCCTCGCGGTGCGGTCACGCGCGAAGCTCACATCGCGCCCCGCCCACGCGGTCGGATGCTCGATTCCGGTGAGCCGGGTGACGCGGACGACGACCGTATCGCCGCGGAGTGCGACGTAGTGTCCCCTCAGCTCGGAGACGACGACCACCGAGTCGGGGCTGACCGCGATCCCGTGCGGCTGGAGGAAGGTCACCTTGACGTCGACGCCGGGGGACGGCTCGGCGAACGGCCGGTTGCCGCAGGCGGGGACGGCGAGCGCGAGCGCCATCTGCGCGACGACCAGGGGACCGCCCTTCGCTCGCCGAACCTCGATGCCCATCGAACGTTCCTCGCGAGTCGTACCCGTTAGAACTGCAGCGACGAGATGTACGCGAAGTCCCGCCTGACGCTGTCGATCGGCGCGCCGGGATAGCTCTCCTGCTCGACGAAGAGGTACTTGTCGTCGATGTCGGGGATCATCGCCAGCAGCCGGCGGAAGTCGATCATCCCCTTTCCCAGCTCGGTATCGTTAGGCGCTCCGAGCCGCGCGGCATCCTTGATGTGGAACGAATAGTAGCGCGAGCCGTACTTGCGCATGAGCTCGAGGGGGTCGCGCCCGCCCATCGCCGCGTTGCCGGTGTCGAGCTGCAGCCGGACGAGCGACGGATCGGTGCGGTCGGCGAGGATGTCGTACGGCATCTGCCCTTCGACGAGGGGAGAGAAGTCGTACGCCTCGTCGTGGAACGCCATCCAGAGGTTGCGGGCGCGCGCCTGACGGCCGGCCTCGTTGAGGCGGTCGGCCCAGCGCCGGTAGTCGTCGAGCGTCGCCTTTCCGGGGCCATAGGGGAGGCTGGCGAGGACGATGTACTGGTGGCCCAGCGTTGCCGCCTCGTCGAAGAGCGGCCCAAGGTTGTCGAAGGCCTCGCTGCCGATGTGCGTCGACGGCGCGCGGAGCCCGAGGCGGTCGAGGAGCTGCCGGAGCTGTGCCGGGGGCATCCCGAAGTTGCGCATCGACGAGAGCAGCTCGACGTCCTTGTAGCCGGCGCTGGCGATGTCGGTGAGAGTCGCCTCGAGGTTGTTCTTCGCGTCGTCGCGCAGCGTGTAGAGCTGGATCCCGACGCGCTTGAGGCGGCGGGTGCCGGTGCTGCTGGATGCGGTGCCAGGGGAAGCGGTGGCGCAGCCGCCCAGCCGTGCGGCAGCGGCGGCGACACCGAGGGAGGCGAGGAAGGTGCGACGGTGCATGGTCACCTGGGGTGAGGGTCGGGGAGCTCGCCCGCCAGCATGACGACGCTGATCAGCTCGAGCTGGTTCGCGACTTTTGCATCCTTCCAGCCGGCGACTGTCGGCGACTGGCCGCTGATGCTGACGGTGGTCGAGTCGCCTTTTGTCTGCATCCGCACCACGAGGAGGACCCCGGGGGAATCGCTGCCGTGCCAGGCTTCCTTTTCGCTCCCCTTCGGCCAGCTCAGCGTGGGTGCAGTGGTGATCCGGCCCGTCTCCCGGCTCGAATCAGCGATAGTGTAGCCCTGCTTCGTCAGCGCGTCGAGGAGCTTCGCGAAGATCGCCGATGGCGGACCGGGGAGCGTCACCGTCACCCCGATGTGGCGGCTGTCCGGTGATGCCGCAGCGGCGACCTGCGCCCGGGCGACGAGCGCCGGAACGATATCGTGCGCGAAGGTTGTGACCGCGGCGACACGCATCGAGTCGGCGACGTAGGTGGCGCGGAGCTTCACACGTACGCTCGGCAGGTAGTAGAGATAGAAGTCCGACCGCTCGGCGGTGCCGCCCTGCCAGATGCGAAGCGTGACGTGCCGGCCGAGCTGCCAGGGGTCATCGGCGGCGCGACTGAGCGTGTCGTCCCTGACGACAGCGATGCTGTCCACGTAGTGGCGCTTCACCATCTCCGGAAATGCTTCGGCGAAGGTGTGTACGTCCTTGTCGAGGACCTCCCGCGCGCAGCTGAGCGCGCAGTCCGTCGCGAGGTCAGGGCCGGGATAGACGAAGACATCGATGCGAAGGCTGTCGGCGCGCTGGTAGCGAAGCATCACGCCGAGGCCGGGGTCGTCGAAGTCCTTGCGGGCGGCCATGGCGAAGACACCGACGGAATCGGGAATGCGGAGGCTGACCTGGTCGGGGTGGGCGTCCTGCGCCGCCATCGGGGCGGCGGCCAGCAGTGCGGCAACGAGGAAGCTCGCGCGGTCGGACAGGGCTGTCATCTAGAACCCCGTGCCTAACGCCACAGTCACGAGCCGCCCGTTCCTGTCCGGGCCGGCGACGCGCGTGAAGACCCCGATCCCCACCGACAGCAGCAGGTGGAGGGTGAGCTCCCCGCCGACGTACGTCTGCCCTGGCTCGACCCCGCTTCCCTTGGGCGAGCCGTACGTCCGGATCGCGCTGGCGCGGAGCGACAACCCGAAGAGCGGGATGTCTCCCCATGGCGCGCAGCCGACCATCCCGGCGAGCATCCCGAGGGATCCCCCTGCCCCGGCCACCCCGACGTCGGCGAGCGCGAACACGGGGACGGCGCCGACGTCGTGATCGGCGCCGATGCTGGCGGTCGGGCCCTGCGGCTTTCTGTAGCGCACGCCGGTCGCCAGCCCGCTCGGGCGCTCGCAGAGCATCCCCTCGGCGCCATAGCCCCTGTCCTGCGCGACCGCTGTCATCGCCGTCGCGGCGAGGAGGAGAACCCCCAGGCCGAGCGACAGACAGTGAGGGATACGGGGCTCAGGCATGGGTAGTGGACGGTGATCGCTGATCATGGCGCAAACCGGCCCGACGCGCCAGACATCATGTTCCGCTCGCGCCCTCGCGCTTGCGGATGAAGACGTGCAGCGCCCGCTCGCCGGCGACGTGCCGGTAGCATTCGTAGCCGTGCGCACCCAAATCGAGCCCGTGGAAGAGATGCTCCCCCTTGCCGAGGAGGACGGGGCTCACCGCCAGATGCATCTCGTCGATCAGCCGGGCCTGGAGGAACTGCCTGACGGTGGCGGCGCCGCCGCCGAGGCGGATGTCCTTGTCGCCGGCGACTGCCCTCGCCTGCTCGAGCGCGGAATGGATCCCGTCGGTGACGAAGCGGAACTCGGTGCCTCCCTTCATCGGGATCGGCGGGCGCGGGTAATGGGTGAGGACGAAGGTCGGGACGTGATATGGCGGCTCCTCCCCCCACCACCCCTTCCAGTTGTCGTCAGGCCATGGGCCGCGGCTCGGGGCGAACATGTTGCGGCCCATGATCCATGCGCCCTTTCCCTTCATCGACTCGGCGGCGATCTGGTCGTCGACCCCGGTCTCGCCGCCGTCGGCTCCGAGCACGACGCTGCGGAAGGTACGCGTCGGGAAGAACCACCCCATCATGTCAGGGCCGTTGACGCCCAACGGGTGCTGCAGGTCCTGATCTGGGCCGGCGGCGAATCCGTCGAGGGAGATGCCGAAGCTCTGGACGACGAGTCGTGACATGGCGGGCCGGCGAGTAGTGACGAGGGAGGTGTGAAGGTGCCACGAGGAGTGACAGCTGCCTAACGTACCGGGAGGATACGCGACGGATCGCCGTGCGGCCAGAGCAGCCGGCTCGCGCCGCGATCAGCGGAGCACCGCTCGCTTCGCCTTCGCGAACCCCTGGGCGTCGAGCCACCAGTAGAACTCGTCAACCCAGTGATCGCTGGTCGTCCCCTGCTTCTTCATCCCGAAGCCGTGGCCGCCGGCGCTGTAGACGTGGACTTCCGGCCTGATCCCGGCGGCGACGAGCGCGTCCCGGAAGCGCGGCAGCATCTTCGGGACGACGTTGTCATCGGCCGCCCAGGCGAGGAAGACCGGCGGGAGCGTCGCCGGTATCGCCGGCATCACGCCGAACGGCGCGCCGTAGACCATCGCCGCGAAGTTCGGCCGGCCGGCGCTGTCCGGCT
>DASZNJ010000033.1:0-3064 GCA_035551575.1 Gemmatimonadaceae bacterium
CGACCGACCCGGAGCGCCGCCCGCCGCGCCGTCGAAGCCCCCCGGTCGCGCCGGACCCGGGAATGTCGTATCCTCAGGCTCCCATTACCAACCGCCCATGATCCTCGAGCTCGCCGCCCTCGCCACGCTCCTCGCCGGTACCACGTCGCCGAACCAGCCAAAGCCCAACGTCGTGATCGTGACGGCGCGCGACTTCTCCCTCGAGATTCCGGCATCGATTCCCGCCGGGGTGACGACCTTCAAGCTCGTCAACAAGGGCAAGCTCGCCCACCACGTGATGATCGTCCGTCTCGACGCGGGCCGGTCCGCGGCCGAAGCGCTCAAGGTGGTGATGTCCGTCGGCCGCGCGCCGCGTCCGGAGTGGATGCATCCGGTCGGCGGCCCGCAGGCGGTCACCCCGGGCATCGAGGGGAATGCGACGCTCATCCTCGAACCCGGAAATTATCTCGCCTTCTGCGAGGTGCCCGGCCCCGACACCACGGCGCACTACATGAGAGGGATGGCGAAGGCGTTCACCGTCACCGGCCCCCCTCGCGCCGGCACCCTCCCCGCCGCCGACGTCGCGCTCTCGCTCACCGAATACGACTTCGCCTTCACCACACCGCTGACCCGCGGGCGCCACGTCGTCGCGGTCACCAACCGCGGCTCGCAGGCACACATGGTCGTGCTCACGCGTTTCCCTCCCGGCAAGGGGACCGCCGACTTCCTCGCCTGGGCGAAGAATCCCCAGGGAAGGCCCGGACCCGGCACGACAATGGGCGGCGTCACCGAGATTCCCCCGGGCGCGACAGTTACCTTCACCCGCAACTTCATCCCCGGCCACTACGGGATGATCTGCTTCACCCCGGACGCGAAGGACGGAAAGCCCCACTTCATGCACGGGATGCAGAAGGAATTCGAGGTACGCTGATCTCTCCGCAGCGCCCTCGCACCTCACTCGTCACTCGCCACTCGTCACTACTCGCCTCACCCCCATGTCCTGGCTCTCCGACCCCAACGCCTGGGTAGGGCTGCTCACCCTCTCGGCGCTCGAGATCGTTCTCGGGATCGACAACATCATCTTCATCTCGATCCTCGCCGGGAAGCTTCCCGCGGCCGACCAGTCGAAGGCGCGCAAGCTCGGCCTCGGCGGGGCCTTCGTCACCCGGCTGCTGCTCCTCCTCAGTATCGCGTGGATCGTCAAGCTCACCCGCCCGCTCTTCACCGTCCTGTCGCACGGCGTCTCGGGACGCGACATCATCCTCATCGTCGGGGGGCTCTTCCTCATCGGGAAGGCGACCTTCGAGATTCACGGGAAGCTCGAAGGTGCCGAGCACGACGCCGGCGGCTCGGTGAAGGCCGCCGCCCGCTCGCTGGCCAAGGTCGTCCTCCAGATCATGATCGTCGACATCGTCTTCTCGCTCGACTCGGTCATCACCGCCGTCGGGATGGTCGACGACATCTCCCTCATGATCACCGCCAACGTCATCGCGTTAGGCGTGATGCTCCTCTCGGCGGGGACCATCAGCGGCTTCGTCGACCGTCACCCGACGATCAAGATGCTCGCCCTGTCGTTCCTCGTGCTGATCGGCACCAACCTCGTCGCCGAGGGCTTCGGGGTCCACATCCCGAAGGGCTACACGTATTTCGCGATGGGCTTCTCGGTGCTGGTCGAGATGCTGAACCTCAAGCTGCGGGCACGGTCGGCGCCGGTGCACCTGAAGGAGACGGGCGTGCACGTGTGACGGAGATCCAAGGCTGGTTCCTCGGGCCCGGTGAGGACAGGGCTTCATGCTGCCAGCGCAGCCACGGCCATTCAGCGGCCCGCCGCCGGCCTCACCCCCAGCCGATCCAGCAGCCAGCGCTCGACGTGCGCCGATTGCTCGGCGGTGCGCGCATGTCCAGCTTCCTTCGCGATGTCGAGCTCCTTCGGCGCCGTTATGACGTTCCAGACCGCGTACGACGCGGTCGGTGGGACGGTCGTATCGTTGAACCCCCACGTGTAGATGCCGGGCACCCGCAGCAGCCGCGCGAAGTTGATGGTGTCGTAGTACGGGATCGTCGCCATCTTCTCCGCCTTCGCCGCGAGGTGCGCGGTGTCGGCGAGCATGAATGGCCAGCCGCTCGTCCGGCCGTGGAGGAACGCGAACTGGTCGCCTAACGCCGGGTGGCTGGCGGCGACCGCGGTCACCCGCGGGTCGAGCGCGCCGGCGACGAAGGTCAGCGCCCCGCCCTGGCTCCCGCCCTCGACCGCGTAATTGCGCCCGTCGAACTGGGGGAGCGTCGCGATGAAGTCCCCCGCGCGGACGACGCCAACGTAGACACGCTTGTAGTAGTAGGCGTCGCGGTCCTCGAGGCGGTACGCCCAGTAGTTCCTGAGCGCGGTCGCCCGCAGCTCGGCGTAGAGCAGCGAGTCGCGGTCGACCGGGATGCCGTGGATCCCGATCGCGAGATGGATCACTCCCTTCCTCGCCAGCGCGACGCGCGGGAAGTACGGGCGCACTCCCGCCCCGGGTACGGTCAGGATCGCCGGATATTTCCCCGGCCTGGCCGGCACCGAGAGCATTCCATAGATGCGGCTCCCGAGCCGGTCGTTCTGGAAGGAGATGTGGTAGACGTTGACCTCCGCCGTCGATCGCCCCGGGAGCCGCACCATCCGGACGTCGAGCGGCACTTTCCGCGCGCTGGCGACCGCCGCTCGCCAGAACGCCATGAAGTCGCTCGGCATCGGCGTCGACGCGGCGATCTGCTCCGGATCGAACGCCGCCGTCGCCCGCGCACCGTACGTCACCCCGCCGATCACGACGCTCGCGACCGCACGCACGAACCCCGGCTCGTCGAGCGTCGCCGGCAGAGTCAGCCCTGACGGTGTGAGCGCGACGGTGTCGCGCCGCGCCGGCTCCATCCGGTCCTTCCCGAGCTCGACGCGCACCATCGCGCCGGGGATCGCCAGTCCGCCCCGGTCCAGGCCGACGTGAAAGCGCGCCGAGTCGCCGACGTGATAGCGCCAGTCCGGGCGATCGAGCGTGATCGCGAGGTGGATGCTGGGATCGGCCGCGGGAGCGGGCGCTGCGCGCGGGGGCGA
>DASZNJ010000034.1:0-5588 GCA_035551575.1 Gemmatimonadaceae bacterium
GCCGGGCGGGCGGCGGCCGGATGGGCGGCCACGTTCGTCGCCGGCGCCGCGCTCGCGCCGGCCGGCGCAGCAAAGTCGTCCCCGCCTAACGCGAGGCTCACCTGGTCGCCCGAATCCCCGCTCGCGCCGCTCGCGCCGCTCGCGCCACGCGGATTACGCCCCCGGCCCCCCCGCGGCCGACGCCCGCTCGGCGAGACGGGTTGGCCCGCACCCGGCGGCGCCGAGGCGATCGAGTTCACGGCCTTCACCGCCGCCTCCCCGAACTCCTCGATCTGCCAGCGCCTCAGCTCGGGGATCTCGTAGAGATCCTCGACGGATTGCGGCATGCGGCGCGCGATCGACTCGAGGCGCTCGCGTGAGCCGAGCACGCCCGGGTCGAGCTCGAGCCGCTTCGCCGCTTCGTCGCGCACGGTCCGGAGGGCGTTGACCCGCGCGTCGAAGTCGGGGTCCTTGTCCCAGCGCGGCGCACGCGGGAACTGGGGGAGGTCGGCGTCCGGGACGGCAAGGCCGCGCTCGACGGCCTCGAGGATCTCGGCCGCGTGACGGTCGCCGATCCCGCGCGGCATTCCCTTGATCGACATCAGGGTCTTCGCGTCTGACGGGCGCTGGCGGGCAATGTCCATCAGGGTCTCGTTGCCGACGACACGGAAGGTCGAGCGGTCGAGCTGCCTCGCCAGGGCGTCGCGCCACTGGACGAGCTCGCGGAAGAGCGCCAGCTCGCGGCGGTCAAGGTCGCGCGCGCCCTTGATGCGCATGTAGCCCGACGCTGGATCCTCGGGCTCCCAACGGGTCTTCTCGAGGCGCGCGAACTCCTCCTTCGCCCAGCCGACGCGCCCCTTCTTCTCCAGCTCGTGGTGGAGCTGGTCGCGCAGGTCGTGCAGGTACATGGTGTCCTGCGACGCGTAGGCGAGCATGTCGGCGGTGAGCGGGCGCATCGACCAGTCGGCGCGCTGGTGCTTCTTGTCGAGCGTCACGCCGAAGTACTTGTCGAGCAGCGCTGCAAGCCCGAAGGCCTTGAAGCCGAGGAGCTGCGCGGCGACGCGGGTGTCGAAGATGTTGCGCGTCTTCCAGCCATAGTCCTGGCCGAGGAGACGGAGGTCGTAGTCGGCGTCGTGGAAGATGACTTCGACGTCGGGCGACTCGACGAGCTTCCCCAGAGCCTCGAGCCGGCCCGTGGGGATGGGATCGATGACCGCGCTCTGCTCCCTTGTCGAGAGCTGCAGCAGGTAGACGCGATCGACGAAGCGATGGAAGCTCGCACCCTCGGTGTCGAGGGCGAGCTGCTTTGTATGGGCGATGGTCCGCGTGAATTGCTCGACGTCCTCGGGAGTGTCGAGATACAGCGGCGTATGCGGGGTGCGGTCTGGCACTCCTTCCTCGATGTCTTTGTGAACCGTAATGTAGCGCGGTACCCTCCTTGCTCCCACCGTCGCCAATGACCGACCCCACGATGCACCCGAGCGGATCGCCGGAGCAACCCGCAACCCCAGGCGCGCCGGCGACCGCGCCGGCGACGGCGTCACCGACGGCGTCAGCAACGGCGACGGCAGTCGCGCCGGCCCCCGCACCCCCTCCAGTGCACCGCGATCGGCGCAAGCGATCGGTGGGATGGCAGAGCAAGGACGTGCTGCGCGCAGCAGCGCTGATCATCGGGATCTATGTGATCCTCCGCCTGCTCTGGGTCGCGCACGAGCTGTTCTTCGTCGTCTTCCTCGGCGCGCTCTTCGGGCTCGCCGTCTCCTCGGCGGTGGACCGTCTGGAGCGATTCCGGATCCCGCGTGGAGTCGGCGCGGCGATGGTGGTGATCGGGTTCCTCGCCATCCTGGGCGGGTTCGGGGCATGGATGGCACCGACGCTCAGGCAGCAGTCCCGCGAGCTCCGCGTGAAGCTCCCCGAGGCGATCGACAAGGTCGAGAGCTGGATCAACACGCACCAGAACGGGCTGCTCGGCCTCATGCTGGGGAACAGCGACACAGACACCGATTCGACGCAGGAAGGACCGACGGCGGACTCGGCGAAAGCGGGCGGCGGAGGTGATTCGGTCAGCCGCGCCCAGGAACGCCGAGATGTCGTCGCGGCAGCTGTTTCGGGTCAGGATAGCGCCAGACTGACGGCATCAACCGTGCGCGCAGGCAGTTCGGGCGATTCGGCGTCGCGGGGGACGGACACTGTCACGGTCAAGAAGGCGACGCCCGCGTCCTCCCTCAAGGCTCGGCTGAGCGCGCGGATGGGAGGAGCGACGCGGTACCTCTTTCCGTTCCTCACCTCGACGCTGTCGGCGTTCGGCGGGGTCCTGCTGATCATCTTCCTCTCGGTCTACATCGGCGCGGAACCCGCCACATATCGCAGCGGGTTGATGCACCTTTTTCCGCAACGGTCGCGGAAGCGCGCCGGCGAGGTGCTGGCGGCGATGGCGGTCGCGCTCCGGAAATGGCTGGTCACGCAGCTGATCGCGATGGCCGCGATCGGCGCGGTGACGACGGTCGTCCTCCTCGTCCTGAAGGTGAAGGCGGCGTTCGCGCTCGGGCTGCTCGCCGGCCTGTTCGAGTTCATCCCCACCATCGGTCCGATCCTCAGCGCGGTGCCGGCGATCGCGATGGGGTTCCTCGACTCGCCGGAGAAGGCGCTGTTCATCGGGGTCGCCTACATCGGAATCCAGTTCCTCGAGAATCACATCCTCATCCCGCTGCTCATGCGCGGCGGGGTGGACCTGCCGCCGGCGCTGACGGTGATCAGCCAGGCACTGATGACGATGGTGTTCGGGTTCATCGGGCTGATGGTCGCCGTTCCACTCCTTGCGGCGGTAATGGTCCCGATCAAGATGCTGTACGTGCAGGACGTGGTGGGGGACCGGATGGACGTGCTCGACGAGGACGACGAGGACGACGAGGACGACGAGGATGATCCGAACTGAACAGAGGCGCTGCGACTGGCGGGTGGGAATGGAAGGGAAATGGCGAGGGTTGTGGTGGCGGGGATAGAGGGTTCTCCGTGACCGACGGCGGAGGCCAGGACCCGTTCACCCTGCCCCTCCTCCTTCGCTACCCGTCGCTCGCCTGGGTGCCGCGCGTCCGGCTCGGCGCGTTCCCGACGCCGGTCGAGCGGCTGCCGCCGGGGCGCGGTGAGCTCTGGATCAAGCGTGACGACCGCTCCGGGACGCCGTTAGGCGGGAACAAGGTCCGCTCGCTCGAGTTCCTCCTTGCCGGCCTCGCCCCGGGCGACGAGGTCGTCACCACCGGCGCCCGCGGCTCGACGCACGCCCTCGCCACGGCGGTCTACGGGCGCGCCGTCGGCGCGCGGGTGACGGTGGTGCGCTGGCCGCAGGAGATGAACCCGGAGGCGTACCAGGTGGCGGCCGCGATCCGCGGCGCCGCCGCCGAAGTGCGCGACGCCCGCTCGACGTTAGGCGCGCTGGCGGCGGCGGCGCTGATCCGCCTCCGCCGCGGGGCGCGCTGGATCCCCCCCGGCGGGACGTCGGCCCGCGGCGTGCTCGGGCACGTCAACGCCGCCCTCGAGCTTGCCGAGCAGGTGTCGGCGGGGCGGCTGCCGAAGCCGGCGCGGATCGTCGTACCGTTAGGGAGCGGCGGCACCGCCGCCGGGCTGGCGCTGGGGCTGGCGATCGCCGGGATGGAGACGACGATCTGCTGCGCGGTGGTCGCGCCGCGGATTGTCGCCAACCGGCGGCGCGTCCTGTCGATCGCGAGGACGTGCGCGCGATTCATCGAGGGGGGGACGGGAACGACGGTCCCACGCCCCGACCCGGCGCGGATCATCATCGACCGGACGCAGTACGGGGGGGCCTACGGGCGACCGACGACGCAGGGGCGCGACGCGGCCCGCTGGTTGCTGGACGCGGCGGGGATCGCCATCGATTCGACGTACAGCGCAAAGGCGTTCGCCGCGGCGATGGCGAGCGCCGCGAACGAGGGAAGCCGCGCGGAGGGGACTACGCTCTTCTGGCTCACCTACGACGCGCGCGCGAGTGTCGCCGCGGTGGAGCGGGTATGACCGACATGCACACACACCAGTCCGGGCAGCTGCAGCTGGCGCACGAGGAGTCGGGGGAGGGACTGCCGGTCGTCCTGCTCCACCCGTTCCCCTTCGATCACAGCTACTGGACGCCGCAGCTGACCGCGTTCGTCGATCACTGCCGGATCGTCGCCCCCGACATGCGCGGGTTCGGCGGGACGCCGGCGCTCCCCCCGTACAACGTCGACCGTCATGCGGACGACGTGATCGCGCTCCTCGACAAGCTGTCGATCGAGAGCGCGGTGATCGGGGGCTGCTCGATGGGCGGGTACGTCACCCTCGCCCTCTGGCGACGCCATCGCGCGCGCATCCGCGGGCTGATGCTGTTCGACACACGCGCCCGCGCCGACAGCGACGACGAGCGGCTGAAGCGCGCCGGGCAGATCGACCTCGCGCGGACGCGCGGCGCCGCCGCAGTCGCCGACCTGATGATCCCGATGGTCCTCGGCGCGACGACGCTCGCACGGCACCCGGAGATCGTCGAGCGCGCGCGGTACATCATGATGCACGCGACGGTCGATGGGATCATCGGCGCGGTCGAGGCGATGATGCACCGCCCGGACTCGAACGCGCTGCTGCCGACGATAGACGTCCCGACGCTGATCGTCTGCGGAGCGGAAGACATCTCCACGCCACCGTCCGAGTCGCGGCACATGCACGACCGGATTCCGGGGAGCGTCCTCGAGATCATAGGAGGCGCGGGGCACCTGAGCAGTCTCGAGCGGCCATCGGCGGTGAATCACGTGATGCAGGAGTTCCTCGCCGGGCTGATTTACCCGTGAGGGGAAAGCGGTTAGCGTTCAGTCGCGCCACGCACCGCCGAGTCGCCCCGCCGCTGTCTTCCATCCCGCCTTCTTCCACTCGACGTGACCACCACTCCTCCCGTCTCGGCCAGCGAGCAGTCCACCGCGGCACGCCTGGGCGCCGTGCTGTTCCGCAACCGCGGCTGGCTGCCGGTGCTCTTTTTGATCGTGCCGCTGCTCGCCCCGGGGCGCCTGTCGGCGAACCGGTGGATCATCGGCGCGGTGATCATCGCGATCGGCGAAGCGATCCGACTCGCCGGCGTCGCCGCCGCGGGCACGGTGACACGCCGCCGCTCGCGCAACGTTCAGCGGCTGGTGACCTACGGGATCTTCTCATGGGTGAGGAACCCGCTTTACGTCGGCAACTTCCTCGTCTGGATGGGCTTCGCCGTGATCTCCGGCGTGCTCTGGTTCCTGCCGGTGGCCGCGGTGATCTTCGCGATCGAGTACACGCTGATCGTCCGCTACGAGGAAGGGGTCCTCGAGACGATCTTCGGCGAGGAGTACCTCGCCTACAAGCAGCGCACCCCGCGCTGGTTCCCGCGCCCGCCCGCCGTGAAGGAAACGGGCGAGCATCACTGGGGAGAGGCGTGGCGGAGCGAGATCAGCACGCTGATCCAGTATGTGGTGCTGGTGGGGCTGTTCCTGGTGAAGGACCGGTACTTCTACCGGTGAGGGGGGCCAGGGGCCAGGGGCCGGGGGCCAGGGGCCAGGGGCCAGGTGTCAGGTATCAGGTGTCAGGTGTCAGGTGTCAGG
>DASZNJ010000035.1:0-10095 GCA_035551575.1 Gemmatimonadaceae bacterium
CGTGGCGGGGCGTTGTTGAAATGTACGGCGCGCGAGGGCCAAGTCAACCGACCGCGCCCGCCGGCCCGCCCCTCATGGGGCGGTCGGACCCACCGTCAGCGCGTAGTCGCCGTACATGTCCGGCGCCGCCCCCATCACCGCGAGCATGTAGTCACCCCCCGTGCTGCCACCCTCCACCGGAATCGACAGGGAGTCGCTCGAGCTCACGGCGTATGCCCATTTCGACGTGCTGCTTCCGGCGATGAAGGGCCCCGTGAGCACGAATGCCGGCTTGAAAACCCCGGCGCTGGTGCCGCGCGCCTTGATCGTGATCGTCTTCGCCTCGTAGCGGCCGAGGTACAGGATGAACGTGTCGGCGTGCGCGCTGTCGACCTCCGCGAAACGATTGTGCATGACGCAGTCGTTCGCGTCGATCGTCGCGTCGAAGACCGCGCCGGCGCGAATCGGGACGTCGCTGCCGCCACACTGCCTCGACTGCAGGGTGAAGGCGCCGGGGTTGTCCACAGCGCCGGCGGTCACCCGCAGCGTGACGGCACCGTTGTAGGGTGAGACGAACATCAGTTGCGAGTGCGCTCCCGTGCCTGCCAGTTCGTCTGACCACCCCGTGTGCGCCCCTGCCAGGGGATCAGCGCTGTTGATCAGCTGGAGGATCGGACGCCACGCCGCGTCGCTGCGCAGGGTGAACAGGTAGCGCTGGCCGGAGGACACCGTCGTGGTGTACTCGACATAGCGCTGCCCGAATTCGCTGGTCCCCTTGCAGCTCCCGCTGGCGAGCGTCCCCGAAACGCTGGTGCCGTGGTTGAGGGTCCCGCGGTTGCAGCCGGCGTCGGAGGGGCCGGAAGTCTCGCCGCACGACGCGAGGGGGAGGACGATCGCAATCGCGACGGGAACTGGGCGCAGTCTCATGAGAGCAGGAGTAGTGGCGCCACGGCGCCGGGTTGTCCGCCCGAGGCGGGGAGTGTCAGGGATCCGCAGACGCTCCGACACCCGGAACCCGCCCTCGCCCGCCCGAGTCACAGTGCGACGATCGTCAGGCGATCGCCGCCCCGATCACCCAGGCCGCCATCACAAAGCCGATCCCGACTTTCATCGCCGCGGCGACCACGCGTCCGAGGAGCGCCCCGGTGGCCACTCGCGTCGCCGGCCCCGCGCGCGTCCCGCCGGCCAGCTCGAACAGCAGCGCACCGGCGAACGCCCCGAGAAATGCGCCGATCATCGGCCCGATCAGTGGCACCGGGATCCCCACGAACGCGCCGACCATCCCGCCGATGATCGCACCCCAGCCCGCGCGCTTCGAACCTCCGTACTTCCGCGCGTAGCGTCCCGCGAGCATGAACTCGAGTATCTCGCCGATGATCGCGAACACCCCGATGATCACGATGTTGATCCAGCCGATCCCCTCGTTCGTGAGCGCCGCGTAGCCGACCGCGATCCCGAGGATCAGCCAGGTCCCGGGAAGCCCGAGCGGGATGATCATGATGCAGCAGAAGAGAAGGAAGGCGAGCAGGAGGATCGTCATGCGTGTCCGGTGCGGTGTCGTCCGTGGCTTGCGCGGAAAAGGGCGCGAGGTCCCAGCGCGACGTGCATCACTCGCGCCGCATTCAGGCGATCTCGCGGGCTGCACTGGCTGCCAGCCGCGCCAGCTCGTGCATCCCGACCCCGCTCAGCCGGTCCGCGGTATCAGCGGCGCGGTGGATGCGCCACAGCGTTCCGACCCCGCCGCGGCTCAGCGTCACCGCGCTCCATCCGGCCTCGCCGAGCGCAACGCCGTCGGTGAGCAGCCCGGGGATCGTCGGCTGCTCGCATACGCGCATCCCGATCGCCCGCGCGGCGCGCGCCACCCCGACGCGCACGCGCGCCGCGCGGCCATGGTACATGCAAATGGTCGATCCATGGTCGTCGACGCCATCGACGTTGATCGCCATCGCCGGCGGACGGTTCGCGGCAAAGGCGCGTGCCCCGGCCATCCCCAGCTCCTCGGCGCTCGTCAGGAGGACCCCGAGGGGCATGTCGCGAGGCAGCGCGTCGGCGGCGAGCAGCACCGTAACGAGCCCGGATCCGTTGTCGAGCGCGCCCGGCGACTTCGCGCCGACGACGCTGGCGATCACCGGAAGCGACGCTGCCACGCCGATCGTCGCGAGCACCCGCCACGCACGGGGCGGGACGATCTCCCCGCCCATCGCCGCCAGGACGAGCGCAGCGAGCGTCACGAGGGTCGCTCCCGCGATCACGATCCCGGCGACGCGCGCGAGCATCGCGACCGGCTGCGACTTGCTGTCGAGGTGCGCGACCAGCCAGACGCGCGGCATCCCGCGGGTCGCGACGAGGTTCATGCTCGCCGCGCGCGCCCAGGGAAGCGTCGTCACCCGCCGGGCGATGACTCGCCCGCCGATCCCCAGCACGAGCACCGCGGCGACGATGACTGTCAGTGCCGCACCCGGGTGGCCGTCGCGGCCGAGCATCGCCGCGGACAACACCGTAAGGCAGGCGACCACCCCGCCGAGTGGCGTCGCCCATCGCCCCGGGAACGCCGAGTACTCGAACGCCTGCTCGGCGACGCTGAACCCGGCCGCGGCCAGCCGCGCGCGGCAGGTTTCACGGACTCGCGCCTCAGCGCTCCCGCCCGCCGGCCGCGGCTCGCCGGCGACGCGCACGAGGAGCGCGCGGGCGGCGGCATCGCCGCTGATCTCGGGTGGGGGGTCGTGACGGGTCAGCGGGGACCGTCAGGCTGGCGGGTCACGCCGTCAGGTGCGGGTCCGCCCGCTTCAGCAGCTCGATGACGCGCGCCTCGTCCGTGGACGACAGCGGGAGGAGTGGCGACCGGACCGGCCCGCCACGCCGCCCCACCTGGTCGAGCGCCGTCTTGATCCCGGCCACGCCGAGACCGTTGACGATCTGTGCCGACAGGGGCGTCAGCTGGTCCTGCGCGCGGCGCGCCGCCGCGCCGTCACCACGTCCGGTCCCGACGGCGCACTCGTACACGCGCGCCGCGATCGTCCCCGCGAACAGCGCGACGGCAAGGACCCCGCCGCGCGCCCCGCGCTGCAGCGCCGGATGAAACGTCGTTCCACTCCCGGTCAGCACCGTGAAGCTGTCCGACTGCGCGAGGTCGACGTACTTGCCGAGCAGCTCGAGATCCCCCGAGCTGTCCTTCAGGCCGACGATGTTCGGGTGCTGTCCGAGCTCGGCGACCAGCGCCGGCTCGAGCGTCAGGTGCGCGTACTTCGGGATGTTGTAGAGCAGCACCGGCAGCGGGCTCTCGTCGGCGATGCGGCGGAAGTGCCCGAGCAGCGCATCCCGTGTCATCGCCGAGAGATAGTAGTGCGGCGAGACGACGAGGATCGCGTCGGCGCCGCGCCGCGCTGCCTCACGCGAACGCTTGACGACGACACGCGTCGATTCGCCCCCGCACCCCGCCACCAGCCAGCGCTCGGCGGGAACCGCCTCGCGCGCCCAGGCGACCAGGTCGCCACGCTCGTCCTCGTCGAGCAGCGCAGCCTCTCCCGACGAGCCGGCGACGACGATCCCATGAACCCCGTCGGCGAGGTGCGCCTGCACGTTGCCGAGGAACGCCTCCCGGTCGATCGTCTCGTCCCCCCGGAACGTCGTGACGACCGGGCAGAGCACGCCGCCTAACGGCTGCCGCACGCGATGTTCGCTCATCGATCAGGGGTTGAGGAAGTCGAGCCCCGTGCCGAAACCGCTGTCGGCCGGCGCCGTCTCCGGCTGCGGCACCGCCGGCCGCGCACCGCTCGCTGCTCCGCCCTGCCCGGCCTTCTTCGACATCCCGCCGAACGTCCGCATCTGCAGCTCGAAGTCGCTCGGCTTCGACGCGTTCGCATGCGCCACCTCGTACGACACGTCGCCCGACAGCACCAGCTCCGTCAGGTGCTGGTCGAACGTCTGCATCCCGTACTGCTCCTTCCCCTCGGCCATGTAGTCGCGGATCTCGGGCAGGTTTCCGCCGTCGACGATCAGGTCGCGGATCGTCGGTGTCACGACGAGGATCTCCGCCGCCGCGACTCGCCCCTTCCCGTCGGCCCGCGGCAGCAGCCGCTGCGAGATCACCGCGTGCAGCGACTCCGCCAGCCGGATGCGCACCACCGCCTGCTCCTGCGGGGGAAACATGGCCATGATGCGCATGATCGTCGAGATCGCGTCCGGCGTGTGCAGCGTCGAGATCAGCAGGTGCCCGGTCTCCGCCGCCTTGATCGCGGTGTCGATCGTCTCCGAGTCGCGCATCTCGCCGATCATGATCACGTCGGGGTCCTGCCGCAGCGCGGCGCGCAGTCCCATCTTGAAGCTCTCCGTGTCGGCGCCGATCTCCCGCTGCGTCAGCGACGACTTCACGTCGCGATGGAGGAACTCGATCGGGTTCTCGAGCGTGATGATGTGCCGGTTCTCGGTGGCGTTGATGTAGTTCACCAGCGCCGCCATCGTCGTGCTCTTCCCCGACCCCGTCACTCCGGTGACGAGCACCATCCCGCGCTCCGCCTGCGCGATCTTCGTCAGCGCAGGGGGCAGCCGCAGCTGCTCGACCGTCGGCACCTCGAACGGGATCACGCGCATCACGATCGCGAAGCTCCCGCGCTGCCGCAGGATGTTGACGCGAAAGCGCCCGATCCCCTGCGCCCCCCACCCGCAGTCGTAGTCGGTGATCGTGTCGATGCGCTTGCGGTCTTCCTCGTTGCGGATGAGGTCGAGCGCGATCGCCCGCGTCTGCTCCGGCGTGAGCGCCTGGCGCGTGAGCGGCACCAGCTCCCCGTCGATCCGCGCGCGGAACACGTCCCCTGCCTTGATGTGGATGTCCGACGCCCCACGATCGACCGCCGCCTTGATGATTCGCTGCATCTATGACTCCAGTTGATTCTCAGTAACCCGAACGCTTGTCGACCACGTTTCGCAGCGGCCGGCCCTCGGCGTAGCGCGCCCAGTTGTCGAGGAACAGGTCCAGCTGCCGCTCCCAGTACCAGCGCGGCGAGACTCCCGAAACGTGCGGCGTCAGCAGCACGTTGCGAAGCTGCCAGAGGCGGCTCGATGCCGCCAGAGGCTCCTGCTCGAATACGTCGAGCACCGCGCCGCGCAGCCTGTTCTCCTCGAGCGCGGCGGCAAGTGCCTCCTCGTCGAGCAGCGACCCGCGCCCGACGTTGACCACGATCGCCCCCCGCTTCAGGCGCGCGATCCGCTCGGCGTTGAGCAGCGCCCGCGTCTCCTGCGTCGCAGGCGTCGAGAGTACGACCACGTCGGCGTCCGGCAGCTCGGCATCGACGCCGCCGGCGCCGACGACCCGCTCGAACCCGTCAGGCACCCCGCGCTCAGGATGACGCCGCACCCCCACGCACCGCGCCCCGAAGTGCGCCATCCCCTCGGCGATCGCCGACCCAAGGCCGCCAGCGCCGATCACCAGCACCCGGCAGTCGGCCAGCTCGCGCACCTGCGACTGGTCGCCGACGAAGGGCTGCTTGTCCCACTTTCCTTCCCGCTGGAGCTCTGTCGCGACGTCGAAGGACCGCAGGAAGTGAAGCACCCCGCCGAGCACGTGCTGCGCGATCGGCTTGCCGTAGATCCCCGCCGAGTTGGTGAGCACGACGCCGCTCGCGACCATCTCCGGGAACAGCGCGGCGGCCACCCCCGCCGCCGCCGAGTGCACCCAGCGCAGCGACTTCCCCGCCTCGAACACCGCCCGCGACAGTCCGAACCCGTAGTACGCCTCGGCGGTCGCGACCTGCTCGAGCACCTCGCCGCTCGGCGGCGATCCGCCGTCGCCGTCGGAGACCGTCGGCGCGCTGATGAAGTGCGCCCGCCACCCGGGCGGCGTCGCCCGCTCGATGCGCGCGCGCGCGGCCGGCGTCAGCGACCAGTTGCGCGAAGTCGCGGCGAGGTCGGCGACGAGCAGTCGTGTCCCGTCGGGACCGTTAGGCGGGCGGGCCACCGGCGGCGCGTCAGTCGAACTGCGCGCTGAGCACGTCGCTCCGCCGCATCAGCGCCGCGGAGATGATGTCGTACTGGCGTGCGGGCCCCATCAGCTTCAGCTCGTAGGTGCGATCGTCGCTGTGCTCATAAACGGTTTTCTGCAGCACCTGGATCCCCGCCGAGTTGAAGATCTGCTCGAGCTCGTCGAACGGCGTGCGCGGGAGGACGCGCAGCGTCCCGCCGATCACCCGCCGGGTCTGCAGCAGGCGCTTCTCGACCCTGCCCAGGCCATAGAGCACGCTCGCCACGAGCAGCGTGGCACCGCCCGCTTCGATGAAGCTTCCCGACCCGATCGTGAGGCCGATTGCCGCCACCACCCAGATCGTCGCCGCGGTCGTCAGTCCGACCACGGTCCCCCGTGCCTGGAGAATCGTCCCCGCCCCCAGGAAGCCGATCCCGGACACCACCTGCGCCGCGAGCCGCGCCGGGTCGCCGATCCGGACCCCGCTCTCGGTGACACCGATGCGCATCGACAGGTCCATCAGCATCGCCGATCCGACGCAGATGAGGATGTTCGTACGCAGCCCCGCCGGCTTGCCGGAGAGCTCCCGCTCGAGACCGACCGCGCCCCCGAGGACGATGGCCAGCGCGAGCTTGGCGAGCAGGTCGAGCCGGAGTACGGTGATGAACTGTCCGGCCGACGGAATGTCTGGTGCGGCGAGCATTGCGATCACGATGCGCCTGGGACGAGCGGTATGACCCCGCCGTCAGGCCACCGCGAGCCGCCGGCTGGCGCGACGGGAATCCCCGTTGCGTCAGCGGCGGCGGTCAGCGGTTGCCCAGGTCGCGAACGTCGTCGGCCGTGGTGTCCGGCGAGGAGTCGCCGTATGCCATGCTCCGCGTCTGTTCCTCGAGCTGGGCGATCGTCGCCTCGTCGGGGTGGGTCGGGGTGGCGAACTGGCGGAAGACGCTGCTCCCGCACTTGCTGCACTTGATAGACGACGGAACGCTCTGATCGAAAAACTGCTCCGCGCCACAGGTTATGCAGACCATCGTGACGAGGCCGCGGGGTTCGGAACCAGCCATGTCTCCTCCGGGTGGGGTCTACCCGGGGATCTAGGCAAGTCCCATGCGCTCCTTGACTTCGCCCATCGTCTCGCGCGCGATCGCCCGGCAATGGGCCGCCCCCGACGCCAGGGCGTCTTCTACCAGCTGCGGGTCGGCTTCGATCGCCGCCGCCCGGCGCCGGATCGGGGTCAATTCGGCCTCCATCGACTGGTGCAGCACCTTCTTGCAGTCGATGCACCCCCAGGCGGCGGTGCGGCAGCTCGTCGCCACCCGCTCGACGGTACCCGGGTCGCTGAACGCCCGGTGCAGGTGGTAGATGTTGCAGACCTCGGGGGTCCCCGGATCGGTCTTCTTGATCCGGGCCGGATCGGTGGTCGCCGGACGCAGCTTTGCCCAGATCTGTTCGCTGCTCTCGAGGAGGCCGATGTAGTTGTTCAGCGACTTCGACATCTTCGCCTGGTTGTCGAGCCCCATCACCCGGCGTGTCGGCGTGAGCAGTGCCTGCGGCTCCGGGAAGTAGTCGGCCCCCCCGCCGAAAGCCGCGTTCCAGCGCCGCGCGATCACCCGCGACAGCTCGAGGTGCTGGATCTGGTCCTCACCAACCGGCACCTGGTCGGCGCGGTACAGCAGGATGTCAGCTGCCTGGAGCACGGGATACGTCAGCAACCCGACGGCAACGCTCTCCTGGCGCTGCGCCTTTTCCTTGAACTGCGTCTGCCGCTCGAGCTCACCGAGCGGGGTCACGCTATTGAAGATCCACGCCAGCTCGGTATGTTCCGGCACCTGCGACTGCAGGAAGATCGTCGCCTTCGCCGGATCGATCCCCGCGGCGAGCAGCGAGACCGTCATGTCGCGCCTGCGGCGGCGCAATACGTCGGGATCGTACGCGACCGTGATCGCGTGGTAGTCGACGACGCAGTAGATGGCCTCGTGCGTCTCCTGCAACTGGACCCAGTTTTTCACCGCGCCGAGGTAGTTGCCGAGGTGCAGCTCACCCGACGGCTGAATCCCGCTGAAGATCCGTGGCATCACGCGAAACTAGAAGCGCGCCAGAGGGAGAGCAACCCGTGGACTCCGCATCGCGCGCCGGCGACGCGTACCTCCTCGAGACGATCGTCGCCGCCGTCCACGCGTCCGCGGCCGCGATCCGCGAGCACGAGCCGCGGGTCGCTTCGCTGCGATGGGAAGAGAAGAGCCCCACCGACTTCGTCAGCCTCGTTGACCGCGCCGCGGAGGAGCGCATCGCCGCCGTGATCGCCGCCCGGCTCCCGGACGCGCGGCTGCTCGGCGAGGAGATCACGCCGGATCTCGGCGATCTCGCCCAAGGGATCGTCTTCGTCGCCGATCCGCTGGACGGCACGACGAACTTTCTCCACGGCTACCCGGCATACGCCGTCTCGATCGCGGCACTCGTCGACGGCGAGCTGCGCGCCGGGGCGATCCTCGACGTCCCGCGCAACGAGCTGTTCACCGCCACCCTCGGCGGCGGCGCGCGGCGCGACGGGACGCCGATCGCGGTGTCGTCCATCTCCGATCCCTCGCGAGCGCTGCTCGGCACCGGCTTTCCCTTCAAGCACTACGACCACATCACCCCGTACCTCGGCCGCCTTCCCGAGATCATGCGCGCGACCGCGGGTGTGCGCCGTCCGGGCGCCGCCGCTCTCGATCTCGCCTCGGTCGCCTGCGGCCGATTCGACGCCTTCTGGGAGATGATGCTCGCGCCGTGGGACATCGCCGCCGGCATCCTCCTCGTGCGCGAAGCCGGCGGCGTCGTCACCGACCCGACCGGGGTCGCCGCACGCGTCGCGCACACCGGGATCGTCTGCGGAAACCCGGCGATGCACCGCTGGCTGCTCGACCAACTCACTCATCCACGCACTGACTGATGAAGCTCGTCGAATGCGTTCCGAACTTCTCGGAGGGCCGTCGTCCCGAGGTGGTTTCCGCCATCCGTGACGCGATCGCCGGTGTCGAGGGCGCGTCGATCCTCGACGTTTCTTCCGACCCGTCGCACAATCGCACCGTCATCACCTTCGTCGTCCCGCTCGAGCACGCCGTCGACGCGGCGTACGCCGGCATCGCCAGGGCGCACGAGCTGATCGACCTCAACACGCATACCGGCGAACACCCACGCATGGGCGCGGCCGACGTCGTCCCCTTCATCCCGCTCGAGGGCGCGACGATGGAAGACTGCATCGTGCTCGCGCGGACACTGGGCAAGCGTGTCGGTCGTGAGCTGCAGGTTCCGGTGTTCCTGTACGAGCGCGCCGCGATGACACCGGCGCGCGAGAATCTCGCCGACGTCAGGCGGGGCGAGTTCGAGGGGCTGCGCACCGAGATCGGCACCAACCCGGCGCGGAAGCCGGACTACGGCCCGGAGAAGATTCACCCGACCTTCGGCGCCGTCGCGATCGGCGCGCGACCGTTCCTCGTCGCCTACAACGTCTACCTCGGCCCGGCTGCGAACATGGAAGTCGCGAAGCGCGTCGCGAAGGCGGTGCGCGGCTCGTCGGGCGGGTTGAAGGGGGTGAAGGCGCTCGCGCTCGAGGTCGATGGCCAGGCGCAGGTCTCGATCAACCTCGTCGACACCGAGCGCACCCCGATGCACCGCGCCTTCGACATGGTGCGGATGGAAGCCGAGGCGTGGGGGGTGACGCCGACGTGGAGCGAGATCGTCGGGCTCGTCCCCGAGCGCGTGCTCTTCGACGCCGCGATCCGCCACGTTCGCCTCGACAGGTTCACCATCGACCAGGTGCTCGAGCGCAAGGTGCGCGGGTCGGTCGCCGGCGGCGAGTCGCTCAGCGGCTTCGTCGCCTCGGTCGCCTCGCCGTCGCCGGTGCCGGGCGGGGGCAGCGTCGCCGCCCACGCCGGAGCGTTAGGCGCGGCGCTCGCCCAGATGGTCGCCGGCCTCACCATCGGCAAGAAGAAGTACGCCGCGGTCGACGCCGAGATGAAGGAAGCCGCCCTCACCGGCGCCGCGCTCGTCAACGAGCTCTCGTCCCTCGTCGCCCGCGACGCCGCCGCCTACGCCGCCGTCGCCGACGCGCACAAGCTCCCCGGGGAGCCGGAAGCAGCGGCGGCCGCGCGCCAGGCGGCGATCACCGCCGCGCTGCT
>DASZNJ010000036.1:0-4386 GCA_035551575.1 Gemmatimonadaceae bacterium
GCTAACGGCTAATAGCTAACGGCTCACAGGTAATGGCTTGCTTTTCTCGCGTGAGCCTCGCGACATTGACGCTCATGGATCGAACGATCGAGATCGATGGGCAGTCGCTCACCGTGGAGCAGGTGGCGCGCGTCGCCGCGCGTGAGGCGCGGGTCGAGCTCGCGGGGGCGGCGCGGGCGCGGATGGGGATCACGAGGCGCGTCGTCGACGGGATCGTCGCGCGGAACGAAGTCGTCTACGGGGTCACGACCGGATTCGGCAAGCTCTCCGAGATCGCGATCCCGCCCGATCGCCTCGCGGAGCTGCAGGTGAACCTCGTCCGCTCGCACGCGGCCGGCGTCGGGGCGTTGCTCCCGGAGCGGGAGACGCGCGCCATGATGCTGCTCCGCGCGAACGTCATCGCCAGGGGATACTCCGGCGCCCGCCCGGCGCTGGTCGACCTGCTGCTCGAGATGCTCAACGCGGGGATATGGGCGCCGATCCCCGAGCAGGGGAGCGTCGGGGCGAGCGGCGACCTCGCGCCGCTGGCGCACCTCGCGCTCGGGCTGATCGGTGAAGGGGCGCTGATTCGCGACGGGGAGGCCGGCCGCGCGACCGACGTGCTCCGGGCGGCGGGGCTGTCGCCGGTCCGCCTCCAGCCGAAGGAGGGGATCACGCTCATCAACGGGACGCAGGCGCACACCGCGATCGCCGCGCTCGCGCTGGTCGATGCGCACACGCTCTGGCAGACCGCGCATGTCGCCGGCGCGATGTCACTCGAGGCGCTGCTCGGCACCCCCGTCGCGTTCGATGCGCGCATCCAGGATGCGCGCGGCCAGCTCGGCCAGGCCGCGTCGGCGGCGCTGCTCCGCTCGCTGCTTACCGAGAGCGAGATTCGCGAGTCGCACCGCGACGGCGACCCGCGGGTGCAGGACGCGTACGCGTTGCGGTGCATGCCGCAGGTGCACGGCCCGGTGCTCGACGCGATCGACTTCGCGGCCGGGGTGATCGGCCGCGAGCTGAACGCGGCGACGGACAACCCGCTCGTGTTCGAGGATGGCGAGATCCTCAGCGGCGGCAACTTTCATGGGCAGTCGGTCGCGATGGTGCTCGACTTCCTCGCGATCGCGCTCACGAACCTCGCCACGATCGCCGAGCGGCGCATCGACCGCCTCGTGCACCCCGACTTCAACCAGGGGTTGCCCCCGTTCCTCAGCCCGGAGGCCGGGGTGAACTCCGGGTTCATGATGGCCCAGGTGACCGCCGCGTCGCTGGCGAGCGAGTGCAAGGGGCTGTCGCACCCGGCGAGCGTCGACACGATTCCCACCGACGGGAACAAGGAGGACGTGGTGCCGATGGCGATGGGCGCCGCGTGGAAGCTGCGCCGCATCGTACACAACGTGCAGCACATCCTCGCGATCGAGCTGATGTGCGCGGCGCAGGGCATCGACTGCCGCGCGCCGCTGCGGCCGGGGCGCGGGGTGGCGCGTGCCCACGCGGCCGTCCGCGGCATCGTCCAGCCGTTAGGCAGCGACCGTGTGCTCTCCGGTGACATCGCCGTGCTCGCCGAGGCGGTCGCGGCAGGCCGGTTCACGGCGGGCGGCGAGCGATGAGCGGGCCGCGCGAGGTACGGGCACCGCGCGGCCCGGCGATCTCCTGTCGCGGGTGGCAGCAGGAGGCCGCGTTGCGGATGCTCTGCAACAACCTCGATCCCGAGGTCGCCGAGCGGCCCGACGATCTGGTCGTGTATGGCGGAACGGGGAAGGCCGCGCGCGACTGGCCATCGTTCGACGCGATCGTCCGCACGCTGCGCACGCTCGGCGACGACGAGACGCTGCTCGTCCAGAGCGGAAAGCCGGTCGCCGTGTTCCGCACCCATCGCTGGTCGCCGCGGGTCCTGATCGCGAACAGCAACCTGGTCGGGCGCTTCGCGACCTGGGAGGTGTTCCGCGATCTCGAGAAGAAGGGATTGATCATGTACGGCCAGATGACGGCCGGCTCGTGGATCTACATCGGGTCGCAGGGCATCGTGCAGGGCACGTACGAGACTTTCGGCGCCGTCGCCCGGCAGCACTTCGGCGGGTCGCTCGCCGGACGGTTCGTGCTGTCCGCGGGGCTCGGCGGGATGGGCGGCGCGCAGCCGCTCGCCGCCACGCTCAACGGCGCGGCGTTCCTCGGGATCGAGGTCGACGAGTCGCGCATCGACAAGCGCATCGCCACCGGGTACTGCGACCGGAAGTCGTCCGACGCCGCCGAAGCGTTAGGCTGGATCCGCGAGGCCGTGGCCGCGAGGCGGCCGCTGTCGGTGGGGCTCGTCGGCAACGCGGCCGAGCTGCTCCCCGCGTTCGCGCGGGACGGAGTCGTGCCGGACGTGCTCACCGACCAGACGAGCGCGCACGACACGCTCAACGGATACCTCCCCGCCGGGCTCTCGCTCGCCGCCGGCGCCGAGCTCCGAAGGCGCGATCCGGAGGCGTACATCGCTCGCGCGACGCAGTCGATCGCCGTTCACGTGCGCGCGATGCTCGCGCTCCAGGAGATGGGCGCAGTGACCTTCGACTACGGCAACAACATCCGTACCGTCGCCCTCGATGCCGGCGTCGAGAACGCCTTCGATTTTCCCGGCTTCGTGCCTGCATACGTGCGCCCGCTGTTCTGCGCGGGAAAGGGTCCCTTCCGCTGGGCCGCGCTCTCCGGCGATCCGCGCGACATCGCCCGCACCGACGAGCTGGTGCTCGAGCTGTTTCCCGGCGACGCCCATCTCCGCCGCTGGATCGAGGCCGCGCAGAAGCACATCAAGTTCCAGGGGCTTCCCGCCCGTATCTGCTGGCTTGGCCAGGGCGAGCGGGCCCGCTTCGGCGTCGCGCTCAACGATCTCGTCGGGCGTGGCGAGCTCTCCGCGCCGATCGTGATCGGGCGCGACCACCTCGACACCGGGAGCGTCGCGTCCCCCTTCAGGGAGACCGAGGCGATGCTCGATGGCAGCGACGCGATCGCGGACTGGGCCGTTCTCAACGCGCTCCTGAACGTCGCGTCCGGGGCGTCGTGGGTCTCGTTCCACCATGGTGGTGGGGTGGGGATCGGCAATTCGCTCCACGCCGGCCAGGTGCTCGTCGCCGACGGAACCGCCGAAATGCGGGTGCGAATCGAGCGGGTGCTGACTAACGATCCGGGGATCGGTGTGGCGCGGCACGCCGATGCGGGCTACGATATCGCACGTGAGACCGCCCGCGAGCAGGGAATCACCCTTCCCATGCTCGGCTGACCCTCGACGACACACCGATGCTCTCTGCCCGCTTCAAGCCCTGGGACGTTCCCGTCTTCCTCGCGAAATACGCGTGGCTGACGGCGACCCGCAAGCCGATCTCGGTGCAGTTCGAGGTGACGCTGCGCTGCAACGCGAAGTGCGGCTTCTGCGATTACTGGAAGACTCCCGCAGAGGCGAAGGAGCACGAGCTGAAGAGCTTCGCCGATGCTGCCCGGTTCTTCAACCCGATGATCATCACCTTCACCGGGGGCGAGCCAACGCTGCGCAAGGATCTCGAGGACATCGTTCACGCGGTGAACGGCGCGGTGCGCGTGAAGTACATCTCGATGATCACCCATGGCGCGATGCTCACCCCGGAGCGGGCCCAGTCGCTCTGGGACGCGGGTATCAACCAGTTCAACATCTCCCTCGACTACCTCGACGGGCGCCACGACGCCGCTCGCGGGATCCCCGGGCTGACGGCGAAGCTGATGCGCGTCGTTCCCGCGCTGCGCGAACGCGGGATCGACAACGTCCGCTTCAACACGGTCATCAAGGACGACAACCTCGACCAGATCATGCCGATCGTCGAGCGGGCGAAGGAGATCGGTGCCGGGGTGAACTTCAGCGTCTACACCGATTCGAAGAACGGCAACGCCGCACACCTGCTCCGGCCGGAGCAGATGCGCGAGCTCGACGACATCATCGCCCGGCTGCTCGCGATCAAGCGCAGGAAGCGCGGGCTGATCGTCAACTCGGACTACTATCTCGAGCAGATCCCGAAGTATGCGCGGCGCGAGCTCACCGATCCCTGTCACGCCGGGATCCGCACGGTGCACATCGACCCGACGGGACACGTGAAGCGCTGCCCCGATTTCCCGACGGACTTTCACTGGTCGGAGTTCAAGCGCTACCAGCCGATCGACTGCAACGCGTGCTACTACGCCTGCCGTGGCGAAGCGCAGGCGCCGCTCCGGCTCGTGTCGCGGGTCCGCGACGTGATGGCGTGAGGGCAGGGAAGTCCGCCGCGCGCGACGACCTGCTCTTCGTCAACGCGCGGCAGGTCGTCACGTGCGCCGGGCCGGCTCGCGCGCGCCGCGGCGCCGAGATGGCCGACGCCGCGGTCCGTGAGCAGACGGCGGTCCTCGTTGCCGGCGGCC
>DASZNJ010000037.1:0-2328 GCA_035551575.1 Gemmatimonadaceae bacterium
GGGCTTGTCGCCATGGGCGACAAGCCCACGGCGGTAATTTCATGAGACGTCGCAACGCCGGTGGCGCTGCTCCCTGCTCCGTGCTCCGATCGCCATGGGCGACAAGCCCACGGCGGTAATTTCATGAGACGTCGCAACGCCGGTGGCGTTGCTCCCTGCTCCGTGCTCCGAACGCCATGGGCGACAAGCCCACGGCGGTAATTCCTTCCCTGCGTTCAGCTCCTTCGTCTGTCAAACAGCGTTCCGCCTGCCGGCGGTCACCGCACAGGCCCGGAGGGAATCGAACCCCCAACCGCCGGTTTTGGAGACCGGTGCTCTACCAATTGAGCTACGGACCTACTCCGGGTGCGAGCCTCGCGGCTCGACCTCTCCTCGTGCCAGGGTGACCGACGGGAATTGAACCCGCAACCCCCGGAGCCACAGTCCGGTGCTCTGACCAATTGAGCTACGGTCACCATGCGGCCGGATCGTCTGCACGCTCCAGCCCCCGTACCGCCTCCGCCTGGTCGGCGGAGACCTGCATTCTAACCGAGACCGAACTTCAATTCAACTGGTGCCGGCTTCGTGCGTGGATCCGGAGCAACGCCACCGGAGTTGCGACCTCCAACAAAACCGTGATTGGCGCTGGCGGAGCCGGCACCAATTACTTCGCGCGATCCATGTACTCGCCCGTCGTCGGGTTGACGCGGATCTTCTCCCCGGTGCTGATGAACTCGGGCACGTTCACCGTCACCCCGTTCTCCAGCTTCGCGGGCTTGCTCGACGCGTTCTTCGTCGCGGTCTTCATCACAGGCGCCGTCTCGACGATCTCGAGCGTCATCGTGTTCGGGAGCCGGATCCCGATCGCCTTCCCCTCGAAGAACTCGGCCTGGATCTTCATCCCCGGCTGCATCCACTGCGCATTGTCGCCGAGCGCCTCGTCGTCCATCTCGATCTGGTCGTAGTTCTCGGTGTTCATGAAGTGGTACGTGTCACCACCCTTGTACATGAACTCGAGGTCGTGCGTCTCCATGAACGCCGGCTCGACGGTGTCGGCGGCGCGGAAGCGATGCTCGAAGCTCGACCCGCTCTTCAGGTTCTTCAGTTTCGCCTGCACCATCGCGCGCAGGTTGCCCGGCGTATGATGCCGGAACTCGATGATGCGGCACGGCTGTCCGTCGAATACGAGGACCATGCCGCGGCGGATCTGCGTGGCAGGAATCGCCATAGGAAAACGCTGAAGTTTGGAGTAAGACGGAACCGCGGCCGGGCGCCGCTGGCAACCGCCGCGGACGACCGCCGTGGGCAGCGACCGTAAGTCGCTGCCAGCCTTGAAGATTAAGCGATCGAGGGGGGTCCACGCAACTCTCCGGCGCCGTCGAGCGCGCCGACCCGGCCCACACCGCCCGTGACCGCCCCGTGAACGCTAGAGGTAGCGCTCCCGGATCACCGCCACATGATGCCGCTCGTGCCCGGCGATGATCCACGCCAGCGCCCGCACGCTCACCGGCTTCCCGCTCGCCGTCCCCATCCGCGCCCACGCCTCGGCCGGAAACCCCTCCAGCATCGCCACCGTCGCGCGCCGCGTCGCCTCGAGCTCGGCGAGCAGCGAGTCCATCGCCCGCGCGTTGGCCCCGGCCATCGGCGCCCATGCATTCTCGTCGAAGCTCGCCAGCGGCGTGGTGTCCGCGCGCGCGATCCGCAGCGCACGATACGCCATTACCCGCTCGGTGTCGGCCATGTGCAGCACGACGTCGCGAATGCTCCACTTTCCAGGTGCATACCCGTTCTTGGTCCGCTCCGGCTCGACCCCGCGCAGCAGCGTCACCGTCTCGGCCAGCTGGTCGCGGATCGTCGCCACGACATCTCCCGGCGGCACTCGCTTCACATACCCCGCATGGAACTCCGCGTATTCGCCCGCGCCTGGTGCGGTGCTGCGCTCCTTCGTGGCCGTCATCTCGATGCGCTCCGTTCAGTGGTGGCCGTGGTCAGCAGCGGGTGCTTCACGAGCGCGGCGTAGACCGTCCGCGCGACGATGCGTGCACCGGCACGGTTCGGGTGGATCCCGTCGTCCTGGTTCAACGCCGGCACGCCGGCCACCCCCTCGAGCAGGAAGGGAACCAGTTCCACGCCGTTCTGTTTCGCAAGCTCGGGGTACATCGCACGGAAGCTGCGCGTATACGCCTCGCCGAGGTTCGGCGGTGCTTCCATCTGCACGAGGAGGACGCGGGCCGCTGGCCGCCTCGCGCGGATGTGATCGAGGATCGCCTGGATATTCTCCCGTGCCGCACGCACCGACAGTCCGCGCAGCCCATCGTTGGCCCCGGTTTCGAGCACGATCACGTCGGC
>DASZNJ010000038.1:0-4581 GCA_035551575.1 Gemmatimonadaceae bacterium
TGGATTGGTGTCGTATAGTGCGTACCTCTGGCATCAGCCGCTGTTCGCCTTCGGCCGGATCCTGACGGTAGGTCAGGTCGGACGCGGAACCTACATGGCGCTCATCATCGCCAACTTCGTCCTCGCGCACCTTACCTGGAAGTACGTCGAGGCGCCCTTCCGCAACAAGCGCCGGTTCTCCCGGCCGAGGATCTTCGCGTGGAGCATCGCCGGATCGCTGGCCTTCGTCGCGATCGGGAGCGCTCGCTTCCTTGTCGATCGCGACAATCACCTCTCCTACGAAAAGCGCGTCAACTACGGGTTGAGCAGTGCCTGCGAATTCGGAGACTCGTTCACACCGATCGAGGCTTGTCGGACCTCGCCGAGTCCGAAAGTTCTAGTGTGGGGCGACTCGTTCGGGATGCACATCGTCGCCGGTCTCACGGCCTCCGACTCGACGATTGCCCTCGTGCAGGCGACGAAGAGCCTCTGCGCGCCCTTCCTCCACATCGGCCCCGTTTCTCTGGCCGACCGCCAAAGGGGGACGCGGTCCGCCGAGGAGTGCATGCGCTTCAACAACTCAGTCTTCACCTATTTAAGCAACCATCCCTTGCTGGAGACGGTCGTCATCTCCAGCCCATTCCGGCAGTACGTGGACTCCACGACGTTCGACCTGCTGGCACCGGATGGGATGACGCATGCTTCCCTGACGTTGGCGACCCGTGGGCTGTCGGAGACAATCGAGAGGCTCCGAAAGGTTGGGAAGCACGTCGTCATCATCGCACCGCCGCCGGCGGGAAACTTCAACATGGGCAATTGCATCGAGCGGCAGCGGCTTCACATGCCGATCTATGGCCCTGCTCGTGGCTGCGTAATCACCCTGGACCAGTATCGCGGTACCTACGGTCCCGTCTTGGCGCTGCTTGACAGCGTCGAGCATCGGGCGAACGTTTCTGTCATTCGCTTCGACAGCCTGCTCTGCGACAGCATCGCGTGTCGCACGACGCTCGATGGCGTCCCGATTTACCGAGACGTCGCGCACTTTTCCTACGCCGGGATCACCTACATCGGCAGGAAGATGGACCTCGCCAATCGCGTCCGGATGCTGGCCAAGTAACCGAGGGAGGGTCCATCCCAGGACGTGGCCCTTGCGCGTCTCCGCCGGCCTGAGGTCACGCGGCGGGGTCGCGCGCGGCGCGGCCGGCCCAAGTCGAGCGAATGACACGCCCGAACTCCGCGCAGCACGCCTCGCGCTCGAAGTCGCGAAGGAAAGCCTCGCGCCCGCGTGAGCCGATGACTGCCGCAGTTTCCGGCCGCTCCGCCCACCCCCGCACCGTCTCGACGATCCTCCCCGCCGCCCCCTCGCTCGACGGATCGACCACCACGCCGCACCCCGCCTCGACCACCGTCTCCCCGCTCTCGCTCCGCTCCGGCCCGACGAAGATCGCCGGGCGCCCGCTCGCCATGATCCCGTAGAGCTTCCCCGGCACCGAGATCCCGACGAACTGCGGGCGCAGCGAGATGAGGTGCGCGTCCCCCACGCTCAGCGAATGGCGGAGCTGCTCGCGCGGGAAATACCCGCGATACATCGCGTTGCCGATCCCGTGCTCGGCGATGTACCGCTCGATCTCCGCGCGGCGCGGCCCGTCGCCGACGAAGAGCCAGAAGAGCCGCGCATCGCCCTTCGTCAGGCGCATCGCTTCCAGGATCGGGCCGAATTCGTGGACCAGCCCAGCGTTCCCCGAATACATGATCACGAACCTGTCGCGGAGCCCGAGCTCGTCGATCACCGGGTTGGCCTCGCGCGGCGTCGGCTCGACCTCCTCCTTCCGGTTCCAGACGTGGACCGTGTGCGTCCGCTCCGGCCGCACCCCCTTGGCGACGATCCGCGCCTTCATGTGCGCTCCGAGGTCGACGACGAAGTCCGCCTGACGGTAGCCGGCCGCGTTCATCCACTCGAGGGTCCGCGCCGCGAGCGACCCCGGCTTCAGCATCCCGCTCGCGATCTCCGCGTCGGGGTGGAGGTCCATGCTCCACACGCCATAGCGCTGCCCGCGGAGGCGCTTCGCGATCGCGCCGAGGAAGGAGAGCAGCGGGGGGGTGGTGAGGAAGACGACCCCGTCGTACCGCTTCGGCCCGGCGAGCAGGGTGCCTAACGCCTGGAGGTAGAAGGTGGCGTAGTCCATCAGCCGGCCGAGGTGCCGCGCCCGGCCGAAGCCGGTGGTGCGGATCCGGCGGATCCGCACGCCGTGGCGGACCTCCTCGAGGGGAGCGGGGACCTTCCCCTTCACGTACTTCCCCCGGCTGGCGAGGACGCTGACCTCGTACCCGCCGGCCGCCAGGTGCTCGGCGAGGTCGGCGAGGTGCTGGCCGGTGGAGGCGACGTCGGGCCAGTAGTGCTGATTGACGAAGAGGAGGGACGGCTTCCGTCCCTCCTCTTCCCGCACGCCATCCGGCGGCCCCGCCGGCTGCGCTCCCGGCGCGTGCCCGCCGATCAGGACCGCCATGCGTTGCCGGAGCGTCAGGCGGTTGCCTTCGACGTCTTCTGCTTCCCCTTCGCGACGCCGGGGAGTTCCTCGCGGAGCTTGTCGCCGTGCGGCTGCGGCTCCGGCGAGACCTCCGGCGCCCCCTTCTTCCCGTTGCCCCCCTTTGGCGCCACCGACACCCCCTTCGGCGCCGGCGGCTTGACGTCGTACTTCTCCGGCTGCGCGGCCATCTGCCCGTAGATCCACTCGTAGGTGCGGCGGAGCCCCTCCTCGAGGGAGATCTGCGGCTCCCACTTCAGGACCTCGCGGAGCTTCGTGTTGTCCGAGTTGCGGCCGCGGACCCCCTGCGGTGCCGAGAGGTTGTGCTTTTTCTTGACCTTCTTTCCGGCGATCGTCGCGACCATGTCGACCAGCTCGTTGATCGTGATCATCCGGTCCTGGCCGAGGTTGAGCGGCTCGTTGAAGTCCGAGCGCATCAGCCGGTAGATCCCCTCGACGGTGTCCTCGACGAAGCAGTACGAGCGCGTCTGCTCGCCGTCCCCCCAGACCTCGATCGTCCCGCCGTCCTCGACGAGGGCGATCTTCCGGCAGATCGCCGCCGGGCTCTTCTCCCGCCCGCCGTCGTAGGTGCCTAACGGTCCGAAGATGTTGTGGAAGCGGACGATCCGCGTCTCGAGCCCGAAGTCTTCACGATAATGCCGGCACTGCCGCTCGGTGAACAGCTTCTCCCATCCGTAGCCGTCCTCGGCGTCGGCGGGATACGCGTCCTCTTCCTTGAGCGGGGTGACGTCGGCGGACTTCTGGAGGTAGCCGGGGTAGATGCACGCCGAGCTGGTGAAGAGGTAGCGCTTCGCGCCATTGACGCGCGCCGCCTCGAGCATGTGGATGTTGATCAAGACGCTGTCGCGCATGATCACGGCCTTGTTGTGCTCGATGAAGCCGATCCCCCCCATCTCGGCGGCGAGGCCATAGATCTCCTCGATGCCGCGGGTGGCGAGCAGGCAGTTGTCGAACTTGCGGAGGTCGAGCACCTCGAACTCGTCGGCGGCGGACTCCCCGTACTCGGGGAGCTTCTTGTCGACGCCGCGGACCCAGTAGCCCTTGTTCTTGAGGTAGCTCACCAGGTGGTGGCCGATGAAGCCGCCGGCGCCGGTGACGAGGACTCTGGTCTGGGAAGTGGGCTTGGTCATGGGGTGACTGCTGTGGTCGACTGCGGCCTGGCGAATGGTTACCCCCGGACGATAACGGGGGTCCCGGAAACGATGAAGCCCCTTCTTGCGAAGGGGCTTCGATCGTCCCGGCTCGTAACCGACGTCCGCCCCCCGACGGAGCGCCGACCCGTTGCACGGATTTCACTGCACCTTCCACCGAGGGCCGCGAGCGGCTTTGGTGAGTTGGCGAGGATTTCCTTTGCAAGGGGCGGGCCAGAAAACCGCAGCTCCTCCGGGATATCGGGCGGCCCCGCATCAGCCCATGGCGGCCGGGCGAAGCGCCGCGGCAACGCTGGTGCGGAAGGCATCGAAGGTGAAGACCTCTCGCTCGCGTCGTCGCCCCGCCTCCCCCATCGCCCGTGTTCGCGCGGGGTCCTGCAGCAGCTCGATGATCACCGCGGCGAGCATCGCCCGGTCTCCGTCGCGGACGATGCGCCCGGTCGTGCCATCGGCGATCACCTCCCCCGCCGCATCGGCGTCGCTGCCGATGCATGGTAGACCGCGCCGCATTGCTTCGAGATAGGCCAGGCCGAATCCCTCTCCCCGGCTCGGCATCGCGAAGATGTCGCTGCGCTTGAGCATCTCGCGCATCGCGCCGTCGGCGACGAAGCCGGTGAACCGGGCTGCGGCCCCCAGTCCGAGCGCGCCGGCCTTCATGCGCAGCCTCTCGGAGTCGTCACCCTTTCCCACGATCATCAGGCGCGCCGACGGGAGCGCGGAGACCACCTGCGGCCAGGCTTCGAGGAGCTCGTCGTGTCCCTTGTACCGCTCGCTCACGCTCATCCGCCCCACTATGATCACGGTCGGGCGGCGGTCGGGGCCAAAAAGCCGCGCTGCTTCCTCGATGTCGTCGGCGGATGGCCGGTGATCGTCAGGCAGCAGCGCGAGGGGACAGGCGTGAATGT
>DASZNJ010000039.1:0-5292 GCA_035551575.1 Gemmatimonadaceae bacterium
GTGCGCGCCGCACGCGCAGCGCGAGCGCGTCCGCGCTGGCGCCGGACGAGGATCTGGACGAGCTCTGAGGGCTGGCCAGGATGGCGTGCCCGCGCGCGCGGGGGTAAGATCGCCCCCGCATGGCCAGGCGCCCCCTCTACACCAGGTTCTACTGGACCGCCCGCGACTACGCGAAGCGCGTCTGGGACAACAGCGGGGAAGACAACATCTTCTTCCTCGCCGGCGGGATCGCGTTCAACCTGCTGCTGGCGGCGGTCCCTTTCCTGCTGCTCCTCGTCGTCGGGATGGCGACGATCCTGCACCAGTCGGCGTCGGCGTCGTCGGCCGAGATCAACGCCCTGCTCGACAAGGTGATGCCCCCGCACCCGGAGGCGGCGAACTCCCCGATCCGGGGGGTGCTCGACGACATCATCCAGTCGCGGGGCGCGATCAAGCTGTACAGCGCGATCGGGTTCATCTGGTTCTCGACGCGCCTCTTCGGGTCGCTGCGCAGCGTCCTCGCCGAGGTGTTCGACATCGAGCAGGACCGCGGGATCATCGACGGGAAGCTGTTCGACATCAAGATCACGATCATCGCGACGCTCCTCCTCGTCGGGTACACCGCGCTCAACGCGTACCTCGCCGTCGCGACGACCCGCGGGTTCGAGGTGCTGACCGCCTACGGCATCCGCACCGAGGTGATGGGCACCCTCGAGTACGCGCTGGGGCGGCTGCTCGCCTTCGTGTTCATCACGACGATGTTCTTCTCGCTGTACAAGTTCCTCCCCAACCGGCGGATCCGCTGGAAGACGGCGCTGGTGGCCGCCCTGTTCACGAGCGCGATGTTCGAGATCGCGCGGAACGTGTTCAGCGCCTACGTCCGCTCGTTCAACCCCGGCTCGCTCTACACCGGCGCACTGACGGCGATCGTGGTGATCGTGATCTGGGTCTACTATGCCTCGCTGATCTTCATCCTCGGGGGCGAGGTCGGCCAGGTCTTCGAGCTGCGGCGGGTGCGGCGGATGCAACGCGAGGTGTTCACGGAGTAGCGTCCGTCGCCGTTCCGCGTTAGGCGCCGGCTTCGCCACTGCAACCGCGGTGCGTCGCGGCCGGGCATCGGGGTTGGCTCCCCGGGCTTCGCCCGATGGTCGCTGCACCCCGACGCCATTGCCGCTCCGCTCTGGGGCGGCAATGGCGCCTAACGCTCCGCCCGGGCGAGCCCCGCGCGCCGCTCGTTCGGGGGGGGCGAACGGGACGATCAAACAGATGGCTCATCGCCGGGGAGAGGCAGTGCTGCCGAGCCGGGGTGCGGCGACCCTCCGACGAAGTCGGGGGAGCCGACCCCCGCTCGGTTGCACGACCGGGCTCGGCGCGGACAAGCGAACCATACGGCCGTGGTCGTCTGGCCCGAAGGTTGCGACGCGGGTGAGCGAACGCCTGACCCCTGGGAGGGATCGACAATGCAGAGAATCGCAATCGCGGTTACGCTCGTAGCGCTCACGTCGCTCGCCGCGTGCAAGAAGACCGGAGAGGGTGAGTACGAAGTGCAGAAGCCGGTGATCGGCACGCAGACCGACACGGTCCACACCCCGTCGGTCGAAGTCGGGACGGATACGCACACCGTCGTCACGCCGAAGGTCGACGTGCAGAAGGACACCACCAAGATCGTGACGCCGAAAGTCACGGTGAAGAAGCCGTAAGCTCCACGCTCCAGGCGGTTGGCCAGGACGGGCTACCGCGAAGACGAGGGCAGGCGTGACATCACGCCTGCCCTCGTCTTCGTCTTACATTGCGACGCCCCCTGCGACCCGCGGCTCGCTGACCGCTTTCCGAACACCGCTTACCGCCCCCGAACGGCATGACCTCCCAGGTGACCGACCTCCGCAGCGACACCGTCACGCGACCGACCCCGGCGATGCGCCGGGCGATGGCGGAGGCCGAGGTCGGAGACGACGTCCTCGACGGCGACCCGACGGTGCGCGCGCTCGAGGAGCGCGTCGCCGCGCTGCTCGGCAAGGAGCGGGCGCTCTTCTTCCCGAGCGGGACGATGGCCAACCAGACCGGGGTCTGGCTGCTGTCGCGGCGAGGGACCGAAGTGCTGCTCGACGCCGAGGCACACCTGATCCACTGGGAAATCGCCGGGCTCGCGGCGCTCTGCGGGGTGCAGCCGCGTCCCGTGCGCGGCGGGGGACCGGTCTTCGACGCCGACGCCCTGCGCGCGCACATCCGGCCGGCGTCGCCTAACGCTCCGTACGCCAGCCTCGTCGCGGTCGAGAACACCCACAACGGCGCCGGCGGGAAGGTGACCTCGCTCGCCGGGCTCCAGGCGATTCGCCAGGTCGCCACCGAACACGGGCTGCCGGTGCACATGGACGGCGCGCGGCTCTGGAACGCGAGCGTCGCGACCGGAACGAGCGTCGCCGACTTCGCCGCCTGCGCCGACACGGTGATGGTCTCGTTCTCGAAGGGACTTGGCGCGCCGGTCGGTGCCGCGCTCGCCGGGTCGGGCGCGGCGATGGCCGATGCGTGGCAGACGAGAAAGCGGTTCGGGGGCGGGATGCGGCAGTCGGGGATCCTCGCCGCGGCCGCGCTGCATGGGATCGACCACCACTGGCCGCGCCTGCACGAGGACCACGAGCGGGCCCGCGAGCTGGCCGCGGCGGTCCACGGGGCGGGCGGTGCGGCGGTCGTCCCCCCCGACACGAACATCGTGATGATCGACCTCCCTGCGGGTACCGCGGCGAGCGACGTCGCGGCGCGGTGCGCGGCGCAGGGCGTCAGGATCTCGGCGTGGAACGCGGCGCGGGTGCGGGCAGTGACGCACCTCGACGTCGATCGCGCCGCGATCCAGCGCGCGGGCGAGGTGATGGCGTCGGTGCTGGAAGCGGCAGCAGTCAGCCATCAGCCGCTCGAGAGCAGGCTGTAGCGGTCAGCCATCAGCTGTCAGCAGAAATCGGCTGGCGCACGGCGGCAGCGACGGTTGAACTACGGGGTGCCGCAAGGTATCTTGATGGTGCTCCAGGTCCCGGAGGGCACGAGCCCGCCAATCCCGTCAGGGCCCCGAAGGCAGCAGCGGCACGCGGTGTCTTGCGTCGCTTCGTCAGGCCTGGAGTATTCGCGCGGTGGTGCAACGCTCTCACGAGCGGGCACGCCGCGCGAATCGTTTTGCGGGGGCTGGTCCGTGAAACCGAGGCGGCGGACGGGCGTACAGGGAGGCCTCTCCCTCCTCCCGCTGGAGATCGCACCATTATCCGCACTCGCCGACTCGTCGCCACCGCCGCATTCCTCGCCGCGCCGCTCGCGACCGCCCACGCACAATCGAACGCGGTCGAGCTCACCGTCAACCACATCGGGGTCGGGATCGGTGACGCCCCGAAGATCTACGGGATCCGCCTCAACTTCCGCGATCGCGACGACTTCGAGGTCCACGGGATCAACGCCACGATCTGGCAGCCGGAAGGCGAGCCGCGTGGCACCGTCGACGGGTTGGCGCTCGGGCTCCCGCTGACGGGCGCGGGGCGCATCACCGGGATCGGCGCGGGAATCTTCGGCGTCAGTGCGACCGACCGGATCACCGGGCTCGGTGTCGGTGGACTCGGGCTCGGCGCCGGCGGACGGCTCGACGGGATCATGATCGCCGGGATCGGGGTCGGCGCGCCGCGCATCGAGGGTTTCGCCTCAGCCGCGGCGGTCGGGGCGCAGGACGCGAGAGCGGTGATCATCGCCCCCGCCTACATGCGCATCGACCGCGGGACCTTCACCGGCGTCTCGGCGAGTGCGTTCAATCACATCAAGGGAAGCCAGCACGGGCTGACGATCGGCGTCTTCAACTACGCGCACGAGCTTCACGGCGTGCAGCTCGGCCTGTTGAACTACGTGCGCGACAATCGCGCTCCCTTCCGCCTGCTCCCGCTGGTGAACGTCGGGCACGAGTAGCTCGCGGCCGCAAGGGGATCAAGCGGCCCCGCTCCCTTCGACGGGAGCGGGGCCGCGTCGTATATTTCCAGTTCCCTCCGCCCCGCGCCATTGCTCGCTCTCGCCCGCAAGTACCGCCCGAAGAACTTCGCGTCCGTCGCGGTCCAGTCGCACGTCTCGAACACCCTCAAGGGCGCGATCGCCCGCGGGCGTGTCGCGCACGGCTACCTGCTCTGCGGCCCGCGCGGTACCGGCAAGACGACGCTGGCGCGCGTCCTGGCGATGGCGCTCAACTGCGAGAACCGGGGTGCGGCGAGCGGAGCCGGCGCGGATGCCGGCGGCGTCGGCGCTTCCAGCGAGAGCGTCGCAGACGCCGCACGGCTCGGAGAGCCGTGCGGCGTCTGCGAGAGCTGCTCGCGGATCTGGCGGGGTGACGCGTCGCTCGACGTCGTCGAGATCGACGCGGCGTCGAACCGCGGGGTCGACGACGCCCGCGACCTCCGCGAGCGGGCGATGTATGCGCCCTCCGGCGACGAGCGGTACAAGGTCTACATCGTCGACGAAGCGCACATGCTCACGCGTGAGGCGTGGAACGCGCTGCTCAAGGTGCTCGAGGAGCCGCCCCCGCGTGTCGTCTTCGTCTTCGCCACCACCGAGCCGCAGAAGATCGCGCAGGCGGCGGCCCCGGTGCTCAGCCGCCTCCAGCGATTCGACCTCAAGCGCATCGGCGCGGCGGACATCCGGACGCGCCTGACGACGGTGCTCGCGGCCGAGGGAGTCGAGGCCGAGCACGACGCGCTGGCGATGATCGCCCGCGCCGCCGACGGCTCGATGCGCGACGCGCTCTCCCTCACCGACCAGGCGCTGGCGATGGGGGAGGGAAAGCTCACCGCCGACCGCGTCCGCGAAGCGTTAGGCCTCGTCCCCGAGGACGAGTACATCGCGCTGCTCGACATCGTCGCCGAGCGCAAGGCGGGCGAGGTGTTCGCGACGGTTGGGCGACTGGCCGAAGCCGGGATCGACTTCGGCGGGCTGCTCACCGGCTTCGCCGACGCGCTCCGCTCGCTGCTCGCGCTGGAGCTGGGTGGCGAGGCGCCGGACATCTCGGACGGGATGCGCGAGGCGCTCGCGGTGCGTCGGGGGCGGCTGAGCCCCGGCGACCTGCTGCGGATGCTCAACGCGCTCGCCGAGCTCGAGCCGCGCTTCCGGAAGAGCGGGCAGCAGAAGCTCCTCCTCGAGACGCTGCTCGTCCGCCTCGCGCTGATGGACCGGACGCTCGCGCTCGAGGAGGTGCTCCGCGGGATCGGCGGCGGTGGCAGCGGGGGGAGCGTCCCGCGCGAGACCCCGCCGCCGGCGCCGCGCCCGGCACCGGCGCCGGCGAAAGCGCCTGACGTCGCG
>DASZNJ010000040.1:0-9080 GCA_035551575.1 Gemmatimonadaceae bacterium
CGCGCTGGTCGCCGCCGCCGCCGAGCTCGACCTCCTCGTCGTCGCGACGCCTAACGCGACGCACTGCCGGGTGGCGAGCGCGGCGCTCGCCGCCGGCCTGCACGTCGTCGTCGACAAGCCGTTCACCACGACCGCCGCCGAGGGGCGGGCGCTCATCGGGCGGGCGCGCGAGGCGCAGCGCATGCTCACCGTCTTCCAGAACCGGCGCTGGGACGGGGACTTCCTCACCGTCCGCACGCTGGTCGCCGGCGGGGCGCTCGGCGGGGTCTACCGGCTCGAGTCGCACTTCGATCGCTGGCGTCCCGAGCCGCGCGCGGGATGGAAGAACGAGCCGGAGCCCGGCGCGGGACTGCTCTACGACATCGGTCCGCACCTCATCGACCAGGCGCTGCTCCTCTTTGGCCCGGTGGCGACGGTGTTCGCGGAGCAGCGCCAGCTCCGTCCGGCAACGCGCGTCGTCGACGATGCGTATCTCATCCTCTCGCACCGGTCGGGGGTCTCGTCGCACCTGGTGATGTCGCTGGTGGTCGCCGAGGGCGGGCCGCGCTTCCGCGTGCTCGGCACCGCTGCGACCTTCACCAAGTCCGGGCTCGACGTGCAGGAGGAAACGCTGCGCGCCGGGGTGCGCCCGGGCGACGAGCAGTGGGGCGTCGACCCGCGCGACGCATGGGGCCGGCTCGCGAACGGCGCCGAGTCGCGTACCGTTCCCACCGAGCGCGGCGCGTACGAGCATTTTTACCAGGGAGTGCGCGACGCGATCGACCGCGGTGCAGCGCCGCCGGTGGACCCGGCGGACTCGGTGGCCGGGCTCGAGGTCATCGAGGCCGCGAACCTCTCCGCAGCCGAGGGCAGGGTAGTGACGCTGGGGTAGCGGGATTCCGTGGTGGCACAGTCGGGCGGCCGGGGGCACCTTCGTCTCCGCCCCTTCCGTTCCGTTCACGTCCTCGAGGAAATGTCGATGAGACTGGAGCCGGCGTGCTGCCTGGTGGCGCTCCTGTCGGTCGCCCCTGCCGCCTGCGGCCATGGTGGCGCGGCCGGCCCCGCGCCCGGCGTCCCCCTTGCGCCTAACGGTCCGGCGGTCGGCGTCTGGCTGACCACCCCCAGCGGCGCCAGGCTGCTCAGCCACGAGCGCGACGTTCACTTTGGCGCGGGGGCCCCGCCCGCCGGAACGACGCTCACCGTCGACGACGCCATCCAGTACCAGGAGATGGTCGGCTTCGGCGCCTCGATGACCGACGCCTCGGCGTGGCTGATCGAGACGAAGCTGCCGGCCGCCCAGCGCGACGCGCTGATGCAGGAGCTGTTCGGGCGGAACCCCGGGATCGGCCTGAGCTTCATGCGCCTGACGATCGGCGCCTCCGACTTCTCGATGCACGACTACAGCCTCGACGACATGCCCCCCGGGGAGACCGACCCGGCGCTGGCGCGCTTCTCGATCGACTCGAACCGCCCGTACCTGCTGCCGGCGGTGAAGCAGGCGTACGCGATCAATCCGCAGCTCAGGATCATGGCCTCGCCGTGGAGCGCGCCGGGGTGGATGAAGACCACGGGATCGCTGATCCAGGGGACGCTGACCCCCGGCGGGTATCCGGCGCTCGCCGAGTACCTGCGGCGGTACGTGCGGGCGTACGAGTCGGAGGGGATCCCGATCTTCGCCCTCACGGTGCAGAACGAGCCGCACTACGAGCCGGCCAGTTATCCAGGGATGCGGCTGGATCCCGGCCAGCGGGCGAAGCTGCTCGAGGAGCATCTCGGCCCGCTCTTCGCCCGCGACGGGCTGCGGACGAAGATCCTCGACTGGGACCACAACTGGGACCAGCCCGGGTCCCCGCTGGCGGTGCTTGGCGATACCGCGGCGCGGAAGTACGTTGCCGGCGTCGCCTGGCACTGCTATGGCGGCGACGTCTCCGCGCAGGGGGCGGTGCACGACGCCCATCCGGACAAGGAGGCGTACTTCACCGAGTGCTCGGGGGGGAACTGGGCGCCCGTGTGGGCGGACAACCTGAAGTGGTTCGTCGGGACGCTGGTGATCGACGCCACCCGGAACTGGGCGAAGGGGGTGCTCCTCTGGAACCTCGCCCTCGACGAGAACTCTGGACCTCACCTGGGCGGCTGTGCAGATTGTCGCGGCGTCGTGACCATCGGGTCGACAACGGGCTCGGTGACGCGTAACGTCGAGTACTACGCGCTGGCGCACGCCAGCCGGTTCGTGAAGCCCGGCGCGCACCGCATCGCGTCGTCGTCGGACATCGAGGGGGTGAAGAGTGTCGCCTTCAGGAACGCCGACGACGGGTCGAAGGTGCTCATCGTGCTCAACACCGCCCCGCTCGAGCGCACGGTGGTCGTCCGCTGGAGCGGGCGGACGTTCAGCTATGTCGTACCCGCCGGCGCGGCGGTGACCTTCCACTGGCCCTGACTGCAACTCCCGCCACCCTAACGGAGCATTCGTGGATACGACCCCTCTCGTCAATCTGGCAAAGATCGACTACCTGATCATGGCGGTGTACTTCGCCGCGGTGCTGGGCGTGGGCTGGATGCTGCGGCGGAAGATGACCACGAGCGGCGAGTTCCTCATCGCCGGGCGCTCGCTTCCGGCGTGGGTCACGGGGCTCGCGTTCATCTCGGCGAACCTTGGAGCGCAGGAAGTGATCGGGATGGGCGCGTCGGGCGCGAAGTACGGCATCGCGACGAGCCACTTCTACTGGATCGGCGCGATCCCGGCGATGGTGTTCGTCGGGCTGTTCATGATGCCGTTCTACTACGGGTCGCGCGCGCGGTCGGTCCCCGAGTACCTGAAGCTCCGCTTCGACGAGAAGACCCGCACGCTGAACGCGGTCTCGTTCGCGGTGATGACGGTGTTCTCGTCGGGGATCTCGATGTATGCGATGGGGAAGCTCTTCAACCTGCTGCTCGGGTGGAGCTTCAACGTCAGCATCTGGGTGTCGGCCGCGATCGTCCTCGCGTACGTGTTGTTCGGCGGGCTGACGAGCGCGATCTACAACGAGGTGCTGCAGTTCTTCCTGATCGCGTTCGGCTTCGCGCCGCTGGTGTTCCTCGGGTTGCGCGCGGTCGGGGGGTGGGACGGGCTCGTCGCCAAGCTCGCTGTCGCGGCGACCGACCGCGGTCTGCCGTCAGGGTCGCTGACGCACGCCTGGCAGGGGTTGGGCAGCGCGTCCACGAACCCGATCGGGGTCGAGTGGTTCGGGCTCGCGATGGGACTCGGCTTCGTGCTCAGCTTCGGCTACTGGTGCACCGACTTCCTCGTCGTGCAGCGGGCGATGGCCGCCGACTCGATGACCGCGGCCCGGCGAACCCCGCTGATCGCGGCGATCCCGAAGATGTTCTTCCCCTTCCTCGTCATCCTCCCGGGGATGATCGCGCTCGTGCTCTCGTCGACGAGCGGTGGTGCGGGGATGGGGATCATCCCGGCGAAGATGGCCGGCGGGGCGCCGCTGATCGACCAGGCGGGGCGGACGGTGCTCGACTACGACCTGGCGACGCCGATGATGCTGGTCCGGCTCTTCCCGTCGGGGATGCTGGGGCTGGGGCTGACGGCGCTGCTCGCGTCGTTCATGTCGGGGATGGCCGGCAACGTGACGGCGTTCAACACGGTCTGGACCTACGACATCTACCAGAGCCACATCCGGAAGAACGCGTCGGACGAGCACTACCTGTGGATGGGACGGGCGGCGACGGTTGGCGGGATCCTGCTGGCGATCGCGGCGGCGTACGTGGCCGGCGCCTTCAACAACATCATGGACCTGCTGCAGCTGGTGTTCGCCTTCGTCAACGCGCCGCTCTTCGCGACCTTCCTGCTCGGCATGTTCTGGAAGCGGACGACGGGGCACGGCGCGTTCACGGGGCTCGTCGCCGGAACGTTAGGCGCGGCGATCCACCACGGGCTGACCCTTCCGTCGGGCGCGGTGTCGGGGATCAAGGGCGGCTACTTCGGCGTCCTCCACACCTATCCGAGCGAGCTGGCCCAGACCTTCTGGACGGCGATCGTCGCCTGGGTGAGCTGCTTCGTCATCACGATCGTGGTCAGCATGGTGACCCGCCCGCGTCCGGAGCCCGAGCTGGTCGGCCTCGTCTACTCGCTGACGCCGCATGAAGCGCAGGCCGAGAAGCGGTGGACGCATCGTCCGCTGACGCTCGGCCTGGTCGTCCTCGCGCTCACGGTCGTACTCAACTTCGTCTTCGCGTAAGGGAGCACCCACATGAGTCTCGTGATGGCGACCGACATCCGGCTGCCGATCGGCTGGCTGTTCAGCGCGTTAGGCGTGATCCTCGTCGGCTACGGCGCGTACACCCATGGCAACTCGATGTACGGGCGGTCGGAGGGGGTGAACATCAACCTCTGGTGGGGGCTGGCGATCCTCGTCTTCGGGCTGCTGCTGTTGTGGCTCGCCCGCCGCGGGGTGGCGAAGCACATCAGCGCCGCGGAGGAAGAGCGAAGGGCGCGCGAGGCCGGGCTGCCGCCGGTGGGAGGGCGGTGACGGGAGGGCGCGCCCGAACCGGTTGGGGGCAAGCGCGGCGAGCCCATCGCGCCCCGCTTGCCCCAGGCTCTCGAAGGGTCCACGCGGGAGATCCGCTCGCCGATCGAGTGCGGAGCGGCTGGCGAGCATCAACAGGTGGGAACGACGATTTCGCGGATGCCGCGGATTGCGCGGATCGTTCGCAGGTGATGTTGCCCCGTTTCGGTGGACACCCTCGACCTCTCAGCAGGAGGACGTGCCCAGGGGTTCCCGGCCGGATCGACGGCGCGCGCGGAGGTGCACCGCGCGCCCACCCGCTGCATCGAGTCCCCGCACAACCCCGAACGCCGGCACTCCGCGCTGGGCTCTCCCAGCCCGACCGACCAGGAACGCCGCTCGCCCCGCTGTGCCGTGCCTGAACCCGTGCCCAGTGACACGGGGCAGGCCCGGGGCGGGCGGCGCTTCGCGGGGCCGACCGGGGCAGTATCCGCGTCATCGGCGTGATCCGCGAAATTGCAGTTCACCCGTTCATGCCGGCCAGGCGCGACGTCCGGGGCCCCGGCGAACGGAACCGGGGCACGCGGCGGCTCCGGGTTTTCCTCCGCTCGGTGCGGGATCCTTCGTAATCAAGCCGGCGCCAGGAAACGCCTTCCTCCCCTGCATCGTCTCTCAACGATGCCGACCCTTCCTCGCATGCCGCTCCGCCGCGTCGCGCTGGCGACGCTCGCGACCGTCCTGTTCGCCCTCCTCGGCTTCACCGCCGTCGTTCTCTCGCGCCGTCCGTCCAACGACCGCCGCTGGTCTCCCGACCAGCGGGAGCTGGCGACGGCGCGGTTCACGGGGGACAGCGTCTACATCCGCAACGTGCGCAACATCCACTATCGGACGACGCACGACTATGACGTCCGCTACGAGGATCGCGCGTACGACCTGCGGGCAATCGAGTCGGTGTGGTTCGTCGTCGAGCCGTTCAGCGGGATGAAGGGGCCGGCGCACACCTTCGTCACCTTCGGCTTCGACGATGGCCGTTATGTCGGGATCTCGGTCGAGATCCGGAAGGAGGTCGGGGAGTCGTTCTCGCCGTGGCGCGGGGCGACGCGCGGCTATGAGCTGACGTATGTGGTGGGTGACGAGCGCGACCTGATCGGGCTGCGGGCGAACTTCCGGCACGACAGCGTCTATCTCTATCGCACGACCGCGACGCCGGCGAAGGCGCGCCAGCTGTTCGTGTCGATGCTCGAGCGGGCGGACAAGCTGGCAGCCGAGCCGGAGTTCTACAACACGCTGACGAGCACCTGCACCACCAACATCGTCAGGCACGTCAACGAGATCTCGCCGAAGCGCGTCCCCTTCAGCTTCAGGACGCTCCTGCCCGCCTATGCGGACGAGCTCGCGTACAGCGTCGGCCTGCTCGACACGACGGTCGCGTTCGAGACCCTGCGCGCGCGGGCGAAGATCAACGCGCGCGCCGCGGCGTACGCGGACAGCGCCGGCTTCTCGCGACTGATCCGCGGGCGCGCCTGACGGGTGCGCCTGACGGGCGGGAGCGCTCCCGTGCCCGGGCGGTCGTCGCCCTAGGGCTGCTCCTCCGGCTTGAAGCGGCGGAACTCCCCGGTCAGCGACGGGCTGCTCACGGTCGGTGCCGTGCGCGCCTTCGCGCACAGCTTCTCGAGCTCCTCCGGCGGCATCGAACGCCAGTCATCGGGGTATGGAGCGAGGCGCTTCTTCATGTTCTCGCACTGGAAGAGGAGCCACCCGCTCTTGAACTCGGGCATCCGCAGCCGCTCGCTCGGAATGCTGCGCATGGACGGGTCGGAGATCTCCGTCACCAGCCACTCCGTCCCCCTCGAATCCGTAAACGTCATGGTCGCGTCTCTTTAAGTATCAGATGCTACTTAATCGCCGTTCGTCGGATGATGTCACGCGGGCACAAGTGCAGAAACCCTGCCGCTGCCGGCGATGCATGTCGAAGGCGGACATGGGGATAGCCGGTGCGTGACCCATGTCACCAATGCGCGGTGATGATCGTCAGATGTGAGCTGACGGCCGCCCCTTTCCGGTCGTTCCCGCTACCGCAACCGCTGGCCGCTGGCGATCGTCCAACAGGGCGAGCGGTGCGCGTCCCCCGGCGCGTGCGCGGGCACTCGCTACCAATGCACCACGGCTCATGAACTGCTTTCGCTGCGGCACCGTAGTTCCCGACGGCACGAGGTTCTGCGCCCAGTGCGGTGCAGAAGTATCCGCCGAGGCGCGCGCGGGCCAGCAACAGGAGCAGAGCGCCACCGACGGGCTGCTCGAGATCGCGCGTACGCGGCTCGCCGCCGACTACGACGTCGAGCGCGAGCTGGGCCGGGGCGGGATGGCGGTCGTCCTCCGCGCGGTCGAGCGAGAGCTGCAGCGTCCCGTCGCACTCAAGGTGATGCCGCCGCAGGTCGCGCTCACCGCGCAGAGCGCCGAGCGCTTCAAGCGCGAGGCGCGGATGACCGCGTCGCTCGACCACCCGAACGTCATCCCCATCTACCGCGTCGGCGACGCGGATGGGCTGCTCTACATCGCGATGAAGCTCGTCGACGGGCGCGCCGTCGACGACATCATTCGCGACCAGGGCGCGCTTCCCGTCCCGGCGGTGATCGCGATCCTCCGCGGCGCGGCGGCCGGACTCGCCGCCGCGCACGAGCGCGGGATCATCCATCGCGACGTGAAGGGCGGAAACATCCTCGTCGACGGCGACGGGCGCGTCCTCGTCACCGACTTCGGGATCGCCCGCGCGATGGAGGACGCGTCGCTCACCGCCAGCGGGATGATCGTCGGGACTCCGCACTACATGAGCCCCGAGCAGTGCGCCGGCCGGCCGTTAGGCGCGCAGAGCGACCAGTACTCGCTGGCCGCGGTCGCCTTCCAGATGCTGACCGGGAGCGTCCCGTTCGACGCCGAGTCGCTCCCCGGGGTGATGCAGCACCACTTCTTCACGCCGGCGCCGGACATGACCGCGATGCGGGCCGGGATCCCCCGCGAGCTGGCGGCGATCGTCCGCAAGGCGATGGCGAAGAAGCCCGAGGACCGCTACGCGACGACGCGCGAGATGGTCGAGGCGATCGACGCCATCCCGCAGACCGCCGACGAGCGCCGCCAGGGGGAGGAGATGCTGCGCTCCCTCGCCCACGGCGCGAAGCTGCCGCGCGTGCAGACATCGGCCGCGCCGACGCTGACGACGTCGGCACCCGCCGGCGACCTGCGGCTGAGCGGCGTGATGCGGATGGCGCGCGGCTCGTCGGGGAAGGGGGGCTGGCTGGTCGGCGGGCTGTTCGGCGCGCTGCTCATCCTCGTTCTCGCCGGGGGCGCCTTCGCCGCGCACGCCTACTTCGGGCCCAACGGTGCGACGCGCCGCGCCATCAGGCTCTACGATGCCGGCCAGCTCGGCGCTGCCCACGCCGCGTTCGCCCGGCTGGCGAGCGACTACCCGCGCCGCCCCGTGCCGCGCATCTACCTCGGCCGGATCGCCCGCGAGCAGCGCAACTACGCCGATGCCAAGCGGGAGCTCGAGGCGGCGATCCAGCTCGACCCGGGGAATCCGGTCGCGATGCGCGAGATGGGGTCGCTGATGTACGTGACCGGCCGCTTCGACCTCGCCGAGCGCTTCTACCGGCGCGCGCTCGACCGCGCGCCGAACGACGCGCTGGCCCGCGGCTACCTCGGCTGCTCCCTCCTCCGCCTCGGCCGGGTCGGCGAGGGGCAGCGGCTCCGCCAGCAGGCGGGCCAGGGGTCGTGGAACCAGTGCGGCTGATCCGCATCGCGGGCAAGGCCCGCCTAACGCTCGAGCAGGACGAGCAGCGGCCGATGGTCGGACGCGTGGCTCTCGATCACCTGCGCGCCGCGGCACCGCTCCCCGGCGCCAAGGTAGAGGTAGTCGATCCGCTTCCGCGGTACGCCATCGGGATAGCTGAAGCCGTCGCCCGCGCCGCCGCACACGGCCCAGGCGTCCTGCCACCCGGCATCGCGGACGCGGTGCTGTGTCTCGCTTTCGGGCGTCGAGTTGAGGTCCCCGCCGAGCAGGACGCGGTCGCCGGCGCGGCGACGGTCTTCGGCGAGACGAAGCACCTCGCCGATCTCCTGCAGCCGCGCGCTGTCCGCGCCCGACGGGTCGAGATGCGTGTTGATGACGTGGAGGTGCGCGCCCGGCGCGGCGACTTCGACCCACAGCGCGGACCGCGGCTCGTGCGAACCCCCCGCCCGCTCCTGCGGCGGGAAGACCGGCAGCCGCACCACGCTGCCGGCGACGATCGGCCAGCGCGACAGCACCGCGATCCCATAGCCACCCCCCTGAAAGTCGAGCGACCGGCCGAACACGCCGTGCAGCCCGGTCAGCGAGCCGAGCACCGCGACCTGGTCGACGCGGCCCGTGCGCTGCACGACACTGTCCACCTCCTGCAGGAGCACGACGTCCGCACCGGCGTCGCGAATGACCGCCGCGACGCGATCGAGCGACGGGACCTGCGCGGCATCCATCCCGGCGTGGATGTTGTAGACGAGCACGCGAAGGGGCGGCGCGGCGGCGGGCGCGCCGCGCGGAGCGCAGGCACCGCCGGCACACCCCACGGCGAGCAC
>DASZNJ010000041.1:0-7161 GCA_035551575.1 Gemmatimonadaceae bacterium
GCCCGCCCCGAGCGGTCGTGGTTACTCGGCGCCGGGGCGGCGCTTCGGCAGCACGCGGTAAGTGACGTTCCCGCTCGACAGCTCCTCGAGGGCGCGGGTCGTCAGCTTCTTCTCGCGCGACGACGAGCGATCGCGCGGGAACTCGTTGACGACGCGCGCGAACTTCGCCGCGACGACGACCGCGAGGTACTTGTTGGTGGCGTGCTGCGCCACTTCTACGGGCGTGAAAACCTGCATTTATCCCTCCGAACGTTTGTCGATCTCTCGCGTGAGCTCGTCCACCAGTGCCTGCACCTGCTCTCCCATCCCATCCTTCCGGTCGCGGCGGTGCGTCTCCGCATCGATGATGCTCGACACCGCCGCCACCGCGCGCTCGAGGCTGTCGTTGACGACGACGTAGTCGTACGCGTCGATCGCCTGCAACTCGTTCAGCGCCGACCGGAGCCTGATGCGCAGCGCCTCGTTCGTCTCCGACTTCCTCGCCATCAGCCGCGTCATCAGGACGTCCACCGACGGCGGCAGCACGAACACCAGCACCGACCGCGGAAACGCCTTCACGAACTGCTGCGCACCCTGGACGTCGATGTCCATCAGGACGTGCCGCCCCGATCCCAGCACCCGGTCCACTTCGCGGCGAAGCGTCCCGTACATCTTGCCATGCACCTCCGCCGATTCGGCGAACTCGCCGCGCTCGCGCGCCGCCAGCATCTCGCCGATCGAGAGGAAGTAGTAGTCCTTCCCGTCCACCTCGCCCGACCGCGGCAGCCGCGTCGTGCATGAAACCGAGTACCCGACGTCGCTCCGCAGCTTCATCAGCTGCTTCGCGATCGTCGTCTTGCCGCCGCCAGACGGCGACGAGAGGATCACCGGAAAGGGATTCACTCGAGGTTCTCCACCTGCTCGCGAATCCGCTCCAGCTCCTCCTTGATCGCCACGACGTCCTGGAGCATCGCCGCATCGGCGGCCTTGCTCCCCGTCGTGTTCGCCTCCCGCAACAGCTCCTGCAGCAGGAAGCCGAGCCGCTTCCCGATCCCGTCCGTCGCTCCCTCGCCTAACGCGGCGCGGAAGGCGTGGATGTGCGACTGAAATCGGTCGAGCTCCTCACTCACGTCCATGCGGTCGGCCAGCACCGCGATTTCCTGCGCCAGCCGTGCATCGTCGAGGGCGATGCCCCCGGCGAGGTCCTGCACCGCCGCCCGCAGCCGGTCCCGCTGCTCGACCAGCCGCCGCGGCGCCCGCTCGGCGATGCGCGCGACCGCGGTCTCGATCACCGCGATCCGTTCGCCGAGGAAGGCGGCGAGACGTCCGCCCTCCTGCTCACGCATCGCCGTCAGTTCCCGTGCCGCCTCCTCGACGATCGCGACCAGCTCGCCGGCGGTCCCGGTGTCCTCTTCCTGCTCCCCGACCGCGAACACCTCGGGCATTCGCAGCACGGTCCCGATGTCCAGCTCGCCGCCGAGCGAGAAACGCTGCTGCAGCTCCCGCAGCTGTGCGACGTGCTGCGCGAACTTCACTTCGTCGATCGACGACCCCCGCGTCTCGTCCCGCTCGGCGCGAGCGAAGACGGTGACATGCCCGCGCGCGACCTGCTTGCGCAGCGCCTCGCGCACCTCGCCCTCCCAGCGCGCGAACGCGCCCGGGAGCTTGATGGTCGGGTTGAAGAAGCGGTGGTTCACGGAGCGAAGCTCGACGGTCACCCGTGAGCTCCCGACGCGCCCTTCGGCGGCCCCGAAACCGGTCATGCTCCGTATCATCGGCAATCAGTCAAGTTACGGAGCGACAACGACATTGTCAATTTGTGCGGTCAGTTGTAGAACTCCCAGCGCACGCCGTAGAAGTTCACCGAGCGCTGGGGCATGAGGTAGCCGGGAACGAAGCCGTACTGGTTCCCGATGATGTTCCGCAGCTGCCAGCTGATGTAGGCCGTGCGGATGTGGACCTCTATCAGCGTCGAGAGGACGTGCGAGCCGGGCATCTTCGCCGTGACGGCGGCGCTCGGCGCCGGGAAGCGCGTGGCCGAGCGGTATTCGTGGATCGCCGTCGCGTTGAAGCCGAAGCGGCCGTCCGGGAAGCGCCGCAGCCACCGTGTGCGGAAGAAGAGCTCCGTGCGCGATTCGAACTGCGGCCGGAACAGGTCCGGCGAGGTCCAGCGGGTCGCCATCGCGTCGAGGCCGACGTCGCGATAGAGCTTCCCGCGCACGGTGGCGAAGGCGCCCCGCGCGTGGCCAACCGCGATCCGCCTCGGCGGATGGCGTGCCGAGTCGACCGCAAAATCGCTGTAGAAGACGGAGGGCACGTCGACGAACGCCGAGTCGCGAAGCAGCACGCCACCGGCGATCCATGCGCGGGCGACATGAAGCCCGGCCTCCGCTCGCACCGCGCTCCCGGCTGGCGACTCGTCGTTCGCACCCTGGCGCCGTTCGGCGACCGCCGAGAGCGAGGTGAACGGGAGCGGGAGCGCGGTGATCCCCGCCTCGAGCGTGTTGCTGTGGTTGAAGCCGTCGCGCTCGGCCCGCGCCGAGACGGCGCCGAAGCGGGTATCCCACGACGCGCGCGCCGACGGCGAGGTCACTGTCAGGCCGTCGAAGACTCGCGTACGCGACGTGGCGCTGATGCGCGCGCCCCAGCGCGTCAGGCCGCCGGCGACGACATATTGCGCGCGCGAGGGCTGGGTGTCGGCGAGCGTGCCGAAGCCGCGCGCGCTGTCGGCGCGCGTGACCGGTCGTGGCAGGCGGCTTCCGCCCTGCCCGGTCGATTCGCGGAATCCCGACGTCGAGGCGATCGCCTGCAGCCACGGCCCGCTCTCCGGATCACCGTATGCACCTCGGACGTAGGCGTCCGTGCGCGACGCGCGCAGCGCCGGGATCGAGTCGGCGACCTGCGGGCCGAGCTTCTGCACGAAGTTCGGCGAACGGACGTTGTAGGAGATCTCCGTGTTGCGAGTCCTCCCATCGCGGACGACGAAGACGTCGGCGCTCCAGGGCCCGTGTGCCCACCCGGTGCGGAGCATCAGCGCGAGCGAGCGTCCACCGGCACTCGCGCCGGCGAGCCCGGTGCGCGGGTCCGCTGTCGAGTAGTACTGCGCGCCTGCCTGCAGCACCTCACCGTGGGCGTAGCGCTTCCCGAAAAAGAGCCGGTACAGGTTGGTGCCGAGATCTCCCGTGCCGACGTCGAAGCGCGTGTAGGGGATGGTGCGATCGTAGCGCCAGCTGCGCAGGTGGACGCGCAGCTCGCGCGCGCCCCGCTCGACGCGTACCTCCTCGAGGGTCCAGAGCGGGATCTCGGCGAGGTCGAGCACGCTGCCGGTGCGCGGATCGAGCGCGTCGATCTCGACGCCGTCGAGGAAGACGCGGACGGCGCCCGGATCGCCGAGGAACGAAACCGCCTGTGGGGTGTGAATCCATCCGGCCCGGAACTGCACGGCGCCGGGGACGCGCGCGAGCAGCTCGGCGAGGCTGAGTGCCCCGCTCGCGAACAGCTCGTCGCGATTCCACCGCCAGCCGGCCCCGGTCTCGGGGAGCATCGGCGCTTCCGCGCGCGCCGTCGGGGCACGGAGCGTGTCGGCCTTGAGGGAGTCGGCGTGCAGCGAGTCGCGCCGCTGCCTGACGGTGGCGGTGTCGAGCACGGCCTGCGAATCTGGCGGCAGCGGGTTGGGGGCGACGATCACGGGGGGACGCACGGGCTGCTTGCGCGTGGTGTCGCCCGGAATGCCCTGCGCGCCGGTCGCGAGTGGAAAAACGGCCCCGGCGATGAGGCCGAGGCCGGCGCACCTGCAAAGGAGGCGCGAGGCCAGCGTCAGCCCGCCCTCCCGCGCACGAACTCGAGGAAGGTCCCGACCGGAGTGCCCGTCGGGCCCTTTGGCAGGACGACGATGTCGCTCTCCGAGTACGCGGTGCCGGCGATGTCGAGGTGGACCCACGGGTAGTCGCCGATGAACTCACGGAGGAACATCGCCGCGGTGATCGACCCGGCCGGGCGCCCGCCCGAGTTCTTCACGTCGGCGACGTCGGACTTGATGAGGTCCTTGAAGTCGTCCCACATCGGCAGCGGCCAGCCGGGTTCCCCCGCCTTGCGGCCGGCCGAGAGCACCTCATCGACGAGTCCCTCGTCGGCGCCGAACACCCCCGTCGCCGTGTGGCCTAACGCGATGACGCAGGCGCCGGTGAGCGTCGCCGCGTCGATCACCGCCGCCGGCTTGTAGCGCGAGGCATAGGTGAGGACGTCGGCGAGGACGAGCCGGCCCTCGGCGTCGGTGTTGATGATCTCGATGAACTTGCCGTTCATCGCCTGGACGACGTCACCCGGCTTCACGGCGGTGCCGCTCGGCATGTTCGTGGTCGCGCCGATCAGCCCGACAACGTTGATCGGCAGCTTCATCCCGCCGATCGCCTCGAGCGCGCCGAGGACGCCGGCCGCGCCGCACATGTCGAACTTCATCCACTCCATCCCCTGCGCCGGCTTGATCGAGATCCCGCCGCTGTCGAAGCAGAGGCCCTTCCCGACCAGCACCACCGGCGCCGCGCCCTCCCGGCCGCCGCGATACTCGACCGCGATCAGCTTCGGGTCCTGCGGCGTCCCCTGCGCGACGCAGAGGAAGGAGCCCATCTTCTCGCGCTCCATCTCGGCCCGGCCGAGCACCGTCACCTTCATGTCGTGGCGGGCGCCGATCTCGCGCGCGGTCTCGGCGAGGTAGTCCGGGGTGCAGAGGTTGCCGGGCATCATCCCCAGCCGCTTGGCGAGAGCGTACCCGCTGGCGACGGCGCGCCCCGCGCGAAGCCCGCGCTCGCCCGCCTTCTCGTCGCTGACGAGGATGACCGCCTCGCCTAACGCCGGACGCCGCTCGTCCTCGGGCGGCGCCGTCTTCGTCTCGGCGTACTCCCAGCTCCCCGCCGAGAGGCCCGCCATCACCACCTCGACGCCGCGCTCATCGAGGGCACCCGAATACCAGGCGAGCGAGGGGGCGCCGAGCTTGCGGGCGAGGCGGCCGCCGAGCGTCGCCGCGCGGCGAAGTGCGGCGTGACGATCGGTTTCCTTCCCGGTGCCCACGAGCAGCACCCGTTGCGGGCCGCGGCTGCCGCCAGCGATGTGCAGCGACTCGTCGCGGCCGCCGCGGAAGTCCTTCCGGGAGAGGGTGCGTCCGAGGGCGCCGCCGAGCGCGCCGTCGAGCGCGGCGAGGTCCTCACCGACGGTTGCACCCGGGGGAAGGGCGACGATCAGGAGCGGTGTCTCGACCGCGCCGGGATCGGCGCGGCGGACGGACAGGGTCAGTGGCATCGGCGGGGCGTGCGTGGGAGGCGGCGCGCGTCAGGCGCGCATGCCGGCGATGATCTGGTCGCCGAATGCGGAGGTGGAGATCTCGGTGGCGCCGGGCATCTGGCGCGCGAGGTCGTAGGTGACCTTCTTCGACTTGATCGCGTTCTCGAGCCCGCGCACGATCAGCGCGCCGGCCTCGGTCCAGCCCATGTACTCGAGCATCATCACGCCGGAGAGAATGACGCTTCCCGGGTTGATCTTGTCGAGCCCCGCGTACTTCGGAGCGGTGCCATGCGTCGCCTCGAACACCGCGACACCGTCGCCGACGTTGCCGCCCGGGGCGATCCCGAGCCCGCCGACCTGCGCGGCCGCGGCGTCGGAAAGATAGTCGCCGTTGAGGTTCGGCGTCGCGATCACCGCGTATTCGTCGGGACGGAGCAGGAGCTGCTGGAACATCGCATCGGCGATCACGTCCTTGACGACCGCGCCGTCAGGCAGCCTGCACCAGGGACCCTTGTCGATCTCCGCGGCCCCGTACTTCTGCTTCGCGACCTCGTACCCCCAATCGCGGAAGGCGCCCTCGGTGAACTTCATGATGTTCCCCTTGTGCACCAGCGTCAGCGACGAGCGCTTGTTCTTCACGGTATAGTCGAGCGCCATGTCGACGAGCCGCTTCGAGCCGAACTCGGACATCGGCTTGATCCCCAGCGCCGAGCCCTCGCGGATCTCCTTCTTCAGCTCGCGGCCGATGAACTCGCGGAGCCTGGTGGCTTCCGGGCTCCCCGCCTTGAACTCGATCCCGGCGTAGACGTCTTCGGTGTTCTCGCGAAAGATGACGACGTTCACCTTCCCCGGATCCTTCACCGGCGCGCCGACTCCCTCGAACCATCGCACGGGCCGGATGCAGGCGTAGAGGTCGAGCACCTGCCGCAGCGTCACGTTCAGCGAGCGGATCCCGCCGCCGACCGGTGTCGTCAGCGGGCCCTTGATCGAGACGCGGAACTCCGCGCAGGCATCGACCGTCTCCTGCGGGAGCCAATCGTTGAACTGCGTGAACGCCTTCTCGCCGGCGAAGATCTCCATCCATTCGATCTTCCGCTCCCCTCCGTAGGCCTTCTCGACCGCCGCGTCGAAGACGCGAACCGACGCCCGCCAGATGTCCGGCCCGGTGCCGTCTCCCTCGATGTACGGGATGATCGGCTTGTTGGGCACCGTCAGCTTGTTGCCGCTGAACTCGATGCGCTCACCTGCGGACGGGACCTTCGCGAACTTGTAGCTCGCCATGAGACGTGGTTGTCGGAAGTGCGGGGGGGGGGCCTCGACGGGGCGGCCGTGCGGGGCCGAAACAATCGAGGCGTGGGGCGGAAAGCTATTTACGCCGCCGGAGAGCGGCAAGCGACCGGACGGGCAAGTCGCCGCGAATCTCCGGGCTGCCCGGGTGGTTCCGAGGATGGAGGGCGGCGCTCAGCGCGCGCCGCCGCGCTCCATCCAGCGCTCGGTCGCGTCGAGCACCGCAAGTGCCGCCGCGGTCTCCACGCCATCACGCACTTCGCAGCTCCCGGAGAGGATCGTCGTCTCCCGGCCGCTGCGCCCGCTGACCACGACGAAGGCAAACTCGCGATCCGCGGCAGCGACGACCATGCACGATTCGAAGGCGAGTGTCACCCCCTCGGTGAGGAGGGCCGTCAGCGCACGCACCGCGGCGGTCGCCGCGAGCTCACCGCGAGCGCGAGCCGTCTCCACCCCCGACGCCTCGCCGGTGTGCGCATCGGCCCCGGCGCGAAGCGTCACCGTGCAGGCGAGCCCCGCGCTCCGGGAACGGCGGACCTCGACGTCCTCGAAGTAGATCCCCCGCCCGGGAGCGGGGGCCGCGGCGATCACCGCCGCGGGTGGTGGCGCCGCCGGTGC
>DASZNJ010000042.1:0-4037 GCA_035551575.1 Gemmatimonadaceae bacterium
CGCTTCACTTCCCGCGGCACGTCCGCACAGCACTGCTCGTAGCGCCTTCACACCTCACACGTCACTACTCGCCCCACCCATGCGCCGCACGATGTGCAAGTCGAAGATTCACCGCGCCACCCTCACCGGCGCTGATCTCCATTACGTCGGCAGCCTGACCGTCGATCGCGACCTCATGGACGCGGCCGACATGGTCCCGTACGAGCAGGTTCACGTCGTCAACGTGAACAACGGCAATCGCCTCGTCACCTACATCATCGAGGGCGAGCGCGGCAGCGGCACGGTGCAGCTCAACGGCGCCGCCGCCCGGCTCGGCGCGCCGGGCGACATCGTCATCGTCATCACCTACGCCGAGTACGAGGACGCCGAGCTGCGGCGCGGCTTCGAGCCGCGGGTGGTGTTCGTCAACGACGAGAACCGGCAGGTCGAAGTCGGCGCGCACGCGGGAAGCGAGTAGCGCGACCCGCGCGGGAGCAGCGCGCGCCGTTCACCCCGCGCCGACCGCCGTTCACCACGGCTTCGTTGTGGCGCCGGACAGTGCGTGCAACCTTCGCCCCCTCACTCCATGGAGGAGGCTCGTCATGCGCCACACCGCTCCCATCATCGCCGTCTGCATTCTCTCCGCTGCCTGCGGGGAGCGGACGCGAACCGTCACCTCGCCGGACTTCACCCTCCCCGTCATGGCCGAGCAGGGACACCGCGGTGACGGCGAAGACCACTTCAACCCGAAGCTCGTCGGCGAGAACGAGAACCCGCCGCGCCTCACGCCGGCGCACGGCCGCGCCGTCTTCCACGTCTCGGACGATGGCCAGTCGGTCGAGTACATGCTCGTCGTCAACGACATCTCCAACGTCAGGCAGTCCCACATCCACGTCGGCCCCCCGGGGGTGAACGGCCCGATCGTCGTCTTCCTCTACGGTCCGATGCCGGCCGGTGGCGGACCGATCAGCGGCCTCATTGCCCGCGGCACGTTCACCGCAGCGAACCTGATCGGCCCGCTCGCCGGGCGTCCATTCTCCGAGCTGCTGGCGGACATGCGATCCGGCAACGCCTACGTGAACGTACACACCGATGACGGCGTCGCGCCCGCCAACACCGGCCCCGGCGACTTCCCCGGTGGCGAGATCCGCGGACAGCTCATCGACAGGCACGAGGACTGACGACAATGCGCATCCAACATGGCTGCAGGATCGCCGCGCTGACCATCGTCGTCGCCGCATGCCAGGACAACGCCACACCGACGTCCCCGCCGGCGGCGCTCGTCACGACGTCGTCGGCTGACCGCATGCGTGGCAGCGCCCCGCCGGCGGTCGAGCTCACCCTCGTCGCCGACGGCTTCACGCAGCCCGTCGGCCTGGTTCACGCCAACGACCACAGTCGGCGCCTGTTCGTCATCGACCAGCCGGGGCTGATTCGCGTCATCGATGCGGATGGCACCGTGCGCCCCGAGCCGTTCCTCGACCTGACCAGCAGGATCGTTCCCCTGAATCCACGCTACGACGAGCGCGGGCTGCTCGGCCTCGCCTTTCATCCGAAGTTCAAGCAGAACGGCCGCTTCTTCGTTTACTACAGCGCGCCACTGCGCCCCGGTGCGCCGGCGGGATACAACCACACGAGCACCATCGCCGAATATCGGGTCTCGATGGACGCCAACCGCGCCGATCCCGCCTCGGAGCGGATCCTGCTCCAGATCGACAAGCCGCAGGGCAATCATAACGGCGGCACGATCGCCTTCGGGCCCGAGGACGGCGACCTGTACATCTCGATCGGCGATGGCGGCGGCGCCAACGATGTCGGCCTCGGCCACGTCGAGGACTGGTACGCCGCGAACCCGGGCGGGAACGGCCAGGACGTGACGCAGAACCTCCTCGGCAACATCCTGCGCATCGACGTCGATCACGGAGTGCCTTACGGCATCCCGCGCAGCAACCCGTTCGTCGGCCGCGACGGGCTCGACGAGATCTATGCCTACGGCTTCCGCAACCCGTGGCGCTTCTCCTTCGACATGAAGGGCGACCACTCCCTCATCGCCGGCGACGCGGGACAGAACCGCTGGGAGGAGGTCGATCTCGTCCGCCGCGGCGGCAACTACGGCTGGAACGTGAAGGAGGGCGCGCACTGTTTCGACGCCCTCAATCCGAGGGTGGATCGCGCGTCCTGTCCGAGCGCGATGCCCGACGGTACGCCGCTGATCGACCCGGTCATCGAGTACGCGAACGCCGCACAGGGGGCCGCTGGCGTCGGCGTCGTTGTCGTCGGCGGCGTCGTCTACCGCGGTCATCGGGTGAAATCGCTCGCCGGACGCTACATCTATGGCGACTGGAGCCGCAGCTTCTTCGGGCCGCCGTCAGGGCAGCTCTTCGTCGCGACGCCGATGGGTCAGCGGATGTGGCCGACAGCGAAGCTCCTGATCGCGGGGAGCCCCGACGGTGAGCTTCACCATCGTGTCCTCGGCTTCGGCCAGGATCCGAGGGGAGAAGTCTACGTGCTCACCACCGACAACAGCGGCCCGTCAGGCACCACCGGCAAGGTCTTCGAGATCACGGGACCACGCTCCTCCGACGATGCCGGTGACCTCGACGACGACGACGGCCACGACGACGGCGACGACTCATGACCCGTCGGTGGAGGATCCCGCATCACCTGAGAGGGGCGAATGCCGGTCCTCCACTCCCTGCGGCTTGAACGGCAACAGCTTGAACGGCGATTTCACGGATCACCACGGATTCCACGGATCGTTCCTCGTGGCGCGATAGCTGCTGGTGGCCGACCGAGGCCGCATCGGCCGTGATCGATTTTGAAATGCGTGAAATCGTCGTTCAGTCGTTCACACTCGACGCGGTTCGTGGGCACGCCGGCCGAGATAATCTCCCCCGCATGCCCCACGCGCTCCGGGCCCGGCGCCCAGGCCCTCTCGCGCCACGGCAGTCCTCGGTGACTCCGTGACTCCTGTTGACAGCAGTTGCCGTTTCGCCGGCGGAAGAAATTACAGGAGCCACGAAGGGCACCGTGTCTCCTGACAGCGCGCCCGCCTAACGCGTTCCGCTCCCCGCCGTCTCTCCCCGCACCGTCTCCACCCCCTCCCCCGTCTCCTTCGCCTGCACCAGGCACTCCAGCTCCCGCTCCCGCAGGTTGAACGCGTACCCCGGCCCGAGCATCCCGACCCGCAGGTAGCTGAGCGTCAGGCGGGCGCCGCTCGTCACCTCGTCGGCGTTGTCGAAGCGGACGCCGCGCCCGTCCACGAACGTCACCCCTCCCTTGCCGACCACCTCGCCGAGGTGGCCCTGGACGACGAAGGCGGTGTCCTCGTCGATGCCGAGGCCCATCAGGTCGGGGTTGGCGGCAATCGCCACGAAGAGCCGGTGCAGCCGCCTGCGCTGCGCGAAGTGGGTGTCGATCATCGCCCGGAAGCCGAGCAGCCCGAGCCCCGGACCGATGTGCATGTCGCTGTGCTTCCCCGTCTCGTCCACCTCGCCCCCGGCGAGGATCGTCTCGGTCAGCGCGGCCGCTCCGGCGCTCGTGCCGCAGACGGTCGCCCCGCGGCGATAGGCGTCGCGGATCGCGTTGCCGACGCGCGAGCCGGCGAGGGTCGCGACGAGGTGCACCTGGTCGCCGCCGCCGAGGAAGATCCCCGACGCGTCCTCGAGGAGCTTCGCGATGGTGCGGTCCTGCGCCGCGTTGCGGTTGGCGACGATCGGGATCTCGACGTTGTTCGCCCCGGCGACCTTCAGGTCGTTCCGCCACGCGAGCGCCGACCCCATCGGGTCGCTCGACGCGGTGGTGAAGCCGACGATCCGCCCGCCGCCGCGGCCATCGCTCCGGCTGACGAACGTGCCTAACGCCTCGCCGTTCGGGCTGCAGGCGCCCCCGATCAGGACCAGCGTCCCGGAGGTGTCGCCTGCGCGGCGCCCCGCTGGTGCGGCGTCGGACGATGATGCGACGACCTGCTTGGTTGGCATTCGCGGAATCAGGGTGTTCGAGTGTGCGACGAGCGCGCCGCCGGGGCTTCGCGCCAGAGCTGCGCCGCGAGCGCGGCG
>DASZNJ010000043.1:0-7635 GCA_035551575.1 Gemmatimonadaceae bacterium
TCATCGCCGGCCCCCGTCATACTACCCCCGGAGCGGGGGAAAAGTTGAGCCCCCGCGGCGACGCCGGCGCCGCTCCTTCAGTCGGCGGTCTCGTTCACCGCGCCCTCCCCGCCGACCGGAATCCGGTGCTCGGCCGTCTTCTGCGCCGGGGTCCGCCCGAACAGGTGCGCCACCTTCTCGCGCAGCCCGTCCATGATCTCGTAGACGGTCGGGATCACGATCAGCGTCAGCATCGTCGAGGTGAGGACGCCGCCGATGACCGCCACGCCTAACGGCGCGCGGAACTGCGCGCCTTCGCCGCGGCCGAGCGCGACCGGGATCATCCCGGCGATCAGGGCGAAGGTCGTCATCAGGATCGGGCGGAGCCGGATCGCGCCGGCCTCGATCAGCGCCTCGCGCAGCGGCATCCCCGCCTTCTCGCGCGCCCACTTCGCGAAGTCGATGAGGAGGATCGCGTTCTTCGCCACGATCCCGGCGAGGAGGATGATCGCGATCATCGACATGATGTTGAGCGTCATCCCGGCGATCGACAGCGAGATCATGACCCCGATGAGCGACAGGGGAAGAGAGACGAGGATCGCCAGCGGATCGACGAACGACCCGAACTGCAGGACGAGCACGAGGTACATCAGGAGCACCGCGGTGCCGAGCGCGACGTAGATCTGCCCGAACAGCTCGTTCTGGTCCTTCGACTCGCCGCCGAGGGTGACATGGACGTCGGCGGGGAGGTTCAGCTTCGCGATGCGGGCCATCGCGTCGCTGGTCACGTCGCCGCTGGCGCGGCCGGCGGTGTTCGCCTCGACGGTGACGACGAGGTCGCGGTCGAGGTGGTCGATGATCGCCGGCCCCTCACCCTTCTCGATCGACGCCACCTGGCCAAGGGGGATGGTGGTCGGCGCGCCGGCCGGCCCCTGCATGACCAGGGGGAGCTGCGCCAGGTCGGCGACGTTGCGCCGCGACTCGGGGGCGAGCCGCACCTCGACGTCGCGCGTCTCCCCGGACGGGTCGACCCAGTCGCCGGCATCGATCCCGGCGAACGCCGGGCGCAGCGACTGCGCGACCTGCCCGGCGGTGATGCCTAACGTTCCGGCGACGCCGCGGTTCAGCTCGACCGTGAGCTCGGGCTTCTGCCCCTTCGTCGACAGCCCGACGTCGACCGCCCCCGGCACCCGCCGCACCTCCGCCATCACCATGTCGGCCGCCCGCGTCAGCGTCGCGATGTCGTTGCTGCCGCGCACCTGGAACTGGAGCTGCTTGCGGCCGCCGCCGAAGTCGCTCGTGAACACCGACAGCGTCGCGCCCCCGACTTCCTTGAGCTCGCTGCGCAGCCCGGCGGCGATCTCCTCGACGCCGCGGCTCCGCTCCCCCTTCGGGACGGTCCGCACGTACATGTTGCCGACGTCCACCGAACCCGACGCCTGGTCGCCGATCGTCGCGTAGGTGTACCGCACCTCGGGGTGGCGCTTCAGCACGCGATAGATCTCGCTCGCCTTTTCGCGCGTGTAGGCGAGGTTCGAGCCGGGCGGGGTCTCGATCGCGACGATGAACTCGGCGCGGTCATCGGTCGGGAAGAAGCCGGGGCCGACGTTGCGCCACTTCGGCGAGACGTGGACGAGCGCGCCGGCGACGGCGACGCCGACGAGGATCCCGCCGGCGGTGGATGCCGACGAATGCCATCCGTCGCCGCGGAAGTCACGGGCCGCCGCCCACAGTGCCCATCCGGCGGCGGCGGCGATCGCGAGCAGCAGCAGCGCGCCGATCACGCTGCCGAGGGTGATCGCGCCGCGCAGCGACCCGACCGCGAGCACCAGCGCGCCGGTGGCGATGGCGAGGTAGAGCACCATGCCGAGGATGTGGAGCACGGCGTTCGGGCGCCGGTTGATCAGCCACACGGCGACGAGGATCCCGGCCAGCGCGCCGGCGAGCGCGACCAGTCCCTTGACCGGGATCGTGAACGATGCGAGGAAGGTCCCGACGGCGATGACCATCATCGCCGCGCGGTGGTCGAGCGCCCACGCGATGACCTTCTTGTAACCCTGTGCCTGACGGTTGAACCAGTGGTTGAACTGGTCGAGCTTCTTCGTGATCCACCACTTCTCGTCTTCCGGCCGGTGCGGATCGGGCCAGTAGGCGGAGAGCATCGGGTCGAGCGAGAACGAGACGAACAGCGAGACCAGCACCGAGCTCGCGATCGTCAGGGCGAAGGGCTTGAACCACTGCCCGCCGATCCCGGGCATGAAACCGATCGGGACGAACACGGCGAGGATCGAGAACGTCGTCGCCGCGACGGCGAGGCCGATCTCGTCGGTCCCCTCGTGCGCGGCGCGCATGTGGTCCTTCCCCATCTCGACGTGCCTGACGATGTTCTCGCGCACCACGATCGCGTCGTCGATCAATATCCCGATCGCCAGCGACAGGCCCAGCAGCGACATGGTCTCGAGCTTGAAGCCGAGCACCCAGACCATGATGAAGCTGGCGAGCACCGACACGGGGAGGGCGAGGCCGGTGATGACCGTCGAGCGCCACGAGTTGAGAAAGAGGAAGACGACGAGCACCGTCAGCAGCGCGCCCTCGAGCAGCGCCTCCTTCACGTTGGTCACGGCGGCGGTGACGCGTGTCCCCGCATCCTTGACGACGACGATCTGCGTGCTGTCCGGCAGCTGCGCCTGCAGCTGCTTCACCTTCGCCCGGACCCGGTCGCTGACGTCGGTGGTGCTGTAGCCGGGCGACTTCTTGATGTCGATGCCGACTGCCTCGCCATCGTTGTAGAGGGCGAGCGAGCGCGGCTCCGCGGTGCCGTCGCGCACCTGCGCGACCTGGCCGAGGCGGATGAGCTGTCCGTTGCGCTCGGCGACGACCATCTGCATGAAGTCCTGCGGCCCTTCGAGCCGCCCCTTGAGGCGGATCGATCGCTCGTCGAGGGCGCCGGTGACCCGGCCGACCGGTGCAGCCAGGTTCTGCGCCTGGAGCGCCTGCACCACCTGGCCGACGCTGACCCCCGCCGCCTGCAGACGGTCCGGCTGGAGCTCGACGGTCAGCTCGCGCTCGACCTTCCCGAACACCTGCACTTCGGCGACCCCGCTCAGCGAACGCAGCTCGCGGGTGATCTTCGGGTCGGCGAGCCGGGTGAGGTCGGCCTGGGAGAGGTTGGACGAGGTGAGCGCGAGCGAGACGATCGGGCGGTCGGTGTCGTTGAGCTTCGTGATCACCGGCTCCTTCATCTCGACCGGGAGGTCGGCGCGGATCGCGGAGATCTTGTCGCGGATCTCCTGCGTCGCGTCGCTCATGTTCGTGCCGAAGTTGAACTCGATGATGATCGAGCCGTAGCCGTCGTAGGCCTTGCCCATCACCGTCTTGACGCCGCTGATCGCGGTGATCTGCTCCTCGACCGGGTTGAGCACTTCCTTCTCGACGCCGTCGGGCGATGCACCGGGATAGATCAGGCCGACCGACGCGTACGGGGGCACGACCTCGGGGAACTCGTCGGTCTTCAGCTTGAGGAGCGCGACGAGCCCGAAGACGACCAGCGCCACCATCGCGACGACGGTGACGAGGGGGCGCCTGATCGCGAAATCGGAGATGAACATGACGCAGCTACCTCACTCGGACTGTGCGGGGCGATCGCTCACTGCGCGGACGCGGACGATGGTCTTCGGGGTCAGCCCCTGCGCACCGCCGACGAGCACCGTGTCGCCCGCGGACAGCCCCCTGGTGATCTCGACGGTCTCGGTGCCGCTGTCGGCGAGGCCGAGCGAGACCGCGGCCTTCTCGGCGCGGCCGTTGCTGATGCGGGTGACGGTCGGCACGAAGTCCTTCTGGTTGACCGCGTTCGACGGGACGACGATGCCGGTGCGCGCCTCGCTCGAGACGCGCCCCTCGGCGAAGAGCCCGCCGACGAGGGTGTTGCCGGCGTTCGGGATCGACGCGAGGATGCGGACCTGGCGCGTGGTCGGGTCGGCGACCGGATTGATGCGGGTGATGCGCCCGGTGAACGAGCGGCCGGGGTAGCCCTGCACCGTGAAGGTGACGGGCATGCCGAGCCGGACGGCCGAGATCTGGTCGGTGGGGACGCTTCCCTCGAGCCGCATGCTCGATGGATCGACGATCGTGAACAGCGGCGCGCCGGGTGACGCGAGGTCGCCGGCGCTGACCGAGCGGACGCTGACGACGCCGGCGATCGGCGACCGGATGGTCGTCTTGTCGAGCTGCTGCGCGGCCACGGCGAAGCGTGCCTTCGCGTCGGCGAGCTGCGACTGTGCGGCCTGCGACTGGGTGCGGGCGGCTTCGACGTCGCGGTCGGCGATCGCGCCGGCGGCGACGAGCTTCTCGGCGCGCTCGAGGTTGCGCTTCGCCGCGTCGGCCGCGGTCTGCGCCGCGGTGACACCGGACCGGGCCGACAGGTAGCCGTCGCGGATGGCCGTGTCGTCGAGGCGGGCGAGGACGGTGCCGACGCCGACGCGCGCGCCCTGGTCGACGTACGTCTCGAGCACGGCGCCCCCGACCTCGGCGCGGACCGTCGCTTCCCGGTCCGGCTCGAGGGATCCGGACATCGACGGGCCGCTCTCGATCCGCTTCTCGCTGACGACGTAGATCTCCTGCGGCGAGACGATCACCGCCTTCGCGGCCTCGGCGGCTTCGGCCGAGTCCTTCTTCCTGCAGGCGCCTAACGCGGCGAGCGAGCCGGCGAACAGCAGCGAAGCCATCGCCGCGCTGCGCGGCGTGATGAGGTGTGCCATGGTCCTACTGTCCCCCGAACGAGTTCGTGGTGTTCGCGCCGCCCGCGCCCTGCGCGGGCGGCGATGCCTGCCGGGTGCTCCCGCCCTGCGATCCGGCGCCGCCGCCGGAGCTGCCCGCGCCGCCGAAACCAGCGGCGCCGGCGGCGCCCTGGGTCACCGTGCCTAACGGCAGGTCGCGGATCAGCGCGAGCCGGACCTGGGCGACCTTGAGGTTCCGCGCGGCGCTCGCCCGGTTGGCGGCGGCCTGCTCGAGGAGGAGCCGCGACTCGGAGAGCTCGAGCTGCGTCGAGATCCCCTCCTTGTAACGTACCTCGGCGATGCGATACGCCCTGGCCGCCTGCTCGGAGGTGCCGGAGCTCGCCTTCCACGCGGCGAGTGCCTGCTCGAGGTCGGCGATCGCGGCGCGCGAGTCGAGCGCGGCGAGCTCCCTCGTCTGCTGGTAGTTCTCGCGCGCCTCGGTGAGGTTGGCGCGGGCGACCATCTCGTCGCCGGTGATCCGCCCGCCGGTGAAGAGCGGCACCGACAGCGTCGCGGTCACCGTCCAGTTGGGATAGTACTGGTCCCAGGCCGGGAGCCCGCTGCCCGGATAGGCGATGCGGCCGTACTGGGTGCTGAGGGCGAGCCCGGGGAGCCGCTGCGCGCGGGCGATCCGGAACTGGTTCTGCTGGACCTTCACCGCCTCGGCGACCTGCCGCACCTGCGCCCGTTCCCCGGCGCCGGTGTCGGCGGGGGTGCCGTCGGCGGCGCCGATGTCGGCGGCGAACGTGAAGAGGCTCGTCGTGTCGCTGAGCGCGCTGGCGAGGGTGATCGAGTCGTCGGCGGGGATGTCGAGGAGCTGCTTGAGGCGGAGCAGCGCGAGGTCGCGCTGCGTCCGGCGCTGGATCACGGCCGGCCGCTGGTTGTCGCGGGTGACCTGGGCGCGGAGGAGCTCGAACTCGGAGGTGTTGCCGACGTTCTTCGCGAGCGTGACCTGCGCGAGGGTGCGTTCGCTCTGGGCGAGCGCGGAATCGGCGATCGTCGACAGCTGCCCGGCGAGCGCGGCGTCGTAGTAGGCCTCGGTGACCTGCAGCTGGAGCGAGGCGCGGGCGCTGGCGAGGCCGATCTCGGCCGAGCGGCGGGACGCGGCGGCGATCCGGTTCGCGGCGAGGATGCGCCCGCCGGCGAACAGGTTCCACTGGCCGTTGATGCCTAACGTCAGCGTCTGGCGGGCGGCGAAGATCCTGGCGATCGGGCTGTTGGCGAGCGAGCTGGCGCTGGTATCGGGCGCGCCGCCGAGCTTCGACAGCGCGTCGAACTGCGACTGGAGCGTCTTGACGAAGGAGACGGCGCCGTTGAACTGCGGGAGGTACTGGCTCCGCGCCTGGTATTGCTGGCCGCGGGCGCGGAGCACGCCGGCGCGGGCGATGCGCACCCCTTCGCTCCGCTCCTCGGCGAGGCGGAGCGCCTCGTCGAGGGTGAGTGGACGGGCAGTGGCCGATCCGGCGTTCATGCCGGTGCGGATCGCGCCGCCGGCGGCGACCGTCGGCGGGATCGCCGGGGCCTGTGCCCGCGCGTCGAGGGGCGACGCGCCGGCGGCGAGCGCGGCGCAGAGCACCGCCGCGGCAGCCGGTGCCACGGCGCGGTACATGGAGAGATATGTCATCGGGGGAGGTGACCGGAGCTGTTCGTGGCGCGGCGGCCGTTAGGCACCGCCGCGGTACGGCGGGCAGTGCCCCGCCCGCTGCCCCTTCCATTCGCCGCGCCAGCGCGTGGCGGCACCGGCCTGCGGCGGAGCCCGATGGCGCGAAGGAAGACGCGGGCGTAGGCGGCGGGGGCGGCGGCGACCGGGCGGGGGTAGTTCTCGGGGATCATCTCGCGCCCCATCGCGTCGCCGAAGACGGCGCCCATGAGCATCGCGATCGCCGCCGGGAGGTCGGGACTCGCGTCGATCCAGCCGCGGTCGGCGAGGGCACCGACGTAGTCCCTGAGCGCGCGGTGCGCGCACTCCGGCCCCTCGCGGACGCACTGGAGGAGCTGGGGCCGCTCCTCGATCTCGGACATCGTCTTCCGGATCAGCGACCGCCGCTCGCGGAGGAAGGTGAGCTGGGCGCCGACCCACGCGGTGACCTCGGCGAGCGGGTCGGCCGGCTCGCTGGTGAGCATGGCGATCTCGCGCCGCCTCGCGTCAGGCCTGACGGCCTCCTCGAGGAGGGCGTCCTTGCTGCCGAAGATCCGGAAGAGGGTGACCTCGTTGACCCCGGCCATCTCGGCGATCCGCCGCGTCGTCGCGCCGCGGAATCCATGCTCGGCATAGACCCGCTGCGCGGCGGCGAGGATCTTCATCCGGCTGCTTTCCATGGGTCGAAGGGTAGCAGCGGCGGGTCATGGAAGCAAGCAGGTACTTGCACGCGCCAGGTGTTTAGGGGCGGAGGGCGAGAGCGCGGGTGGTCTGCGGCGGAAGGGCGACGGCGGAGCTGCGCCATCGAGGCATCGAGGCACAGAGAACTGCTTACGGCGCCGCAGGGACGCAGAGGGTTCGCAGAGACAGCCCGCAGGGCTGAGCTGTTCGCGCTGCGGCCGAACTGACTGGGGGCACGCGTGGAGAGATGGTCTCGGCCCGCTTGCCCCCAAGCTGTTCGGGCTCGTAACAGGAGGAACTACGATTTCACGGATTTAAAGCGATAACCGCAGATGATTCCTCGACCAGGCGAGGGGAGCGTACCCGCCACAAGGCACGATCCGCGGTCATCCGCGAAATCCGCGAAATCGTCGTTCCAACCTGTTGGTGCTCGTGAGGCGCCGAGCACTCGATCCGCGCAGCGAGTCTCTCAACAGGACCCGATAACGGCTTGAGGCAAGCGGGCCGAGATCGTCTCGCCCCGCTTGCCCCCAGGCTGTTCGGCTCTGGTGCGAGCGGCTC
>DASZNJ010000044.1:0-11208 GCA_035551575.1 Gemmatimonadaceae bacterium
GGCCAGGTCGACGACGTTCATCGATGCCCGGGCGCGCAGGTCGGTCACCACCACCGGCCCGGCGACCTCGCCGCGCGGGTCGAAGAGCGGCGGCTGGCCCGGGGCGGTCGGGAAGTCGAGCCCGAGCGTCGCGGTGTTGAAGGTGCGCCCCGAGCGCATCGCCGACGCCGACGCGTTAGGGAGCAGGTCGGCGCGCCGCTGCCTGACGCGGGCGCGCGCCTCGGCGGCGCGGAGCCGTCCCGTCTCCGCCGTCGGGGACTGGCGGGCCGCCAGCTGCACTGCATCGCCGAGGGTGAGGACGAGCGTCTGGCCGCGAGCGGGCAGGGCGGTGGCGCTGTCCTGGGCGCGCAGCGCGAGCGGCGAGCCGAGGGAGAGCAGCAGGAGCGCGGCGCGGAGTCGCGCGCCCGGGGCGTGATTGGTCGATGCGGTGGTCATGAGTGCGAACGCGGCGCGGCGGCAGCCGCCGATTGGTGCGAGCGCGCGCGATCAGGACGAAGCGCGGCGCGGAGGAAATCGGAGAGCTGGTCGAACATCGCCTTGTCGGAGGCGACGGCGAGGTGCGGGAGGTACACACGCTTCGTCCGCCAGAGTCCATGGATGACGAAGGTGCCCATGATCATGCGCGCCGTCGCCGCCGGATCGCTCGGACGGTAGACGCCGGCGGCGATCCCGTCGCGGATGATCCCGCTGACGAGCCGGTGGCCGCGCGCGATCACTTCCGTCCCGTAGAAGCGGGCGAGATCGGGGAAGTTCGGGATCTCGCTCGTGACGAGCCGGTGGACGCGCTCGAAGGTCGGCGTGCAGATGAAGGCCCACCAGCCGTGCATGAATGCGTCGAGCTGTTCTTCCGGCGAGCCGGTCGTGAGCGTCGACTCGGCGCGTTCGAGCTCGGCGACGAGGGTCGAGCGGATGACGGCGCGAAAGAGCTCGTCCTTGTTCGGGAAGTACAGGTAGATCGTTCCCTTGGCGAGCTTCGCGCGCCTGGCGATGTCGTCGAGCCGGGCGGCGGCGAGTCCCTTCTCCCCGAAGACGTCGAGCGCGGCCTCGAGGATCTGGCTCGGCCGCTCATCGGGGCGGCGCCGCCGTGCCGCTGCCGGTGGCGCGGACTTTTTCGCGATCGAGGCGCGCCTGGCGCTGGTGCGGGACGGCTTGGCGGTGCGTTCGGACATCGTTCCTGACGAGCGCGTACGGGTGTCGCCGGGTTCCCTCGGCCGGCAAGGCGGCCGCCCCGCGCCGGCAATTACTGACTGGTCAGTCACTAATAGTAGGCGAGCCGCCATGCTGAATCAAGGCCGTCGGACGCCTCGAACGCGAAAGGCGGCGGGCAGTCAGCGGGTCGGGACTTCCGACCTCGCTCCTGCTCGCCGCCTTCGCTGCCGGCCGATTGCCGCCAGCCGATGGCTGACAGCCGTCAGCTAACGGCTGCCGGTCAGTGTTCCACCTGCTCCGTGTGCGCGCCCTCGCCCTTCTCCGCCGCGTACTTCCTGTTCGTCAGGTGCACGATCCCCCAGGCGATCAGGAACACCGCGATCCCCCCGATGATCAGCCCCATGAACCCCGCCTTCTTGTCGCCCGGCAATGGTGCCGCCATTTCACGCCTCGCTGTCGGAAAGAGAACCGGCGCCGCCGTCAGGCGACCCGCACCTTCGTCATCGTATCGTCCTTCGTGATCTTCTTCATCACGTCGATCCCCTGCGTGATCTTCCCGAACACGGTGTGCACGCCGTTCAGGTGCCGGGTGTTGTCCTCGCTCAGCACCATGAAGAACTGGCTCCCGCCGGTGTCCTTCCCCGCGTGCGCCATCGACAGCGCGCCGACTTCGTGCTTCCGCGGATTTCCCGCCGTCTCGCACTTGATCTTCCACCCGGGACCGCCCGTGCCGATTCGCGGGTCGCCCGACTTCAGGTCGCGCGACAGCGGATCGCCACCCTGCACGACGAAGTCGGGGATGACGCGGTGGAACTTCACCCCGTCGTAGAACCCCGAGTTCGCCAGCTTCTCGAAGTTCTCGACCGTCTTCGGCGCGTCCTTCTCGTACAGCTCCGCGACGATGGTGCCGCGATTCGTCTCGAATGTCGCCTGCTTCGCCACTCTGCCCTCACCCTGTTGGAGTTCACAGCAGGATGAAAGTTCACCACCCACCGGCGCTTTGCGCAACTCGCTTCCGCTTTTCCGGCGTCGCTGTTCCGCCGTGCTGTTCCGCCGTCGCTGACGGCGGGCGGCTGACGCTGCGTCTCACCGGACGCCGGTCGTCGCATCGACCTTGTATACCCGAGCCACCTTGCATCCCTCCAGCTCGGCCGGGCTGAACGTCCACCGCGACAGCGTCTTCTTCACGTCCTGCCCGAGCCAGGGATGGCTCGCCTTCCGCACCCTGAACGTCTTCATCACCGGCCTGCCGAGGGTGTCGACCACCACGGTGGTATGCACGTCGGCGTAGCCGTTCCTGATCACGCCGGGCGGGAACGGCCCGGCCAGCAGTCGCGACGGCCGCTTCACCGGGGTCGGCAGCTTCTCGACCTCGAGCGCCGGATCTGCCTCCGCCCGCTCGCGCACCTCCGCGCAGTGCGCCGCGCCGGTGAGCGCCGGCCGCACTCGCGCGTTCGACGCCGCGCCCGACGACGCACACCCCGCGACCACGAGCAACCCGAGAAATCGGAAACGACCAGAGTTCATTGTCGGAAATGATGATGAATGTTCATGGGGTCAGAGCCGTTGAAAGACGATGATACCCATCATCCCATTTCAACGACTCTGACCCCTTGAAACCGACCCCTTGAATCTTCACCACGCCGGAACTCTGACACCTCACTCGTCACTACTCGCCGTCAGGCTGCATCCGACATCGCCGTACCGAGCAGCTCCCGGAACTCGGTGAACAGCGCCGGATCGAACGCCCCGGCGTCGGCGGCCATGATCGCCAGCGCCTTCTCGCGCGTGAACCCCTTCCGGTAGGGACGGTCGGTGGTCAACGCGTCGTAGACGTCGGCGATGCAGAGGATCCGTGCCGCGAGCGGGATGTCTTCCCCGGCGAGCCGGTCGGGGTAACCGCGGCCGTCCCACCGCTCGTGGTGGTTGCGGATGATCGGCAGCACGTCCCAGGGGAACTCGACGTCGGAGAGCAGCTCGGCCCCGGCCAGGGCGTGGCGCTCCATGATCCGCCGCTCCTCCTCCGTCAGCGGTCCCGGCTTGTTCAGGATCGCCGTCGGGACGACGATCTTCCCCACGTCGTGGAGCAGCGCGCCGACCCGGAACCAGAACATCGTGATCGCGTGGAACCCGGCACGCTCGGCCAGCGCGCATGCGTACTTCGACACCCGCTCGCAGTGCCCCTGCGTGTAGAGGTCCTTCGCCTCGATCGACCCGCTCCACCGCGCGACGACGTCGTGGAAGCGCTGCTCGAGCCGGTGCGCGCGCTGGCCGACGTCGGCGAGGTCGCGCCGCGCCCGCAACCCGGCGAAGATGTGGTGGGCCTGGCTCAGCGCGCGCAGCATCTCGCGGTTGCGCCCGAGCTGGCACGCCACCTCGGCGATCTCGCGCAGCGTTTCCGCCTCGAGGAGCGGGTCCTCCATCTCGCGGGCGGCCGCCAGCGCGCGCGCGAGGAAGTCGTCGGCGAGCGCGGCATCGCCGCTCTCCCGCGCCGCGACCCCGCGCAGCTTCAGCGTCTCGCCATGCACGCGCAGGTCGGTCGCCGCGGCGCCGCCAAGGATCGCGTCGCAGGCCGAGGTCGCCCGCGCGATGTCGCCGCGCGCGATCCAGAGCTGGATGCGGTTGACCTCGACCATCGTCCTCGCCCCGGCGTCGCCGACCTCGATGCACAGCGCCCTCGCCTCGTCGTACGCGCGGTCGGCGTCGTCCCACCGCGAGAGGGAGGTGTAGAGCATCCCCATGTTGCTGAGCAGCCGGCCGAGATGCGCCCGCCGCCCCAACGCGCGATAGCCGGCGAGGCTGCTCTGGTAGTGCCGGAGCGCGGCCGTCATGTTCCCGCGGACGCTCTCGATGATGCCGAGATTCTGGTCGATCATCGCGACCAGCGCCGCGTCGCGCGCGCCGAGCGCGCTGGTTCGCGTCGCCCGGTAGAGCCACTCCGCCTCGTCGAGCTGCCCGCGCTGCCAGTGGCAGGCGGCGAGGATGTTCTGCACGTGCGCCGCGCAGCTCGCGTCACCGGCGGCCTCGGCGGCGATCAGCGCGACCTGCAGGACGTCGATCGCGCAGTCGAGCCGCGACTCCTCGTAATGGACGCGGCCGAGCCGGCGCAGCGTCGTCGCCGCGATCCCGGTGGCCGTCGCCGGCAACTCGTGGACGGCCCGCTCGTAGAGCAGCACCGCCTGCGCCCGGTCGCCCGCCGCGTATGCATCGTCGGCCGCCCGCAGCAGCGCCTCTGCTCCCGTCGTCAGCGGTGGCGCGACGGGCGCGAGGCCGGGGGCGGCGAGCAGCGTCACGCGATCGCCTCGCCGCCGAGCATCCCGCTCGTCGCGCGGGCGAGCTGCCGGGCCCGCGAGGCCTCGGCCGACGGCATCACCGGCGCGCGCTCCTGCCCGGTCCCCTCGCTCGCCCGCTGCAGCAGCCGCGCGAGGGTTGGGCGCGAGATGCCGAGCATCCGCGCCGCCGCGCTGCGATTGCCGCGGGTGTGCGCCAGCGTCAGGCGGGCGGCCTCGACCTCGATCTCGGCCAGCGAGGTGCCGCCGCGGGCGAGGACGATCTCGCCGATGCTGTCGGCGTCGGCGACCCCGCTGCGCAGCGTCCTGCGCTGGATCATGAGGTGCCGCGCCCTGATCATCCCGTCCGCGCCGCTGAGGATCTCCGACCGCTCGACGACGTTGCGCAGCTCGCGCACGTTCCCCGGCCAGTCGTGCGCGCGCAGCGCGTCGAGTGCGTCGGGGGCGAGGAGCTTCACCGGCCGTCCCTGCTCGGCGGCGACCTCCTGGAGGAAGCGCGTCGCGAGGAGGATCGTGTCCTCGCCACGATCGCGCAGCGCCGGGATGTCGACGCGGAAGACGTTGAGCCGGTAGAAGAGATCGGGGCGGAACTCGGCGCGGGCGACCAGGTCGTCGAGCGCGACGTTGGTCGCGGCGACGATCCGGCAGCGGACGGGAATCTCGCGCCCCCCGCCTAACGGCCGGATGAGCCGGGACTCGAGCGCGCGCAGCAGCTTCGGCTGCAGCGCGAGCGGAAGCTGGTGGATCTCGTCGAGGAAGAGCGTCCCGTCGGCCGCGAGCTCGAACAGCCCCTGCTTCCGCGCGTGCGCTCCGGTGAAGGCGCCCTTCTCGTGGCCGAACAGCTCACCCTCGAGGAGCGTGTCCGGGATCGCCGCGCAGTTCACCGCCACGAAGGGCGCGTCCGCGGTCGGCCCCCCGTAGTGGATCCCGCGCGCGAACAGCTCCTTGCCCGTCCCCGTCTCGCCGGCGAGGAGCACCGTGGTCCGGGACGTCGCCGCGACCAGCCGCGCGTTCTCCACTGCCGCTCGGTGAGCCGGGCTTCGTCCGAGCAGGCAGTCAAACCCCATGCTGGCCGCCCCCGCCGCCGCACCGGGTCGCTCATCGGGTAGCACTGTACGGGCACGCGGGTCCATATGGTCGCCTCGATGAACGGATGGCAGCGCAGAGGGACTCATCACCGAGCGGGCTCGGCGTTAAAGGGCCCTAATTATGGCGTGCTCTGCCGTTCTCCCGATGTGACACAGGTCACACTGCGCCCCCGCCCACGCTCCTCAGCCGGGCCCCCGCATCGGCTGCCGCGGGAAGGGCGCCCACCCGCTCGAACGCGGCCAGCGCCTCAGCCCACATCGCGCCGGCCCGCATCCGCTCCCCTCGCCGACGCCAGACCTCACCGATCTCGCACAGCAACTCCGCAGCGAGAAGGGCATCTTGTGTCGGGTTGGTGACGCGACGAGCCTCCTCGAGTGTCGCGATCGCATGGTCGTAATCGCCACGCTCGCGCTCGAGCTTCGCGCGCAGCTTGAGGGTTTCCGCTATCCGCAGACGATCGCCTCGCTCGTGCGCCAGTGCGAACGCTCGGCTGCAGGCGACGGTCGCCTCATCGAGCCGGCGCTGCATCAACAGAAGCTCGGCGCGATTCTGTTCGACCACCGACTCGACCAGCAGGTCGCCACGCTCCCGCGCGATTTCCCCCGCTCGCACGAAACACTGCTCGGCAAGCGCGGTCTCGCCCCGCTCGCCGTGAAGCTTCCCCATGTTGTTCAGCACCCACGATGCGGCAACCGCGTCTCCCTCGGCGTCGAACGCCGCAAGGCTGAGGCGGTAGCACGCCAGCGCCGCGTCCCAGTGGCCGCGGATGCTCGCCAGGATCCCGAGATTCTGCTGCACCATCCCGATCAGCCGGCGCTCCGCCGCCTGTTCGGCGAAGATCGCGGCGTCGTTGTACAGCTGCTCGGCCTCCTCGAAGTCCCCGCGCCGGTGAACCACGCTCGCCTTGCAGTTCAGCGCGTGGGCGATTCCCGCGACGTAGCCGACCGCCCACGCGATCGACAGGCTCTGCTCGTACAGCGCCGCCGCCGCGGCGGTCTCCCCCCGATGAAACTGCTCGTTCCCACGGCGGCGGATCGTCGAGATCAGCAGGCGCACGTCGTGCGACTCGCCGAGCATCGCGAGCGGGTCGCGCTGGTCGGGGGGCGGCAGCTCCACTGGATGCGCACGAGTGGCCATCGGTCGCTGCCCGATCGCCTCGCTCAGTCGATCGCGACGAGGTAGCCCGAGAAGTGGCTGACGTTGAAGCGCACGACCATGCTGTTCGCGTCGGCGCTCGCCGGCAGCAGCTCGCTCACGATCGCGCGCAGCAGGCTGTCGATCAGGTTCGTCGTCGAGCTGAAGTACCCGGCGTGGAAGTGCAGGTACTGCAGCGCGTCCGGCGTCAGGTAGCTGACGCGCAGGTCCTGGGTCATGGTCAGCGGCTTCGCGAACTTCATCCCGTGCGGGCCGAACTCGTAGGCGACGGCACGGCCGGCAAGCGCGGTGACGGTGAACGTCGTCGGGTACGCGACCGCACCCGATGGAACGGCCACGGTCAGTCCCGCGCCCGGCACGGTGATCGTCCCACCGCCGCTGCCGATGACCTTCGTCACCGTGATGTTCGACGGGAGCGGCGTCAGCCGCTGCAGGACGACGACGGTGTCGCCGGCGCCGAGCAGGTTGTCGACGAGGGGGACGTTGAGGCCGAGCAGTGCCTCGGGCTGGCCACTTTCAGCCAGCGCCGACGAGGCCGGGGAGATCGAGTCGCGGCAGCCGGCAAGGATCAGCAGGGTGCCGGCGGCGAGGGCGGTGAGCGTGCGGGGGGCGAGGCGCTTCATCGGCGAGATCCGGTTGGGGTTCGCCGACGGTAAAAGCAGCCTTCGTACCGTGCGCCCAAGTCGTCAGGCAGCAACGTCTTGGCGTTTCGTGCAACGTTTCCTTGCGGCTCCCTGGAACAAAACGTTCCACCCAGGCTGGAAAGAAACTTTCCAGATCAGTGCTGCGGCGCGGGGCTCTCCGATCGGGCGATGAGCGCCGCGGTGTCGACCGCAGCGCGCTTTGCGCCAACGCGATTGAACGTCGCGAGGGCCTCGCTCCACACCGCCCCGGCAACGCCGCGCTCCCCGCGCAGCCGCCAGACCTCGCCGACCTCGCACAGCAGTTCCGCCTCGAGAATCGAGTCCTCCGCCGCGCGCGCAAGCTCGCAAGCCTCGGCCAGCGAGCCGATTGCCGCATCGTAGTCGCGGCGCGCCCGCTCGATCCGCGCGCGCAGCTTCAGGCTCCCGGCGCGGCGCAGCCGGTCACCGCGCTGGGTCGCGAGCGCGAGCGCGCGTTCGCAGGCGACCATCGCTTCGTCGAGGCGATCCTGCGAGACGAGCAGCTCGGCGTAGTTCTGTTCGACCGCGCTCTCGACGAGCGTGTCGGCGCGCGAGCTGGCGATCGAGCGCGCCCGCGCGAATGCGCGCTCGGCGAGCGCCGGTTCGCCGCGTTCGCTGTGGAGCCGGCCGAGGTTGTTGAGCACCCACGACGCGCCCTCGTCGTCGCCGATCGTGTCGAACGCGACCAGGCTGCGGTCGTATGCGGCGAGGGCGAGCTCCCAGTCGCCGCGAAGGCTGGCGAGGATGCCCAGGTTCTGCTCGATGATGCCGGCGAGGCGGGTCTCGTTCGCGTCGACCGCGGCGTGCGCCGCGCGGCGATACAGCCGCTCCGCCTCGGCGAGATCGCCGTGACGCTGCACGACGCTGGCGAGGCAGTTCAGCGCGCTGGCGAGTCCCGGGGCGTGGCCGCACTCCTCGCACCGGGCGAGGCTCTCGCGGTAGAGCGCTTCCGCCTCCTTCGTCTCGCCGCGATGGAGGTGGACGTTCCCCTTTCGCCGGAGCACCATCGCGATGAGCGATGCGTTGTCCGATCCCTCGAGCGCGGCGAGCGCGGTGTCATATGCGGCCACCGCGTCCGCGGCGCGCCCCTCCCGCTCGGCCGAGCGCGCCCGGCCGACCTCGATCAGCGCCGCGCGCTCCGCCGCGTCACCCGAGGGGTTCATCACGATGGGACAGCCTGCACCGCCTGACGGTCAATCGACTCCGACCAGGTAGCCGGAGAAGTGGCCGATCGAGAACTGGAGTTGAAGCGCGAGCAGGTCCGTGTTCGTCGGCTCGAGCTCGTGGACGAGCGCGGTCCCGTCGAGATGGATGTCGTTGCGGCTGGTGAAGTACGCGCCGGTGAACGACCGGCCGAGCAGGCTGGAGGCGATGCTCGTCGGGCCGAGGCTCTGGGTGACGATGAGTCGCTTGTTGAGCGCGATCCCCTGCGGCTCGAACTCGTAGGCGACCGTCGAGCCCTGCACGGCGGTGACGGTGATCAGCGTCGGCGCGGCGACGGCGTTCTTGGGGACGTCGAGGCGGAATCCCGTTTCCGGGATCTCGATCGCGCCGCCTTCGGGGCCGATCGTCGCGCTTCGGCTGATGTCGGAGACGAGCGGCACCGCGAATTGCAGCGTGCTGACCGTCGTGTCGACGATGGTCCCGACGCCGCCGCCCAGCCCGGACGGCAAGCCGAGGATCGCGTTCGGGGCGTCCGTCCGGGTGGCCGGGGCGGTCGCGTCACCACAGGAGGACGAGAGGAGCGAGGCCGCGGCAAACGCGATCGCGGCGGAGAGAGTGCGGAAGCGGTTCATCGACGTCATCGAAGGCAGGTGAAGACTCGGGTGGCGAAGATGACCCATAGCAAGCATCATGCGTACCGCGGCCGCGGAAGAAACCCGCCGATCCCGCCGGGGCGCGGGCGTCGCGGGGGGGTAGCTGTCCTCGGGCCCTGTGTAGGGGATTTCCTGACGCCTCTGTAGTCGCTCTCCGGGGAAAGTTCAGGAAAGTACCGACGGAGCGTAGGCCCTTCCCGGACGAAGTTCAGGGCGTACCTCGAGCCTGTACCCGAACCCTGAGCACAACCGATGAGCGACAGCAAGCGACCCGTGCCGGCGGGGGCCGGAATCACGACCGGCGAGCGTCCGGCCACCCGGCGCGACTTCATACGACGTGCGGCGCTGACGGCGATCGCGGCCCCGGCCGCGGCGTCGATACTCAGCGCCTGCGACGACGGCAGCAAGGCCGGCGCGCAGCAGCCGGCGGCGACCCCCGCGTCGCCGAAGAGCCAGGCGCCGGCGGCGACGGCGGCCGACCAGATGGACGCGATGCACGAGCAGGGGATCAAGGCCTTCCCGGCCAGCACCGCGGGGAAGGGGAACCAGCTCCTGGCGCCGAAGCTCGAGAACGGCGTGAAGGTGTTCGAGCTGACGGCGCGGAAGATCCAGTGGGAGACGGAGCCGGGAAAGACGGTCGAGGCGTGGTGCTACAACGGCCAGGTGCCCGGTCCGCAGATCCGCGTCCGCGAGGGGGACCGGGTGCGCGTGGTGCTGAAGAACGAGCTCCCCGAGTCGACGGTGATCCACTTCCACGGCCTCGAGCTGCCTAACGATCAGGACGGGGTGCCCTTCATCACCCAGCCGCCGGTCAAGCCGGGGCAGGCTTACACCTACGAGTTCACCGTCCCGAACGCCGGGTCGCACATGTACCATTCGCACCACAACGCGGCGAAGCAGGTCGGGCTCGGACTTCTCGGCGCGTTCATCGTCGAGCCGAAGCAGAAGCGGGCGATCGAGAAGGTGGATGTCGATTACGTCATGATCCTCAACGACGGGATGCACGGATATACCTTGAACGGGAAGGGATTCCCGGCCACCGAGCCGATCGTCGCCAGGCTCGGACAGAAAGTGCGCATCCGCTTCATGAACGAGGGGATGATGATCCACCCGATGCACCTGCACGGGATGCACATGACGGTGATCGACAAGGACGGGTGGCCGCAGCCCGCGCCGTGGAAGTGCGACACGCTCAACATCGCGCCGGGCGAGCGCTGGGACGTGATCGTGAACTGCAGCAACCCGGGGACCTGGGCTTTCCACTGTCACATCCTTCCGCACGCCGAGTCGGAGCACGGCATGTTCGGGATGGTCACCGCACTCATCGTGAACAAATGAGCGAAGATCAGATTCGCGTCGTGCTCGCCGACGATCACGCGATCGTCCGCGCGGGGCTCAAGGCAATCCTCGGTGCGGCGCGCGACATCGCCGTCGTCGGGGAAGCGTCGAATGGACGTGACGCGGTCGCACTCGCCGCGCGCTTCCGCCCGCACGTCGTCGTGATGGACCTGACGATGGGCGAGATGGACGGCATTGCCGCGACGCGACTGATCGTCGGTACCGAGAACGCCCCGCGGGTGCTCGTCCTCACCATGCATCCCGAGGACGAGTACCTCGTTCCCCTGCTCGAGGCGGGCGCGTCGGGCTACCTGGTCAAGAGCGCCGCCGACCGCGACCTGGTCGACGCGGTGCGCACGGTGGCGCGCGGCGAGCTGTACGTGCGCCCGTCCGCCGCGCGCGTCCTCGCCCGCGAGCTGAAGAAGAAGGAAGAAGCGGCGAGCGACCGCTCACGCTACGAGAAGCTCACGGAGCGCGAGCGCGACGTCCTGCGCATGACCGCCGAGGGCTACAGCGCTCCCGAAATCGGGGAGAAGCTGCACATCAGCCCGAAGACGGTCGACACCTACAAGCAGCGGGTCAACGAGAAGCTCGGCCTCGCCCACCGCCCGGACTACGTCCAGTTCGCCCTCCGCATCGGCATCCTCGCGGCGGAGAAGACGGCCGGGCCCCAGTAGAGGGGTCAGGGGTCAGGTGTCAGGGGTCAGG
>DASZNJ010000045.1:0-4985 GCA_035551575.1 Gemmatimonadaceae bacterium
AATCATACGCGGTAGCTCGCCCCGCTGCCCGTATTGAAGACGACGACTTCGCTGTTCGCGTCGAGACGCCCGCTCGCGACGAGCAGGCGGAGGACGGCCAGGGCGCACCCACCCTCGGGGGCGGCGTCGACGCCGGTGCCGTGGGCGAGGGCCGCGGTGTCCCGGCGGATCGCGTCTTCCGACACCGCGGCGGCGTCGCCGCCGCTCTCGTACAGCGCACGCAGTATCAGCCGGTCGCCTAACGGTCCGGGGACGCGGAGCCCGGCGGCGTGGGTGGTCGGCGACTCCCAGGGGATGGCGCGATCGGCCTTCGCGGCGAAGGCGCGCACCACCGGCGCGCACCCCTCCGCCTGGGCGACGATCATCCGCGGCCGCCGCGCGCGCGCGTCGACCCACCCCCACTCGGCCAGCTCGGCGAACACCTTCCACATCCCGATCAACCCTGTCCCGCCCCCGGTGGGGTAGACGATGGCATCGGGGAGCCGCCAGCCGAGCTGCTCGGCGATCTCGATCCCCATCGTCTTCTTGCCCTCGATCCGGTACGGCTCACGGAGGGTCGAGACGTCGAAATACCCCGACTCGGCGGCGTACCCCTTCGCCTGGCGGCCGGCGTCACCGATGTGCCCGGGGACGGTCACCAGCGTCGCCCCCAGCGCGCGAATGGTGTCGAGGATGTTCGCCGGGGTCGTCTCCGGAGCGAACACGCGTGCCGGGATCCCGGCCGCGGCGGCGTAGGCCGCCATCGCCGCCCCGGCATTCCCGGCCGTCGGCACGACCAGCCCGGGCACTCCGTGCGCCCGTGCACGGGTGACGGCCGTGCTCATCCCGCGTGCCTTGAACGAGGCGGTCGGGTTGAGCGCTTCGTCCTTGATGAGCAGCCGGCGGACGCCGATCTCGCGCGCGAGCCGGGGGGCGTCGAGCAACGGTGTTCCCCCCTCGCCTAACGCGACGGGCGTTTCACCGGGAGCGAGAGGCAGGACTGCCCGGTAGCGCCACATGTCCCATCCCTCCAGCGCGTCGCGGTCGGGACGGAGCCCCGCGTAGCGGACAAGCAGCGGCTGGCCGCAGCGCGGGCAGACCGACGCGAGCTGCGCGCCGGGCGCCGTGAAGTCGCACGCCGAGCAGTGCAGCGTCCAGTGAGTGGTCATTCGGTTGTTGGCGGGTCGGTGGCGGGCTGCTCTGCGCCGGCGATCGCCGGCGCTGCAAGTGGTGGGGATTTGGTCGGATCGCTCTCGGCGAGGGAGGAGAGGATGCGCCGCGCCGAGGCGAGGGAGAAGCCGGGAAGCTGCGCGATCGCCTCGGCTCCGGCGTTGCGCACTCCCTGGACGCTTCCGAACGCGCGAATGAGCGCACCGCGCTTCGCGGGGCCGACGCCGGGAATGGAAAGCAGCTCCGAGGTGACCGTGCGCGCCGCGCGCCGCTGGCGCTGGAAGGTGACGGCGAAGCGATGCGCTTCGTCGCGCACCTGCTGCACGAGCCGCAGCGCGGGGGATCGGCGGGAGAGGCGCACCGGGTCGGTGCGCCCCGGCACGAAGATCTCCTCCTCGCGCTTGGCGAGGCTGATGATCGGCAGCGCGATTCCCTGCGTGTCGAGCGCCTCGCGCGCGGCATTGAGCTGCCCCTTCCCGCCGTCGATGACGACGAGATCGGGGAGTGGCTTGCGCTCCTCGACACGGCGGGCGACGAAGCGCGAGACCACCTCGTTCATCGACGCGAAGTCGTCGATCCCCTCCACGGTCCTGATCCTGAACTTGCGGTACTCGGCACGATGCGGCCGGCCGTTCTGGAACCAGACGCACGACGCGACGGTATCCGTCCCCTGCGCATGCGAGATGTCGAAGCAGACGATCGCGCGCGGGACGCGCTGCAGGCTCAGCTCACGCTGCAGATCGTAGACGGGATCCCCTGCCCGGACCGTCGTCTCCTCGGTCGCCATGCGAGCCTCCTCGAGGAGATGCCGGGCATTCTGCTGGGCGAGCTCGATGATCTCGCGGCGCGGGCCGCGCTGGGGAACGTGCACCCGCGTCGGCGCGATCGAGGTCGTGAACAGCTCACGGTCGTCGAAGTCGAAGGGGACGAGCAGCTCGGCGACGCGTTGCTCGAGGGTGAGGTAGGTGCGCGCGAGGTAGGCGTAAAGCACCGCCGAATCCGGCTCGTCCTCGACATGGTCGAGGAAGTGGTGCTCGCGCGCGAGCAGCTTGCCGTCGCGCACGCGAAGGATCGCGATGACGGCGTCGCTGCCGTCGCGCGCGTAGCCGATCACGTCGCGGTCGCCGCCCTCGACCTGGAGGACGACGGTCGGCTCCTCCATCGTCTCCAGCTTGTGCAGCACGTCGCGAAGCTCGGCGGCGCGCTCGAAGTCGAGGTTCGCCGCTGCTTCCCCCATCCGCTCGCCGACGCGCCGGACGACTTCGTCGGTGCGCCCCTCGAGGAAGAGCACGACCTCGTCGATCATCGCGCAGTACTCCTCCCGGGTCTGCATGAGGATGCACGGCGCCTTGCACCGGCCGATGTGATAGTCGAGGCAGGCGCGCTCGGGCATGTTCTTCGGCATGTCGTAGTTGCACGAGCGCACGGTGAAGATGCGCTTCACGACATTCAACGCGCGCCGCATCGCCCCGACGTCGGTGTACGGGCCGAAGTACCGCGCGCCGTCTCCTTCGAGGCGGCGAGTGACGTACACCCGCGGAAACGGCTCCTGCACCGTGACCTTGATGTACGGATACGATTTGTCGTCGCGAAGCGCGATGTTGAACCGCGGGTGGTACTCCTTGATCAGCGTCGCCTCGAGCACGAGGGCGTGCGCTTCCGTCGGGACCACGATCGTCTCGACGTCGACCGCGGCGTGCATCAGGAGCCGCGTCTTCGGGCTCGCCCGGTGCTCGCCGTTGATGTAGCTCCGGACGCGCGAACGGAGCCGCTTCGCCTTGCCGACGTACAGCACCACCCCGTCCGCGTCCTTCCAGAGGTAGACCCCCGGCGACTCGGGCAGCGATGGGACCTTGGCGGCGATCGATTCGGTGGACATCGGGGTGGCGCGCTCCTCGTCCACGAAATTACTCAGCGCGCCGCGCGGCGTGCCACCCGCCCGAGGAGCGCCGCGGCCTCGGGGACACCGAGCGCGCGCGTCACGAGCAGGTACGCCGCGCCGTACACCGCGATCGTCGCGACTCCGCCGGCGAGCCGCGGCAGGGCGGCGAAGGCGTAGAGCTTCGCCCCCCACGCGGCCGCGGCGGCGACGATCGCGGCGGCGTAGATCGGGGCGAGGATGCGCACGGGAAAGTCGACGCGTCCGATCCGCTGCTCGGCGGCGCGGCGGAGCAGCGTGAACTCCACCCACGCCGCGATCCCCGCCGACGCGGTCAGCCCCGTCGCCCCCCACCGGTCATCGAGGCCGAGCAACGGCGGAAGCTGGATCGCGAAGAGATAGCCGAGCACGATCGTGAGGACGACGCGGATGATCGCGAAGCGCAGGGGGGTGCGTGTATCCCGCCGCGCGTAGAACACCGATGCGTAGAGCCGGCCCATCGTCGCGGCGAGCAGCCCGACCGCGGACCCTGCGAGGATCGCCCAGACGTAGTTCGCATCGGCCTGCGTGAAGCGGCCGGTCCGGAAGATGATCCCGGCGAGCACCCCGCCGAGCGCGAGGAACGCAACGCCGGACGGAACGACGAAGAACGAGATCCGGCGCAGCCCGCCGGCGATTCGGGCGCGCAACGCCGCCGCGACCGTCTCGTCGTCTCCGCCCAGCGAGGACATCGCCGGCAGCTCGGCCGCGGATACCGCCATCCCGAAGAGGCTCACCGGCAGCAGGTAGAGCGTCTGTGCGTTGGTGATCGCCGTGACGGCGCCGGTGGGGAGATAGCTGGCGATGACCGCATCGACGTAGGCGCTGATCTGGACGACTCCGCGCCCGATGAAGACCGGACCGAACGAGCGGCCGACCTCGCGCAGCCCGGGCGAATGCAGGTCGAGCCGCACGCGCAACCGCTTCACGAGCCCGAGCACCGCCGGCAGCTGGACGAGGAACTGGAGCGCGCTCCCGGCGACCGAGGCCCAGGCGAGGACGATGGCGAGCGATTCGAGCGAGCTTCCCGGGCCGCGCCAGATCAGCGTCGCGATCATCGCCGCGTTCCAGATCACCGGCGCCGCATACGAGAGGAGAAAGCGACGATGGCTGTTGAGGATCCCGAGGCACCATGCCGAGAGGACGAGGAGTCCCGCGCCGGGAAAGAAGATCCGGACGAGGCGGACGGTGAGGTCGCGCTTCGCGCCCTCGAAGCCGCCGGCGAGGATATCGGTCAGGAATGGCGCGCTGACGACGCCGAGCAGGACGATGACGGAGACGAGCAACGCGAGCACCGCCGCGACCGCGCCCGCGACGCGACCCGCCTCCTCGTCGTCGCCACGCCCGACGAGGCGGGCGTACACCGGGATGAACGATGCGGACAGCACCCCTTCGCCGAACACGTTCTGCAGGAAGTTCGGAATCCGGAATGCGGCGTTGAACGCGTCAGCCGGTGCCGTCAGGCCGAAGTAGTGGGCGAAGACCGTCTGCCTGACGAGGCCCGCGATCCGGCTGGCGAAGATCCCGGCGCCGACGAGGAACGCGTGGCGCCCGCCGTGATCGGGCGCAGTCGCGCGTGGCGCCGCGGGGTCGCGGGGCGCGCCGGCTGCTCCGCTCATCACCCGATCAGCTGGCGGGCGTGGAGCGCGGCGGCGGCGGTCATGTCGTCGAGCAGCGCCGGCCCGTAGCGCGCGAGCAGCGGGATGAAGTTCAGCGCCCGCTCCTGCCGGACACCGAACGGGTAGAGCGACCCGCGCGCGGTGCCTAACGCGAACATCGCGCCGGTCTCGCGGCGCTTCACGGCGGCGAGGATGCGGCGCTCGAGGCGCCTGGCGAGCCATGCGGCGCGCCGCGCGTGCCCCTCGGCGACTCGCGCGTCGATCAGCTGTTCGCCCGAGGCGAGCGCCGCCAGCGCGCT
>DASZNJ010000046.1:0-2184 GCA_035551575.1 Gemmatimonadaceae bacterium
CGACCGACGACTCCTCGACGACCCGGCCGTTCACGAGCCCGACGCGGCCAGCGTCGATGTTCGCCGCCGGGATCACCACGCTCGGGATGTCGCGCTTCACGATCGTCGTGTACGCCGCGTCGAGCGAGTGGATCGTCCAGCCGATGAGCAGCGCCGAGCTCACCACCCCGAAGACGAGGCCGATCTGCTGCCGCGCCGGCGTCGCGCCGACCAGATACCCGGTCTTCAGGTCCTGCGACGTCGCTCCGGCCACCGCCGCCGCGACGCAGACCACCCCGCCGATCGACAGCGCCAGCACACGGTGCTCGGGGCGCGTCCAGCCTAACGCGAGGAAGATGAGCGCCGTCATCAGCACCGCCGCCACCGTCATCCCGGAGATCGGGTTCGCCGACGCGCCGATCTGCCCGGTGACCCGGCTCGACACCGTCACGAACAGGAACGCGAAGAAGATCGCCAGCACCGCGCCGACGACGTTGATCCCGATCTCCGGGAGCACCACCATCGCGATCACCGCCAGGACGAGCCCGACGAGGACGTAGGTCATCGGCAGGTCGCGCTGCGTCCGCCGCGACTCGAACGCGTCGGCGGCGACCGCGGCGCCGCGGAACCCTCCCAGCCCGCCGACCAGCGCGCGCCAGATCGTCGGCATCGACTTCACGAGGCTGAAGATTCCCGCCGCCGTCACGGCACCGGCCCCGATGAAGTAGACGTACGCCGCGCGGATCTCCATCGGCGACATGTCCTTGATCAGCTTCGTGTCGAGCGGGAGCACCGTCCCCGACAGCCCGGACCCGAACATCTTGATCACCGGGATCAGCACGAAGAACGAGATCACCCCGCCGGCGAACAGGTAGCCGGAAATCCTGGGACCGATGATGTAGCCGACTCCCGTCAGCTCGGGGCTGACCTCGGCCTGGATCTCCCCGAACAGCTCCGTCCGGCCGTTAGGCAGGAGCCGCTGGAAGGTCTTTGCCGGCACCTGCTGCCAGAGCTGCAGGCCGTTGTTGAGGAACTTGTAGAGCGCGCCGAGCCCGAAGCCCATGAACACGGTCTTCGCCTGGATCCCGCCCGCCTCGCCGACGATCAGCACCTCGGCGCACGCCGTCCCCTCGGGATACTTGAGGTTGCGGTGCTCCTTGACGATGAGGCTCTTCCTCAGCGGTATCATCATCAGCACGCCGAGTATCCCGCCGACCAGCGCCACCGCCGCGACCTTGCTCCACGGCAGCGCATAGCCGAGGAGGAGCAGGGCGGGGAGGGTGAAGACCGTCCCGGCGGCAATCGATTCACCCGCCGAGCCGGTGGTCTGGACGATGTTGTTCTGGAGGATCGTCGCCGGCTTCGCCCGGAACGCCTTCGCCAGGTAGCGGAAGATCGTGATCGAGAGGACCGCGATCGGGATCGACGCGCTGACGGTGAGCCCGATCTTCAGCGCGAGGTAGACGCTCGACGCCGAGAAGACGAGGCCGAGCAGCATGCCGAGGATGATCCCCGACGGAGTCAGCTCGCGCGGCGACTCGGTATGCGGGACGTACGGCTTGTGCAGCTCGTCCTCGGCGGCGATCCCCGCCTGGTCGAGGGTCGCGCCCGGTGCGGGTTGATGAAGATCGGGGCGCTGATGCGCGGGGTGATTGGATGGCATTCGGCGAATATTGCGATTGACCCCACCCGGCGCGAGGGGGGCGGGGTGGCGCGAGGTTCACCGAGGGAATGGAAGCTTCGAAACCACCGTGGGAGTGAAGGGGGTCAACCCGCCTTGCGGCGGCGGGGGAAAAAGCGCCAGGCGAGCAGGGCGAGGATGCCTAACGGTATGAGGATGCCGAGGCTCGAGATGAGGAAGGCGATGACGGCGACGAAGATCCGCCAGGCGTCGCGGAAAGCCTGCGCGATCGGGTTGTCGCCGGGGTGCGTGCCGAGCACGGGGAGCGGCTCGTGGACGTTCACCGTCATCGTGCTCATCGCCGTCTGCGCCCGCAGGTAGCGGATGCGCCCCTCGTAGCGCTCGATCTCCTCGCGGACGCGGGCCAGCTCGCGCTCCACCTGCAGCACGTCCTCCAGCTTGCCGGTGCGCGTGGCCAGCAGCTCCACCAGGCGCGCCTCCAGGCGGCGGGCGTTCCCCATCCGCGCGGTGACGTCCACGAACTCCTCGCCCACGTCCTCGGCGGTGACGTTCACCGTCTCCAC
>DASZNJ010000047.1:0-14885 GCA_035551575.1 Gemmatimonadaceae bacterium
CATTCCGCCGATCTGCGGCAGCGTCACGTGCGACTCGTCCACCACGACGAGGAAGTCCTCGGGGAAGTAGTCGAACAAAGTCGCCGCGCGTTCCCCCGCCCCGCGGCCGGAGAGGTGCCGCGAGTAGTTCTCGATGCCGGCGCAGGTGCCGATCTCGAGCATCATCTCGATGTCGAAGTTCGTGCGCGACTCGAGGCGCTGCGCCTCGAGCAGCTTCCCCGCGCTCTTCAGCACCGCGAGGCGTTCGGCCAGCTCGGTGCGGATGAGGCCGACCGCGCGCTCGAGCGTCGGGCGCGTCGTCACGAAGTGCTTCGCCGGGTAGATCGCCGCGCGATCGAGCGTCGCGATCGTCTCGCCGGTGAGCAGGTCGATCTTCGAGACCCGCTCGATCTCGTCGCCCCACATCTCGACGCGAACGCCCTGCTCCTCGTAGGCGGGGAAGATCTCGACCGTGTCGCCGCGCACGCGGAACGTGCCGCGATCGAAGGCGACGTCGTTGCGCGTGTACTGGATGCGCACGAGTGCGCGCAGGATGTCGTCGCGGGCAATGCGCTGCCCCTGCGTGAGCGTCACCATCTGCTCCCGATAACTCACGGGATCTCCCAACCCATAGATCGCCGAGACCGTGGCGACGATGATGACGTCCTCGCGCTCCATCAGCGACGACGTCGCGCGCAGCCGCAGCCGGTCGATGTCCTCGTTGATCGACGCGTCCTTCTCGATGTACGTGTCGCTCGACGGGACGTACGCTTCCGGCTGGTAGTAGTCGTAGTACGAGATGAAGTACTCGACCGCATTGTGCGGGAAGAAGCTCTTGATCTCGCCATACAGCTGTGCGGCGAGCGTCTTGTTGTGCGAGAGCACGAGCGTCGGCCGCCCGTGGTTGGCGATGACGTTTGCCATCGTCATCGTCTTCCCCGATCCCGTGACGCCGAGCAGCGTCTGGAAGCGGTCTCCGCGCGCGAGCCCCGCCGACAGCTCGGCGATCGCGCGCGGCTGGTCGCCGGCGGGCTCGAACGGGGCTCGGAGGTCGAAGGCGGCGCGAGGCATAGTCAGGTAATATAACCGAAATCGTCGGCCTTTGTTCGGTCGCCTTTCCGGACTGGTGGCGTGGGCCGGACAGCGTGTGACCCGTCGGGGCGCGGGACCCGTCAAATAAGCGGACTGGGCAGCGATACGAATCACCCGAGGTCCGGGGAGTGCCGCGGCGGCGCTCGCCGTCCCGAAAATCAGCCTGCGCCGGGACGAGCGCTACGCCGCCGCCAGGAGCTGAGCGCGCCGCGAGGCTGCGCTCAGTCCTCCGCCCCGATGTTGTCCCGCCGCGCGATGTCGCTGATCCCCTTCACCTTCCTCACGGCGCGCATGATCTTCTCGAGGTGGCTGAGGTTCTCCACCTCGACCAGCATCGAGCCGATCGCCTTCGCGTCGAGCGCCTTCAGCTCCATCGCGCGAATGTCCGTGCCGGTCGCGCTCACCGCCGAGGCCACGTCGGCGTAGAGCCCGCGCCGGTCGTTTCCCTCCAGCAACAGGCGCACGAGGAAGCGCTCGCCTTCACGCTCCTTCCACTCGATCTCCAGCCGCCGCTCCGGCTCGTGCTCGAGCAGGAGCAGGTTCGGGCAGTCGGCCCGATGGATGCTCACGCCGCGCCCGCGCGTCACGTAGCCCGTCACTGCGTCGCCCGGGACCGGCTGGCAGCACTGCGCGTAGCGGACCATCAAACCGTCCACGCCCTGGATGCGGACGCCGCGCGGCACCCCGCGGACGCGATCGACGATCTTCTCGATGACCCCCTGCTCCGGCGGCTGCTCATGCGCCGCGGCGACGTCTGGGTAGAGCAGCCGCAGCACGCGCGAGATGTCGATGTCCCCCTGGCCTAACGATGCGAGGAGGTGCTGCGCGTCGGTCAGCCCGAGCTCCTTCGCGGCGCGGACCAGCATCGCGTCGTCCGGCTTGTCGAGGCGGCGGCGGCGCACCTCGCGGTCGAGCATGTCGCGGCCGAGCTTCGTCGACGACGTGTGCTCCTCGTGGCGCAGCCACTGGCGGATCTTGTGCCGTGCCCGGCCGGTGCGGACGTGCGCCAGCCAGTCGCGGCTCGCCTTCTTGACCGGGCTGCGGAGGATCTCGACCGTGTCGGAGTTCTTGAGCTCGCGCGACAGCGGTGCGATCCGGCCGTTGATCTTCGCCCCGGCGATGTGCAGCCCGAGCTCGGTGTGCACCATGAACGCGAAGTCGATCGCCGTCGCCCCCTTCGGCAGCTGGATCACGTCGCCGGTCGGGGTGAAGACGAAGATCTCGTCCTGGTAGAGGTCGAGCTTGAGGAACTCGAGGAATTCGTCCGGCGTCTTCGCGTCGAGCTGGAGCTCGAGCACCTGCCGGAACCAGATCAGGTGCCGGTCGAGCTCCTCCGAGCTCTTGTCGGTCCCCTTGTAGAGCCAGTGCGCGGCGATCCCGTACTCGGCGGTCCGGTGCATCGCCCGCGTCCGGATCTGGATCTCGAAGAGGTGGCGCCCCGGCCCGAAGATCGTCGTGTGCAGCGACTGGTAGCCGTTCGACTTCGGCTGGGCGATGTAGTCCTTGATCCGCTCCTGGACCGCCGTCCAGCCGTCGTGGATCACGCCTAACGCGTGGTAGCAGTCGGGCACCGAGTCGACGAGCACGCGGATCGCGAGGAGGTCGAAGATCTCCTCATACGGCTTGTCGCGCTGCTTCATCTTCTTGTAGATCGACCAGAGGTGCTTCGGCCGCCCGGTGACCTCGACGTTCTTGATGCCGGCCCGCTTCAACTCGCTCTCCAGCGGCTCGCGGAGCTGGGCGATCAGCGTTTCGCGCTCGCCGCGCTTCTGGGCGACCAGCTTCGCCAGCTTCTTGTACTCCTCGGTCTCGATGTGCTTGAACGCCAGGTCCTCGAGCTCCCAGCGGACGCGCGCCATACCGAACCGGTGGGCGAGCGGGGCGTAGAGGTCGCGCGTCTCGAGCGCGATGCGCGCCCGCTTCTCCGACGGGAGGTGCTCGAGCGTCCGCATGTTGTGCAGGCGGTCGGCGAGCTTGATCAGGATCACCCGCGCGTCCTTCGCGATCGACAGCAGGAGCTTCCGGTAGTTCTCGACCTGCCGCTCCTGCGACGTGCCGAACGGAAGGCTCGCGATCTTGGTCAGCCCGTCGACGATCCCCGCGACCTCGCTCCCGAACTCGCGCTCGACGTCGGCGACGGTCACGCTGGTGTCCTCGACGACGTCGTGGATCAACCCGCTCGCCACCGTCACCGTGTCGAGCTGCAGCTCGGCGAGGATCTTGGCGACCTCCACGCAATGCGTGACGTACGGCTCGCCCGAGCGGCGCGTCTGCCCCGTGTGGGCCTTCTCGCTGAAGCGATAGGCCCGGGCCAGCAGCTCGCGATCCAGCCGGTCGGGAAGCTCCGCGGCCGGTCCCCACCCCGGAATCGACAGGTCCTTGACCGGTGCCGTCACAGCATCCCCGCCTGTGCGAAGCTCGTGTAGCGTCCGCGGCCGATGATCACGTGGTCGTGCACGGGGATGTCGAGGAGCCGGCCCGCTGCGACGAGCTGCTCCGTGACCATCCGGTCGTCACTGGACGGCGTCGGGTCGCCGCTCGGGTGGTTGTGGACGAGGATGATCGCTGCCGCACGCTCCGCGATCGCCTCCCGGAACACCTCGCGCGGATGCACCAGCGACGAGTTCAGGATGCCACGCGTGACGGTGACGTCACGCTCCATGCGGTGTTGAGCATCGAGCACAGCCACGTGAAACTCCTCCACCGGTAAGTCCTCCAGGCGCGGCGAGAACACGGCATAGACATCGGCCGGCGATCGCACTGGCGCGCCCTCGTCGCGCAGCTCGCTCGCCATTCGCCTACCCAACTCCAACGCGGCGTGGACGGCAACCGTTCGCGCCGCACCTATGCCCCCGTGCGCGGTCAGCGCCGCGACCGGCTGCGCGCTGATGCGCCGCAACGACCCGCCCGCTGAAGCGAGCACGTCCTGCGCCACCTGCAGCGCCGACCGCCCGCGCGACCCGCTCCCCAGTATGATCGCCAGCAGCTCGGCGGAGCTCAACGCCTGCGCGCCGAGGTGCTTGAGCCGCTCGCGGGGTCGCTCGTAGTGGGGAAGGTCCCGGAGTGATAACCGCTCTGACACGCTCGCTCAAGGAGGAGGGGGAGTGGCGGCATCACAAACATGATACAGCTCGCCGCCGACATGGGTCCCATCATCTCGGCCCGGCGCCGCGGGATCATCATCATCGGAACGCGAGTCGCGGCTGAATGCCGTACCGTGACCGGAGGCGCTGGGGGTGCGTCCCGGGAGAGGAGTCCTCGAGCGGGCTCCATCCCGCCCCAGCCTCGCCATGACGGCACCCACCTCCCCGCCAGAGCGGTCCAAGCGGCCCCACCTGCCACTCCTCGACGGAATTCGGGGGTGCGCGATCCTGCTCGTCATCGCCACTCATCTCGCCAGCGGCGCCACCGCCGCCAGTGGGTTCGACGAGGTGGTGCTCCGGACGCTGCGGGCGGGATGGATCGGGGTCGACCTCTTCTTCGTCCTCTCGGGCTTCCTCATCACGGGGATCCTGCTCGACAGCCGTGGGGATCCGCGCTACTACCGGGTCTTCTTCGCGCGGCGCGCGCTCCGCATCCTCCCCCTGTACTGGCTCTACCTGCTCCTCCTCGTCGCGGGGGTCTGGTGGCTCGCGCCCGGCGCTGAGCGCGACGCCTTGCTGACGGCGCTCCCCTGGCACGCGGTCTATCTCACGAACCTGCTCGTTGCCGTTCGCGGTTGGGATGGCTTCCAGACCGGGCACCTCTGGTCGCTGTCCGTCGAGGAGCAGTTCTACCTGGCCTGGCCGTCGCTGGTGCTTCTCGCCGGGGCGCGCCGTCTTCGCGGGATGACGGTGCGGGCGCTGGTCTGGATCCCGGCACTCCGTACCGCTGCCCTGGCAGCCGGGGTGCTGACGCTGTCGATGCACGTCCTCACCCCGTTCCGTGCCGACTCCTTCGCTGCCGGTGCGCTGCTCGCGATCCTCATTCGCGACGAGGAGCGGGACCGGCTCCTCCCGCGGCTCCGGGTCGCGGGGGCGGGAGCGTTCGCGATGCTGGTCGCGATCGCCGTGCACGAGGGCGGGCTCCGCTACTCGAGTCCCGCCGTCCGGACGTCAGGCTACACGCTCCTCGCGCTGGCGTTCGCCTCCGTCATCGAGGGGGCCCTCCGCGCGACGCCGGGATCGGTGGCCGCCAGAACGTTAGGCAGCCGCTTCCTGCGATCGATGGGGCGTTACAGCTACTCGATCTACCTCTTCCATCCGCCGGTCCTGCTCGCCTTCGACCGCCTGATCCTCGACCGCAACGATCTCGCGGTGGTGGGGGGGAGCCGGCTCCCCGCCTTCGCCCTCTACTCGATCGGCTACGTCGCGGTGATGTGGATGATCGGGTTCACCATCTGGTGGAGCTTCGAGCGCCACTTCCTCCGGCTGAAGCGACACTTTCCATACTCCGCGAACGACACCGGCCCAGGTACGGTCGAGGCCACCGCGCGGGCAGCCTGACGTCCCTGGGCCGGATGGCCGCCCCGAGCGGGCAGCGCCGGGTGTCGAAGACCGCGGCTACACGCGCGCCCCGTGGCACTTCTTGAACTTCTTGCCGGAGCCGCACGGGCACGGATCGTTGCGCCCGACTGATTCCCAGTCGGCGCCCTTTCCGTTGCCCGTCCCGCTGCCGCCGGTCCCTCCGGTCATCCCCGTCCCCAATGAGCTGAGCGGGCGCGCCTTCCCCGAGCCGACGATGAGCGGATCCTGACGGGCGACGATATCCGGGGCCGGCGCCTCGCCGGGTCCGACGTCGAGCGTCTCGTCGGTCCCGGTCGGCTCGTCGGGCTCGTTCACGTCGCGCAGGATTCCCATCGCGTCATAACGCTTCGTGGGCGTGCGCGGCGGGGGAGGCATCGGCGGCGGAGCGTCCTGGTAGACGATCTGCATCTTCAGGAACCGCTCGGTGAACGTATGGTAGATGTCCGCCATCAGCTCGACGAACATCGAGTACGCCTCCTCCTTGTACTCGACGAGTGGATCCTTCTGCCCCCACGACCGGTAGCCGATCGCATTGCGCAGCTGGTCGAGGTCGTGGAGGTGGTCCTTCCACTTCTCGTCGAGCACGCTCAGCATGACGAAGCGGAGGAAATCATCGCCGACCGCGGCGACGCTGGCCATCTTCTCGTCGAACGCCTTGCGCCCCGCGTTCAGCACGGCCTCGACCGCGCTCTCGCGATCGCCCGGCGCGGTCTGCGGGTCGGCGAACTCGGGCACGACGAGCATGTAATGCATCAGGAGGTCCTGATTCAGCAGCTCGACGTCCCAGATCCCGTCCTCCCTGGCGAGCGCGATCGCGTCCTCGACGCGCTTCCGCAACGCCTTGTCGAACATCGTCTGCGCTTCGCCCTTCAGCTCCTCGCCGCCCTCGAGGGCGAACGACCGCAGCGAGTACACGACCTCCCGCTGCTGGTTCATCACGTCGTCGTACTCCAGCAGCCTCTTGCGGCTCTGGAAGTTCTGCAGCTCGACGCGCTTCTGCGCCTGCTCGATCGACCGGGTGATGAGCGGGTGCGTGAGGACGTCGCCCTCCTGCGCGCCCATCCGGTCCATGAGCTTCGCGATCCGCTCCGACCCGAACAGCCGCATCAGGTCGTCCTCGAGCGAGAGGAAGAACTGCGACGCGCCGGGGTCGCCCTGGCGCCCGGCGCGGCCGCGCAGCTGTCGGTCGATGCGCCGCGACTCGTGGCGCTCCGAGCCGATGATGTGGAGACCGCCGATCTCCATCACTTCGATCTCGTTCCCCTCCTCGTCCTTGACCTTCGACGGGGCCGACTCCCGGACGCCCTCGCCGAGCTTGATGTCGGTGCCGCGGCCGGCCATGTTCGTCGCGATGGTGATCCCGCCGCGGCGGCCCGCTTCGGCGACGATCTCGGCCTCGCGCTGGTGGTACTTCGCGTTGAGCACGTTGGGCCGCAGCCCCTCTCGCTTGAACAGGCGGTCGAGCGTCTCCGACACCTCGACGCTCACCGTGCCGATGAGCACCGGGAAGCCTAACGCGTTGAGCCGCTTGGCCTCCTCGATGATCGCGTTGTACTTCTCGCGCCGCGTCTTGAAGACGAGGTCGTTGCGGTCGTCGCGGATGATCGGCTTGTTGGTCGGGACGACCGCGACCTCCAGCTTGTAGATCTGGAAGAACTCCGCCTCTTCCGTCTCGGCCGTCCCCGTCATGCCGGCGAGCTTGTCGTACATGCGGAAGTAGTTCTGGATGGTGACGGTGGCGAGGGTCTGCGTCTCGCCCTTCACCTGGACGCCTTCCTTGGCCTCGACTGCCTGGTGGAGCCCCTCCGACCAGCGGCGCCCCGGCATCGTGCGGCCGGTGAACTCGTCGACGATCAGGACCTGCCCTTCCTGGACCACGTAGTTGACGTCCTTCTCGTACAGCGCGTGCGCGCGCAGAAGCTGGTGCACGATGTTGAGCTTCTCGCTCTTCATCGCGTACTCGAGCTCGATCTCGCGCTTCCGCTGCAGGCGCTCGGCGGCCGACAGCGTCGTGTCGCGCTCGACGCGGTGCACCGCGTCGGAGATGTCGGGCAGGATGAAGGCGTCCGGATCCTCGGGGGACATGAAGTCCGCGCCGCGGTCGGTGAGGTGCACGCTGTGCCCGCGCTCGTCGAGCACGTACAGCATGTCCTCCTCGATGCCGGCGAACTGCTGCTTGCTCGCCGACATCTTCCGGTCGGCGATGTGGTCGAGCTCCATCCGCTGGACCAGTGCCTTGACGCCGGTCTCCTGCAGCGCCTTCAGCAGTCGCTTGTTGCGCGGGGAGCCCAGCCGTGCCTGGTACAGCTTGAGCGCGGCGGTGCTGGTGTCCCCCGCCTCGAGCGCGCGTTCGCCGTCAGCGACCAGGTTGTTGACGAGCTCCGTCTGCTTCCGCACGAGCCGCTCGACCGCGGCGTTGTGCTCGCGGTACTGCAGGTCGTTCTCCCCGCCGACGGGACCGGAGATGATCAGCGGGGTCCGCGCCTCGTCGATGAGGACGGAGTCCACTTCGTCGACGATCGCGTAGTGATGGCCACGCTGCACCCGCTGGTCGAGCGAGGGCACCATGTTGTCGCGAAGGTAGTCGAATCCGAACTCGTTGTTCGTGCCGTAGGTGATGTCGCTGGCGTAGGCGGCCCGCCGCTCCGGGGTTCCCGGCTCGGTGTCGTCGAGGCACGCGACCGTCAGCCCCAGGTAGCGGTAGAGGTGGCCCATCCACTGCGAGTCACGCCGGGCGAGGTACGAATTGACGGTCACGAGATGCGCGCCCTTTCCCGGGAGCGCGTTCAGGTAGAGCGGCAGCGTCGCGACGAGCGTCTTCCCTTCGCCGGTCGCCATCTCGGCGATCTTCCCGAGGTGGAGCTGGATACCGCCCATGAGCTGCACGTCGTAGTGCACCATGTCCCATGGCTGCTCGTGACCGGTGACGACCGCGGTCGTGCCGAGGAGGCGGCGAGCCCCTTCGCGCACGGTGGCGAACGCCTCGGGGAGGATCTCGTCGAGCACCTCGGCCGTCGCCTGGCGCAGCTCGCCCTCCAGCCCACCGCGGCCATCCGCGCCGGAAAGCTCGCCGTCGATGCGCTCGCGCTCGGCCGGATCGGCCGCGCTGCGCTTCGCTTCCCGCAGCGATGCGATCTTCGACTCGATTTCGGCGGTATGCTCCCGGATGATCCCGCGGAACTTCCCGGTCTGCGCGCGCAGCTCGTCCTCGGAGACGGTCTGCAGCCGCGCGTAATGCTCGTTGATCTCGTCGACGATCGGCTGGATGCGCTTTCGCTCGCGCTCGTGGCGCGTACCCATGACCGACGTAATGAGCCGCTTTAACATTCTCTCCTCTATCGGTACAGCCCGTGCGCCGCTATGTACGCGGCGACAGCGTCGGGCACGAAGCCACGAAGCGAGCGTCCGGCGGCGACCCGGGCGCGAATTTCCGTCGATGACACGTCGATGCGGCGTGACGGTACGGCCACCGCGCCAACCGGGAGCGCCGGCGCCGGCGACCCGTCGTCGCGCGTCACCACCGCCAGCTTCGCCAGGGCGAGAACCCGCTCCGGCTCCCGCCACCTGTCGAATGTACGCAGCACATCGGCACCGACCAGAAAGAATCGCTCGGCCGATGGGAAACGCTCGGCGAAGACCGCCAGGGTGTCAACGCTGAAAGATAACCCTGCCCGCTCGATTTCCAGCGGATCGACCTCGAACCGGGCGTCGTCCGCGACGAGAAGTCGCGTCATCGCCAGCCGGTCGTGCGCGGGCGCCGTGGCGCTCGCCGACTTGAGGGGCTGGACCGCGGCCGGGACAAGCACGAGGCGGTCGAGCGTCAGGCGCTCGACCGCATCCACCGCCGCGAGAAGATGACCGAAGTGCGGCGGGTCGAATGTCCCACCCAGGATGCCGAGGCGCACGCCCTCAGGGCGCCGGGGTACGGGGCGCGGCGCTGGCGACGGGTGCGTTCCCACATCGCGCACGAACCTCGGAGTCCGCCGGATACCGCTCGCGCAGCGCCGTGCAGGTATCGTCGCGGTCAGCCTTGTATGAGATCGCGTCGTACGCCTGCACCAGCTTGAGCTGCGACTTCCGGGCGTAGTCGGTCGCGGGGTATTTCTTCACGACGTCCTTGAAATACAGGATCGCCGAATCGAATGCCTTGCGACGCAGGTAGTGGACGCCGGTATCGTAGTCCTTCTTCGCGAACTCGGCCTCGAGCTGCGCGACGTTCTTCTCCGCCTCGGCACGCTTGTCCGAGTTGGGATAAAGGGCGAGCAGCGTGTTGAAGGTGCTCAGCGCAGACTCGCCGTACGTCGCGTCGAGGGAACTCTTCCTCCAGAGCTTCCGATAGGACTTCCCGGCGAGAAGGAGCGCATCGTCAGCGAGCGTGTCGTCGGGGAACGACTCCATGAGGCGGCTGAAGCTCTGCGCGGCGAGGATGTGCTCTCCCTTCCGCTCGTGCGCCATCCCGAGCCAGTAGTAGGAGCGGGAGAGCAGCGTATCGCGCGCGGGAAGGTCGAGCGTCAGCTTCTCGAACCCGGCGATCGCGTCATCGAGCTTGCCGCGATCGAGGCGCTGCTTCGATGCGGTGTAGAGCGCTTCGTTCGTGGTGTATTGCTTCGGGCTCCACGCGTGGCTCGTACACGCAGAGGCCGTCACGACGGCGAGGAGGAGGACGACGTTTCGGATCACGGGTGGCATGACTGGAGTGCTACCCGGAAGTCGGGCGGCGGTTCGATCTCGGGGGGGTGGATCTAGTGGGCTTCGTCGCGTCGGCGGGCCAGCATCGATCGGTAGATCTCCACACGCGGCTCTTCGGGATGGCGTTCGCCCGCCGCGGTCCAGATCTGGTCCGCGGCCGCCAGGTCACCCTGAAGATAAGCGGTCAACCCGCGAAGCAGCATGGCGTCGAGCCAATCGGGGCGGATCCGCAGGATCTCGTCGAGCTGGTCGGCCGCCTCACGGTGCCGTCCCCGCTCGGTCAACGCCCGGGCAAGGGCGAGCCGGACGTCGGCGTAGCCGGGGCGAAGCTGCAGCGCTCTCTCGTACTGGGCGACTGCCTCATCGAGGGCGCCCGCCGCACGGTAATCGTGAGCCAGCGTCGCGTGCGCGTTGGCGAGGCGATTCGCGACCATGACCGGAAAGCCAGTTTCGTCCGGCTTGCCGAGGTGTTCCGCGGTCTCGAACGCGGCGCGCGCCTCGGTGAGGCGCCCCAGGTCGTTGAGCAGGACGGCCCGGTTCAGGTGCGCCTCGACATAGCGCGGATTGAGGGCAAGCGCGGCGTCGAAGGCGGCGATCGCCTCCTCCGACCGGCCGACCAAGGCGAGGGACAGCCCGAGCATGTTCTGCGCGTCGGCGTAGGCCATCCCTTCGACGATGGCTTCCCGCAGGAGGAGCACCGCCCCGTGATAGTCGCGGACGGCGAAGCGCTCCCGGGCGCGAGCGACGAGGTCCGGCGCGCTATCCAACGACCCTCTGCGCCCTGGCCTTCATCCGTGGCGAGCCGATGAGCGGACGAAAATATTCGATCGTGCGCGCCAAACCTTCGCGGAGCTGGATCTTCGGTTCCCAACCCAGCTGCGTGCGGGCCTTCGTGATGTCCGGCTGGCGCTGCTTCGGGTCGTCGGCGGGGAGGGGCCGCGTCACGATCGGCGACTTGCTGCCCGTCAGCTCGACCACCAGGCCGGCCAGCTGGCGCATCGTGAACTCGACGGGATTCCCGATGTTCGTCGGCAGCGAGTCCCCCTTCATGAACAGGCGATAGATCCCTTCGATCTCGTCGTCGACGTAGCAGAAGCTGCGCGTCTGGTTGCCGTCCCCGTAGAGGGTGATCGGCTCGCCAGTCAGCGCCTGCACGATGAAGTTCGTGACGACCCGCCCGTCGTGCGGCTGCATGCGCGGCCCGTACGTGTTGAAGATGCGCACGATGCGGGTATCGAGCTTGTGCTCGCGATGGTAGGCCATCGTCACCGCCTCGGCGAAGCGCTTCGACTCGTCGTAGCAGCTGCGCGGGCCGACCGGGTTGACGTTCCCCCAGTAGCTCTCGACCTGCGGATGCACCGTCGGGTCGCCGTAGACCTCGGAGGTCGAGGCGAGGAAGAAGCGCGCGCTGTTCGCCCTGGCGATGCCTAACGTGTTGAGCGTCCCGATCGATCCGACCTTCAGCGTCTCGATCGGGAAGTTCAGGTAGTCCACCGGGCTCGCCAGCGAGGCGAGGTGCAGCACCCCGTCGAACTTCCCGGGCACGTAGGTGAACGTCGAGACGTCGTGCCGGATGAGCTCGAACTTCGAGTTGCCGGCGAGGTGCGCGACGTTGTCCGGATGCCCGGTGATGAAGTTGTCGACCCCGACCACCTGGTGCCCATCGGCGAGGAAGCGGTCGGTGAGGTGCGAACCGAGGAACCCGGCCGCGCCGGTGATCAGGACCCTCATTCGCGGCCCCGGCCGATCGACAGGTAGGTGAAGCCTAACGCGCGCATCTTCTGCGGGTCGTAGAGGTTTCGTCCGTCGACGACGACCGGCTGCTTGAGCGCGGCCTTCATGCGCGCGAAGTCCGGGTGCCGGTACTCGTTCCAGTCCGTGACCACGACGAGCGCGTCGGCGCCCTCGATCGCCTCGTAGTTCCCGTCGGCGTACTCGATCGCGTCGCCGATCTTGCGCTGCGTCTCGTGCATCGCGGCCGGGTCATGGGCGACGACGGTGGCTCCCGCCTCCTTCAGCTCTTCGATGAGGGTGAGCGCCGGCGCCTCGCGCATGTCGTCGGTCTGCGGCTTGAAGGCGAGCCCCCAGAGCGCGATGCGTGCCCCTTTCAGCTTGCCGTCGAGCGCTTTCCTGACCTTCTCGAAAAGGCGGTGCTTCTGCCGCTCGTTCGCGTCTTCCACCGCCTCGAGGACGGCGAGCGCGGCACCCTGCTCCTTCGCCGTGCGGACGAGTGCCTTGACGTCCTTGGGAAAGCACGACCCGCCGTAGCCGGGACCGGGAAAGAGGAACGAAGGCCCGATGCGCGCGTCGCTGCCGATCCCGCGACGGACGAGGTCCACGTTCGCCCCGACCTTCTCGCAGAGGTTCGCGATCTCGTTCATGAACGAGATGCGCGTCGCGAGCATGGCGTTGGCCGCGTACTTCGTCATCTCCGCCGACGGGATGTCCATGAAGATGATCGGCTTCCCGGTGCGCACGAACGGCGCGTACAGCTCGGCCATCATCGAGCGTGCGAAGTCGCTGTCGACGCCGAGGACGACCCGATCCGGCTTCATGAAGTCGTCCACCGCCGCGCCTTCCTTGAGGAACTCGGGGTTGCTGCACATGTGGAACGGGCGCTTCGCGTTCTTCGCGACTGCTGCCGCAACCTTCGCCGCGGTGCCCACCGGCACCGTCGACTTGGTGACGACGACGACCTCGCGCGTGGCGTGCTTTCCGATTTCCTCGGCGACGGCGAGGACGTGGCGCAGGTCAGCCGATCCGTCCTCGTCGGGGGGCGTGCCGACGGCGATGAAGATGACGTCGGCCGTCGAGATCGCGCCGCCGACGTCGGTCGTGAAGGTCAGGCGGCCCTGCGCCTGGTTGCGCTCGACGTAGGTGTCGAGCCCCGGCTCGTAGATCGGGAGGATGTTCTGCTTGAGCCCTTCGATCTTCTTCCTGTCGAGATCCGCGCAGGTGACCGCGTTTCCCGTTTCCGCGAGGCACGCGCCGACCACGAGGCCGACGTAGCCGGTTCCAACGACTGTAATGTTCACTTGAGCTCCAGGACGTAATCTGGTATAAGCTGGGAAAGTTACCGGCGCCTGCGGACCCCCGCAACATGACGTAGTCGCCTGCGCGACTGCCGGATACACGCGCGGGGTGAAGCCGAAGCTTCACCCCGCGCGTTCGTGCGACGCCTGCAGGGTCTAGAACCGCTGCGTCGCGTCGATCGTGAACACCACTCGGCGGTTCGAGAGCGCTCCGGGATCATCCTTGCGCGCGCCCGGTTCGACCTGGCGTGCCTGCTGTTCCCCGTAGCCCACCGTCCGGAACTGGCGCGACGGGAGCCCGAAGCGTTCGGTCATGACGTCGCGGACCGCCTCGGCCCGCCGGCGGGAGAGCCGCAGGTTGTAGGCGGCCGTACCGGACGGATCGGCGAACCCTTCGATGGTCACCAGCGCCGTCGGATAGACACGCCGGATGACATCGGCGATCTGCCCGAGCACGGCGAAATCGGTGTCTCGAACGACGGCCGAGTCGAAGGCGAAGTGTACTGGCACGACGTACTTCGATACGAGGTCGCTCTCCTGCCGGACTTCGACCTGCGCGTTGCGCAGGCTGTCGAGCAGCGGGCGCAGCTGCGCGAGCTGCCGATCGACCGCGTCACGCACTGCCGCATTGATCGCCGCGGTATCGACCGGCTGGGTCAGGATCACCGGCACGGTCGGCGTGTTCGAGCTCGCCCCGCCCCAGAAATATGTCGCTCCGACGTGGTGCTCGTCGCTGATCGGGTCGAACTCGTAGAACTTCGCGCCGGCGTTGGTCCGGTTCCGGAACGCGTACTCGAGCCGGAACTGGCCGACGTTCACGCCAGCGCCGAGCGAGATGCCCTTGCGGTTGTCGTCGCCGGTGATGTAGCCGATGCGGCCGATCGCCACGCCGTTGATCGTCGCCTCGATGCCGCCCTGCCCGAAGATCTCGTTCTTGTCGGGGACCGTCACCTGGCCGACGAGCTTCGCGTCGAGGACGATCGGCTCACCGCGGAAGAGGAGCGGCGTCTGGAGCAGGTCGCGGTGCTTGAGGAGGTCGATCGCCGCGCCGCCGTACCCTTCGAGCGGCGGACGCTTCGAGTCGTTGTCGAAGGTGACCGCCGTGCCCCAGTTGCGGACGCCGCCACCGAGCGTGAGCCGCCCGAAGATGTCCGGGAAGAGCATGCTCGAATTGATGCCGATGGTGCCGGCCGACTGGTTGCCTAACGTCTCCTGCCCGTAGAACAGGGTGCCACCCCAGAGCCAGTGCTTTGCCATCTGGATCGCGCCGCCGCCCTCGAGGGCGAACTGGTAGGCACGGAGACGGCCGCCCGGCTGGTAGTTCTGCACTTCTTCGATCGTGCCTGAATTCAACCCGCGGGCGCCGATGCCGAAGGTGCCGATCGTCGTCGGGAACGTCACGACCGCGGCGACGAGCTGCGTGTTGCCGAAGCCCTGCGACCCGGTGACGAGGAAGGAGTTCGTCTTGATGCGGGCGATGCCCGCGGTGTTGTAGAAGAAGGTCGACGGATCACCTTCGACCGCCCCCATCGCCTCGCCCAACCCTACCGCGCGCGGCGTGACGCCGCGCATGAGCATGGTTGCGGCG
>DASZNJ010000048.1:0-2846 GCA_035551575.1 Gemmatimonadaceae bacterium
GATCGCCGCGTTAGGCGCGGAACGCGACCTGATCGCCGCGCACCGCGAGGCGGCGATCGTCGACTGCGGCGGCGGGGTGCTGACACCCGGGTTCGTCGACTCCCATACCCACGCGCTCTTCGGGCGGCCCCGCTACGAGGAGCAGGAAATGCGCGCCGCCGGCGCCGGGTACATGGAGATCGCCCGCCGCGGCGGGGGAATCCACGCGTCGGTGCGCGACCTGCGCGCGCGCAGCGAGGACGAGCTCGTCGCGCTCGCGATCCCGCGGCTGCGCCGGCTCGCCGCGACCGGCGTGACCACCGTCGAGGTCAAGTCGGGGTACGGCCTCACCCTCGACGACGAGCTCAAGGCGCTGCGGGCGATCCGGCGCCTGCGCGACGAGCTGCCGATGCGCCTCGTCCCGACCTTCCTCGGTGCGCATGAGATTCCGCTCGAGCACCGCGAGACCGCGCTGCGTCGCGAGGAGTACATCCGGCTCGTCATCGAGGAGATGATCCCCCGTGTCGCTGAGGACGGGCTGGCACGGTTCGCCGACGTCTTCTGCGAGCCGGGGGTGTACACCGTTCCCGAGTCCCGCCGCATCCTCGAGGCGGCGCGGAACCACGGCCTGCTCCTCAAGCTGCACGCCGACGAGCTCGAAGCGGGTGGTGGCGCCGAGCTCGCCGCCGCGATCGGAGCGACGTCGGCCGACCACCTCGCCGCGATCTCGGACGCCGGCGTCGCGGCGCTCGCCCGGGCGGGAACGGTCGCGACGCTCCTCCCGGCGACGATGATCTTCCTCGGCAGGACCCGGCAGGCGCCGGCGCGCGCCCTGATCGACGGGGGAGCGGCAATCGCGCTCGCGACCGATTTCAACCCCGGTACCTCACCGACGCTGAACTTTCCCCTCCTCCTCACCCTCGGGGTCAGCCAGCTCCACCTCGGCGTCGCGGAGTCGCTGGTCGCGGCGACGGTCAACGGCGCGGCCGCGCTGGCGCTGGCGGGGGAAACCGGGCAGCTGGCGCCGGGATTTTCGGCAGATTTGGCGCTCCATGCCGTCGACGATGCGCGCGAGCTCCCGTACTGGTTTGGTGACCGGCGCTGCACTGGGTCGTGGATAAGGGGCAAAGCTTGTCACCCCCATGACTTACCGGTAAGTTAGGTGGGATACGCCGGGGCCCCGGCGGTCCCTGCTGTGCCTCCCGGTTTGCTCGGCTCCCGCCGCTTTCCCCGCGCTGATGTCCAACGTCGCGAAGCTCAAGAAAAAAGCAGCTGAGCTGGAGCAGAAGAAGCAGTTCGACAAGGCGCTCGCCGTCTACGTCGACCTGCTCGGGCAGCTCAGCGGCCAGGAGGAGGACGCGGACGTCGCCCTGTACAACCGGGTCGGCGACCTCATGATCCGGCAGGGTGACGTCACCCAGGCGGTCGAGTATTACGAGAAGGCCGTCGACCTGTACGCCGAGGGCGGGTTCTTCAACAACGCCATCGCCCTCTGCAACAAGATCCTCCGCACCTCCCCTGGCCGCGCGTCGATCTACTACAAGCTGGGACGGATCAGCGCGAAGAAGGGGTTCGCCAGCGACGCGAAGCAGAACTACCTCGAGTATGCGGACCGGATGCAGAAGGCCGGGAAGCTCGACGAGGCGTTCCGCGCGCTCAAGGAATTCGCCGACCTGTGCCCGGACCAGGACGACATCCGGCTGATGCTCGCCGAGCAGCTCGCGAAGAAGCAGCGCAACGGCGAGGCGCTCGAGCAGCTGCAGGTGCTTTACGAGAAGTTCGAGCACGAAGGGCGCGCCGCCGAGGCGCGCGCGACGATCGACCGGATGAAGGCGATCGACCCGGCGGCCGAGCCGAAGAGCGGCACCGGCGGCCCGAAGCACAAGGCGGGCGACCTCGTCTTCCTCGATGTCACCTTCGACGAGAAGCCGCGTCCGGGCGCGCCGCGCAAGAGCGTCGGTGTCCGCAGCGTCCCGGAGAAGCCGGCCGCGCCGCCGAAGGCGGTGCCTGACGTTCAGCACCCGCCTGCGCCCGAGCCGCCGGCCGCGGCCAGCGCGGGCGCCCCGTCGACTGACCTGCCGTTCCTCGACCTCGACGAGGCACCCGCGCCGCCGCCTGCACCGCCGGCGCCGGAGCTGATCGAAGATCCGCCCTTCATCCAGCAGGGCGGGATCGAGCCGGGCGACGTCGCGGGAATGAATCCCGATGCGTCGCAGGATTTCCTGACCTCGATCGATACCTCGTTCGGCGGCGACTCGCTCCTCGGCCTCGAGCCGACGTCGATGTCGCCCGACGTCGAGCCGGAAGCTCCACCGAGCAAGTTCCTCGATCTCGAGCCCGGCATCGGGGGCGACAGCGGCATCACGCACGACGCGTACGGCGACTTCGGCGGGATCTCCCCACTCGAGGACGACGCCGGCATCGGCGAGATCAGCCTCGTCGAGATGGAGCTCAGCGACACAGAAGCCGAGGCCCCCGCGCCACCAGCGCACGACCTCGCGCTCCCGGGACAGCTGCCGACGCTCGACCTCCCCGAAGTGCGCGCGTCGACGTCGGGGTCGTCGATCGGAGATGATCTCGAGCTGATCATGCCCGACGCCGACGAATCGTCGCCGGGGCCGCGCCGCGGCGCGAGCGCGCTCGAGGAGCTCGAGCCGCCGATCGTGCGCGGCGACGAGCGCGCTGGCGGCTCGACGTTCGACATCCCGCTGCTCGACGTCGACGATGACATCGGCGCCGGCAACGGCGCTGGCCACGCCGGCAGCTCGAACGGTGCGCCGCCGGCGGCGCCGTCGCGCGGCGGTGCGCGCAACGCACCCGCGCCCGGCGATCCGCTCGAGGATCTCCGCGCGCGGGTGAACGCCGAC
>DASZNJ010000049.1:0-6898 GCA_035551575.1 Gemmatimonadaceae bacterium
GCCCCCCGTTGCCATTCTTGGTCGTGCCCACGCTGACCATCCGACGCGCCGCTCGCTGCGCCGTCGTCCTCGTGCTGACCGCCCTCGCGTCCTGCGCCCCCGCCGCCGCCGAGCCGCTCGGAGACTCGCCGGCTGCGGCGCGCGCGAACACGAGGGATCTGTTCGGTGCGCTCGCGCTCAGGCTCGGGCCACTCACCCGGTCGGAGCGGCTGGCGCGGATTCGACCGCGCTACGTGCGCGGCTCGCTGATCCCGTCGCGGATCTTCGACGACACGACGGTGTGGACGGCGCGCGAGGGCGCGACCCGGACACTCGTGATTGCAGGCCACCCGGCGCCTGATGACCGCTACCTGCTCGACGTGCATTCCGATGCGCCGCTGCCACAGCTTGTCGGCGACTCGCGGCACATCATGCACCTCCGGTCGCTCGGCGCGGGGGTCTTCGAGTGGCGGTCGACCGACGAGCTGGCGGTCGGGGACGCGCCACCGGCGGGGATCGACGCGATGCGCCGCCGCCTGCTCGGCGCGGCCGAAGGCCGGTCGGGCGCGGAGCTGCGCGCGCTCTGGCAGCTCGGGCTGCCGCGCACGACCTCAGCGTTAGGCAGGCTGTTCGCGGTCGACTCGGTGGCCACCGTCGTCTTCCCCGATCGGTCGACGTCGGTCGCGCTCCGCATCTCGCTCGACCCGGAGCGGCTGCACGCGAGCTTCCCCGACTTCGCGAAGTGGGTCGAGAAGTACGCCGGCTCGTCGCGCTACCGGATGGTGCTGGAGGACGACGGGGGCGCGCCGTACGCGTTGGTCTCGGCGAGCCGTGGCGTGGTGCGCGTGCGGATGCGCACCCGCGACGGGATCCTGCAGCCGCTCGCCGGCCCCGCGCGGGCGGTCGCCGCCGATTCGCTGCGCATGCGCGCCGACGTCAGCTCGAAGGTGGTGATGTTCACGGTGGGGGCGAGCGACATCCTCGCCGACATCGTGCCGGTGCACGGCGCGACCGAGCGCGGGTGGACGATCCGCTACCGGCACGAGCCGGAGTGGCGCTTCCCGTTCGCTGTCGACCACCTGATGCGCGACGCGCTGCGCCGGCCGTTCAGCGGCGAGGGGACATGGACGCGCCTCGTCGCGCGCGCCGAGCCGGGACGCGGGACCGTGATCGCCCGCGACTTCCACATGGAGGTCGAGGAGAGCGCGATCGTCCGCTGGCTCTCGGCGCTCGGGAACGCGGCCATGAGCGACGTGACCGCCCGCGTCGAGCAGCAGAAGGACCGCTTCTTCGCCGACGCGGTCGCCGCGTTCGGCGCCGACCTCGCCGCCCAGCTCGGGGGGATGGATGCCGGACCGGGATCCGCCCGTTAGGCAGTCGCGCCCCGTCGCCGTCGTCGGGACGCTCGGCGCCGCCGACCTGGCCGCCGCGCTCCGCGACGCGCTGCACGGCACGGGGCAGTTCGTCGATGCGCGACGGGTGCTCGATGCGCTCGACTGGCGCGTCGCCGGGCAGAGGCCGCCCGGCGCCGAACACTCGATCCGCCGGATCGCCGCCCACCTCGTCTTCTGGCAGGACCTCTACCTCGAGCGGCTGGCCGGTGCCGAGCGCGCGTCGCCGGCGCACGACGCGGCCGGCTGGCCCGGCGGCGACGCCGCGCGCGACGAGCGCGAGTGGAAGGCGCTGGTCGCCCGCTTCACCGACGGGCTGGGGCGGGCGGTGGCGGCGATCGACGCCGCACCGTTAGGCCTCACGCTGCCGGGGTGGGGCGGGCGGACGCGGTTCGCCGGGCTGAACGGGCTCGCCCTCCACAACGCCTATCATCTCGGGCAGGTCGTCGAGCTGCGGCGGATGCTCGCCGCGTGGCCCCCACCCGGGGGCGGCGACAGCTGGTAGCCCGGAGCGAAAGGGGAAAAACAGAGCAGCGCCGACCCGAAGGTCGGCGCTGCTCTTTCATCCGGAGATCCTGGATCGCCGGAGACGTGCCTCGCGCGCTGTCATTGGAACCCTAATGTCCTACCGAACAGCGGCGGGCAACTATCTACCGGACAAGGCCAGAACCATGCCAGCCTCGAGCACCCAGAATCACATCAGTGGAGCTGAGGGGGATCGAACCCCTGACCTCTGCCTTGCGAAGGCAGCGCTCTCCCAGCTGAGCTACAGCCCCTCGATCCGCAGCACTGGGCAGTAGCCGAATTGGCGACTCAGGCGCGGGAAGCACAGCGGCCCCGCGTGGGCGGGGCCGCCATCGCAACAAAGTAGCGGCGCCCCCCTTCCGAGTCAAGGACGATCGTTGGTGCGTCAGGTAACACCTTCCCGGCACCCCGCGAACGATCCTCTCGTGGGCCCTGCCTGGTGCACCCAGCCAGCACCACGTCCATACCTTGGAACACTCTGCTCATGCGCTATGTTACAGAGCAATGCATCCACTCGGATCTCCATACGTCCGCGACCAGATCGCACAACGCTCGGCGCGGGTCAACGAGATGCGCCTCGTCCCCGAAGGGGAGCTGGTGCTCTACCTCATGCACAGCACCCAGCGCATCCACGAGAACTGGGCGCTGCGCTACGCGACCATCGAGGCCGACCGCCTCAATCGCCCCCTGCTCATCGTCCACGAGCTCGATTCCGACTACGAGCACGCATCCGACCGAATGCACACCTTCGCCCTGCAGGGGGCGCGGGATGTCGCGCGCGATGCCGAGGCGATGGGGTACACCTTCCGCTTCCTCCTCCGGCGACGGCGCGGTGAGCCCTCCCGAGCGATCGAGCGGATCGCCGCGCGCGCCTGCCTGATCATCACCGATGCCTATCCGACCGGCGGCAGCGCGCAGCGGACCGCACGGCTCGGGCGGAGCGCCCCATGCCGGGTGGTGTCCGTCGATTCGGTCGGGGTGATCCCGGCGGCGATGCTGCCGCGCGAGGAGTACGCCGCGCGGACGATCCGCCCCAAGCTCGCCAGGCTGCGCGACATCGCGCTCGAGCCGGTGCTCGATCGGGCGCCGCGCCGTGACTTTCCGGCCACGCTCCTCGCCTCCCTCGCCGTCGACTCGCTCGACATCGCCCGCGCCGACATCGCCGGGGAGGTCGCGCGCTGCGAGGTGGACCGGACTGTCGCGCCGGCGCCGATCGATGGCGGGACGCGCGCCGGCCGAGCGCGGTTGGCGCGCTTCGTGGATACCGGGCTGCAGCAGTACAGCACCCGCCGGGCCGATCCGACCGATCCCGACGGGTCGAGCCGCCTCTCTCCCTATCTCCGCTACGGGCAGATCAGCGCCGCTGAAGTCGCCCGCGCGGCGCTGCAGCACGCGCCCCCCGCCGAGGCGGAGGCGTTTCTCGACGAGATGATCACCTGGCGCGAGCTGTCGCTCAACTTCTGCCTCCACAACGCGGCCTACGGGACACTCGGCGCGCTCCCCACCTGGGTGCACCGCTCGATGGGTGAGCACGAAAGCGACCGGCGCGACACGATCTACACGCGCGAGCAGCTGGCGAACGCCGCCACCGGCGAGCCGCTCTGGAACGCGGGCCAGCGCGAGCTGCTCGCGACCGGGCAGATGCACAACGCGGTGCGAATGCTATGGGGAAAGTCGGTGCTGCTCTGGACGGACCGCTACGCCGATGCCCTCTCGTACCTCATCTGGCTCAACGATCGGTACGCGCTGGACGGGCGCGACCCGAACAGCTATTCGAACATCCTCTGGTGCTTCGGGAAGTTCGATCGTCCCTTCGCGACCCGTCCCGTTTGGGGAACGATCCGCCCGATGTCGCTCAGCCGGGCAAAGGCGAAGTTCGACGTGAACGCGTACGTCGACCGCTGGTGCGCGCCCCGAGCCGAGGTCTTCGCTGCAGCAGCGGCTGGTGGCGGCGAACGGAAGGCGAGCCGGCGCCGGCGTCCGTCGCTTCATGGCGAGCAGGCGCTGAGCGACTGACGTTCGCGGCGGACATTATCTTGTCCGCCATGGCGGGACTCGTCTCGGTCGAAAGTGTCCATGCGGCGGCGGAGCGCATGCGTTGCGTCGTCGCGCGCACCGCGCTCCGGCTTTCGCCATCGCTCTCCCGGGCGACCGGAGCGGAGTGCTGGCTCAAGCTCGAGTGCGAGCAGCACACGGGATCGTTCAAGCTTCGCGGCGCCTTCAACGCGCTGGCCCTGATTCCCGCTGCTGGCCGGTCGCGCGGGGTCGTCGCTTCGTCGGCGGGTAATCACGGCCTCGGCGTGGCGCGGGCGGGGCGCGAGCTCGGGATCGCGGCGACGATCTTCGTGCCGTCGACGGCGCCCGCGGTCAAGCGTGAAGGCATTGCCCGCCTCGGCGCGACGGTCGACAGCTCTCGAGCCGACTATGACTCGGCGATGGTCGCCGCTCTCGAGCACGCGGCGGCGACCGGCGCGACGTTCGTGAATCCCTGCGCAGGCGACGACCTCCTCGCCGGACAGGGAACCGTGGCGCTCGAGATCCACGAGGAGCTGGCGACCGTGGCGGCCGTCGTCGTCCCAGTCGGCGGCGGAGGTCTCGCCGGCGGGATGGCGAGCTACCTTCGCGCCGCAGCCCCCGGCGTTCGCATCCTTGGCGCGCAGAGCGAACGCACCGATGCGATGGCGCGCTCGCTCGCCGCCGGCCGCGTCGTCGACATCGGGCACGAGCCGACGCTGGCCGACGGGCTGGCCGGTGCGATCGACGCTGAAGGACTGGCGATCGGCCGAGCCGCCCTCGACGACGTCGCCGTCGTCAGTGAGGACGCGATCGCCGAGGCGATTGCCTGGCTCGCGCGCGAAGAGGGGCTGACGGTCGAGGGATCCGGCGCGGCCGGCGTCGCGGCGCTGCTCACCGGAGCGTTAGGCAGCGTCGCCGGCCCGGTGGCCGTCGTGGTGAGCGGGGGGAACATCGATCCCGCGCGCCATGCGGCGATCGTGCGACGAGCCGCCAGCAATCAGCCGTCAGCGCCGAGCAACGACGGGGGTCAGGGGTCAGGTGTCAGGCACAGCGAACGCTGTTGCTGACAGCTGACCCCTGACCCCCTCTGGCCGCTGGCTAACGGCCAACAGCTGCCGTTACGGCCGTGCGTCGACGTCGCGCGACGTGACCGAGTCGGTGTTGCTGCCGCCCGCGGTGCGGTCGCGAGCCTGCGAGGCCCGAGCCTGGTCGGCGGGGAACTCGTCGGCGCGCAGCTGCTGTGTGCGGTCCTGATCGCCGAGTCGCGGCGACGTCGCGCGGCCCGAATCGGCGCGGCCTTCCGTCGAGCGATAGGTATCCGCGGCGCCGCCGCGGACCGTCTCGCTCGCCGTCCCGCGCAGCGTCTCGCTGCGCGAAGCTTCGCCGCCCAACCGTGCTGCAGCACCGCGGGCGGCGCCGTTGCGGGCGCTCGTCCCACGAGCTTCTCCACCCTTCCGTCCAATCGCGGCCATGTGCTCGCGATTGCGGCTCACCGCTTCGCCACCCTTCCGTCCAGCGGCCCGCGCCTCGTTCGAGTCGAACTCGTGCGCCGTTCCCTTTGCATGCGCGGCGCGACCACCCTTGCTCGCGATCTCGCGCTGCCTGGACTCATCCATCGAGGCGAAGCCTCGCCGGCTTTTTCCTTCGCTACGCTCTGCCATTACTCCTCCGACTGTTGGGGTCCGTCCAACCCCTGCAACCGCGGCCAGTGACTGCCATCACGACATCACAGGACCGCCTTCCCCGCGACCGGCCTCCGTGTCGGCCGCGCACCCGTGCGTTTTGCAAGGGCTAGACCGTACGCGCCAGACGGGCTCGACTGCCCTGTACCGGAGACGCGGCGGGCTATATTCAGCGCCATGTCGCTCTCCCTTCGCCTGCTCGGGACGTCCGCGTCCCGCCCGACCATCGAGCGGAACGTGTCCTCGATCGCGCTGGTGCGCGAGGGGGAGACGCTGCTCTTCGACTGTGGCGAGGGCACCCAGCGGCAGATGATGCGCTACGGGGTGGCGTTCTCCCTCGAGGACATCTTCTTCACCCACTTTCACGCCGACCACCTGATCGGGCTGATCGGGCTGACGCGGACGATGGCGCTGCAGGGGCGCACGGAACCGCTCCGCCTCTGGGGCCCGAAGGGCGCAACGCGCATCCTCCGCGCCGCTGAGCGGTTCGGGGCGGACCGGCTCACGTTCGACGTGGCGATCACCGAGCTCGAGCCGGGAACGCCGGTCCCGCGCAAGGGATACGCGATCGTCCCCTTCGCCGCCGACCATGGCGGAGCCAGCGCGTTAGGCTATGCGGTCGTTGAGGAGGAGCGCCGCGGCCGCTTCAACCCGGAGCTGGCGCGCGCGCTCGGCATCCCGGAGGGCCCGCTGTGGGGGCGGATCCACCGCGGCGAGGCCGTGACGCTCGAGGGCGGGCGCGTGATCGAGCCCTCGGCGCTGGTCGGCGAGCGGCGGCGCGGGCGGCGCGTCGTGATCACCGGCGACACGCGGCCCTGCGAGCAGACGATCGAGCTCTCGCGCGGTGCCGACCTCCTCGTGCACGAGGCGACGTTCGGCGACGAGGAGGCTGAGCGCGCGGTCGAGACTGGTCACTCGACCGCGCGCGAGGCAGCCGGGATCGCCGCCGCCGCGCAGGTGCGGCGCCTCGTCCTCACGCACTTCTCGGCGCGCTACTCGCGCGACCCGAGTGACCTGGAGCGCGAGGCGAGGGAGCTGTTTTCCTGCGTGACGATCGGGCGCGACGGGATGGAGATCGACGTGCCGTACGAGGAGCCCGACGCGGACTGAGGGGCCAGGGGCCAGGGGCCAGGGGCCGGGGGCCAGGGGCCGGGGGCCGGGGCGACGTGCCAGGAACGACCTGCCAGGAACGACGCCGCCGTTCGTTCTTCCCGCCGCAGCCAACCGCCGTGCCTAACGCCTGACCCCTGACACCTGACCCCTAACACCCCGCCGCAGCCAACCGCCGTGCCTAACGCCTGACCC
>DASZNJ010000050.1:0-14982 GCA_035551575.1 Gemmatimonadaceae bacterium
GCCGCGTCGCTCGAGAAGAGCTCGGAGCATCCGCTCGCCGGCGCGATCGTCAGGCAGGCGAAGGACCGCGGGCTCACGATGGCCGACGCGACGGAGTTCGCGGCGCTGTCGGGACGCGGGGCGCGGGGAATGGTTGATGGCGTCACGGTGCTCGTCGGCAACGAAGCGCTGCTCACCGAGCAGGGCGTCGATGCGTCGTCGCTGCGCGACCGTGCCGAAGCGCTCGCCGGCGAAGGGAAGACGCCGATGTACGTCGCGGCGAACGGCGCGCTCGCCGGGGTGATCGCGGTCGCCGATCCGATCAAGGGCAGCTCGCGCGAGGCGATCGCGACGCTGCACGAGATGGGGCTCGAGGTCGTGATGGTCACTGGCGACAACCAGCGGACCGCGGACGCGATCGCGCGTCAGGCAGGGGTGGACCGCGTGATCGCCGGCGTCCTTCCCGACGGGAAGGTCGCCGAGATCGAGCGGTTGAAGGGAGAGAGAAAGGTGGTCGCGATGGTCGGCGACGGGATCAACGACGCGCCGGCGCTCGCGGCCGCTGACATCGGGATGGCGATCGGCACCGGGACCGACATCGCCGTCGAGGCGGCGGATGTCGTGCTGATGCGCGGCGACCTGCGCAGCGTCGTGCAGGCGATTCACCTGTCGCGCCGAACGATGCGGACGATGAAGCAGAACCTGTTCTGGGCGTTCATCTACAACGTGGTCGGGATCCCGATCGCCGCCGGGGCGCTCTACCCGGCGTTCGGGCTGCTCCTCAGCCCGATCCTGGCGAGCGGTGCGATGGCGTTCAGCTCGGTCAGCGTCGTCGCGAACAGCCTCCGGCTGCGCGGTGCGCGCATCTCATAGGAGACGGTCGCCATGACGACGAAGACGAAGCGCGCCCCGCTCACCCTCGCTCCGGGCGCGAGCTGCGGCTGCGGTACCCACGAAGCCGAAGGGCGCAAGGCGGTCGCGGTCGATCCCGACGTGAAGGAGCGCAACGTCAAGCGACTCCGGCGCATCGAAGGGCAGGTCCGCGGGATCCAGAAGATGGTGGACGAGGACCGCTACTGCGCCGACATCATGACGCAGATCTCCGCCGTGCAGGAAGCGCTGCGCTCAGTGGGGCGCGAGCTGATGCGCAATCACCTCAAGCACTGCGCGACGACGGCGATCCGGAAGGGAGAGGGGGAGGCGGAGGCGATGTACGACGAGATTGTGGAGTTGATGTACAAGCACAATCGGTGAGCGCCGCACTCTGACAGGAATCACGGAGCGGTTGTAACAAAGAACGCGTCAAGCTCCGTGCGCCCGACAAGTCCCAACAGTGGAGCTACAATTACGCGGATGACGCTGATTGCGCGGATACCGCCCCGGGCAGCCACGTGGAGCGTCGCCGCCACGAGGAGCGATCGGCGTCATCCGCGAAATCCGCGCAATCGTAGTTCCCCCTGTTGATGCTCGTTCGCCACGCAGCGCTCGAGCGCGACGTGGGTTCTGCCTACTGCTCGATCTCGTCCTGCTTCGTGATCTTGTCGTTGTTGTCCTTGAGCGGGCCGTAGCCGGCGCGGCCGGGGTGGTCGGTGATCTGGATGAGCGCGTCGCCGAAGTTGTTCGCGTAGTTGCTCTCTGCGAACTGGTGGCACATCCCCGTGAGCGGGTCCCTCACTCGCGGACAGCTGCCCTTCCGGTCCGGCGCGTAGGCGGGATTCACCTCGACCTGGATGTGATAGACGCCGGGAGGAACCACCGGCTGCCCGTCACCGCCGTCGAGCACGAAGTACTGGCCGCCGAGCTTGAAGACGTAAGTGTCCGCCCAGCCGTCGCTGATCCCCTGGAAGCCGTCGCGAGTCAGGTCGCCGCAGTTGCGATAGCTCCAGGTGCCGTCGCCGTTGTTGACGTTGTACGGATCGGTGTCGAGCATGCAGAAGCCGCGCTTCGCCGCCTTCCAGACCTTCCCGTCGGGGCCGACCAGCTTGTAGGTCGCGTAGTGCTGGAAGTGGAAGTGGTGGTGACAGGACGCGTACTCGAACAAACCGTCGGCGTCGGCGAAGCTGCCGTCGCCGTTAGGGTCCATGTGCCGGAGGGGGCTGCCGACGAAGACGTCGGCGTCGCCGATGTTCGGGGTCGTCACGGTGAAGCGCAGGATGTTGTGCGCCCCCGGCGTGACTCCGCCCTCGATCACGCTGCAGAAGTCGGCCGGAAGATCCTCGACGCGGTTCACCCAGTTCTGCTGCGTCGCGTCGCTGTCGACGATCAGGTCGGGGAGTCCGACGGTATCGACGGCGTTCTGCACCAGCGAGGGGCCGCTGCCGGGTGCGGTCAGCGTGCGTGATGCGGGTTCGGTACAGGCAGCGGCGACTGCGAGGACGGCGGAGAGCGCGAGCAAGCGCATGGCAGCCTCAGGTTTGGGGAGGCTGATCATGCACCAGCATGGCCGTCACGGCAAGGTCGCCGATCCTTCGCCCGCCGCGTGCCCGCGGTACATGATCACCCGGACCCGCTCGAGGGTGATCAAGCCGCCACCGATCATCCGGTCGAGGGCGGGGAGCACGGCGTCGATCTTCTCCTGGGTGTCGATGCACTCGATCACGATCGGCAGGTCGCTCGACATCCGGAACAGCTTCGGCTCGTGCACCCTCGCATGGGCGCCGAAGCCGGCGATGCCGCGGAAGACGGTCGCTCCCGCGTAGTGCTCGTTGCGGAGGTGCTCGACGATCGCGTGATGGAGCGGACGTCCCTCCCATCGGTCGTCTTCGCCGATGTGGATGCGCATCAGGACGCGCTCGCCGGTCAGTCCGTGCATCGTCAGTGCTCCGGGGCGCGGTAGACGATCACGTTCGCGCGCTCCAAGGTGATCAGCCCGCTCGTGATCATCCGGTCGATCACCGGCAGCACCTCGGCGATGCGTGCCTCGTCGTCGACACACTCGATGACCACGGGGCGGTCGAGGGAGGTGATCTCGTTCAGCTCACTGTGCAGGATGCGGCGCGCGCCGAAGCTCATGATGCTGCGGAGGATCGTCGCGCCGGCGAGGCCGTGCTCGCGGAGGGTGCGAAGGAGCGCGTCGTGGAGGAGGCCGCCGTGCCAGCGGTCAGTCTCGTCGACGTGGATGCGCATCAGCGCCCGCTCGCCAGAGATGCCATGCATGTCGTCTACGCTACCCATTGGGCGGTGAGGACGCAAAAACGGTGCGATGACTTCGTCATCGCACCGTTCCCTTTACGCCGCTGCGCGAGGCAGGCCCTAGAAGGCGACCACGCCCTCGAACATGAAGCCGTCGAACTTGCCACCGTTGCGGATATCGGTCGGACGGAAGCCCTCGTACTTCTGCGTGACGTACTCACCCTTGAGCATGATTGCCGGAGTGATGAACCAGCCCGCGCTCGCCTGCGTGCGCTTCACCGTCTCCTTGGGGTCCGTCAGCGCCAGCTTGCCGTTGACGGTGTTGTAGCGGCCACCGACATAGAACTGCTCGCCCGAGCCGAAGCGATACACCGCGTCGCCGGACTGCTGGTTCCAGGTGCGGTTCTTGACTTCCGTGCCCTTCCGACCCCTGGCCGTCTCGATGTTGCCGAAGAGCTCGAGGCCGCGGAACTTGATGAAGGGGTTGATGACCGTCGCGGTCAGCGCGTCGGTGAAGCCGGGCTGGATCGCGCCCGACCACGCCTGCGCGCTCTCGCTCGATGTGGTGCTCTCCATCACGTCGTAGTAGCGCGAGCCGGCGCGGTCGCCGCTGTAGAGCGTGTTGTTCGCCGAGTGCTTGGTGGTGTACATCGAGCCCGTCAGGCGGACACGGAGATTCTCGGAAACCTGGCGGTCAAAGCCGGCCTTGCCGAGGAAGCTCGGCGCGCGCTTCTGCGGGTTGAGGATCGTCCCGCGGACTTCGCCGTTGGTGACACCGCCCATCGCCATGAAGCCGCCGAGGCGGGCATAGACTTCGCCGCCGACTTCAGTGGTGAAGGCATCCATGATCAGGTTGCCGACGAACGGGTTGTACATCGCGTTGCCGTTGTCGGTGCGGCGGAAGTGCGCGTCGCCATAGTTGATCTCGAAGTGACCGGCCTTCACGGTGACGATCTGCATCAGGTCGACCAGCGGCTGCCACTTGATCGGCGACTCGTCGACGAGGAGGTAGCCGTCCTTGACCCACGTCTCGTTGTGGTGACGCGACGAGAGGTAGCTGGTCAGCGCGACGCGGATCCCCGGGGCGAGCTGCGCGTTCAGGTACAGGTTCGCGGTCTCGTTGTTGAAGCCGTGCCCGATCCGCATGAGCTGGGTCTGGTTGACGCCGGCGACGACGTTGGGCGTCGCGGTGTTGCTGTGATCGAGCCCCTGGAACTGCGACGTGAAGGCCGCGCCCCACGCCAGCGCGAAGCCCTCGTAGGCGACGTTGTCCCACTTGGGCGATTCGAAGACGTTGATGCCGCGCTGGTCGAGCGCGCGGATGTGCTGGATCCTGATCGGCTGCAGCGTCGCGGCGCGCGAGGCGGCTGCCGGGTTCATGACCTGCGCGGGCTGCAGCGGCGCCGGCTCGGCCTTCGCGTTGCCCGAGTCAGCAGTCGCCTTGACCGTCGTATCCGTCGAGAGGGACATCGCGACTGCAGTCGGCTTCACGGCCAGTGAATCAGCCTGCTGCGCGAGCGCTGGCGCTGCACTGCTCAGCACCGCGGCGGTAGTGATCGCGAGACGAGTGATGGTTCGCATATAGCGGGTACTCCAGTGGGGGTTCGGGGGGTAGCGTCTTACTTCAGCAGCAGGTCGAAGTTGACCTTGACCTTCGGGTTGACCTTCATCGCGCCCATCATGAGCGAGGGTGCCTTGAGCCCGTAATCCGTCATCAGGAGCGGATAGGCACCGGTGACGTGCAGTGCGCCTTCGGGCGTCGCGTTGCCGACCGCGTCGAGAGTGATCGCCTTCTCGACGCCACCGAGCTTGAGCGTGCCATTGAGCTTGCCGGTGACCTTGTCGCCGGCGGCGAACATCTCGTAGGATGCGAGCTTGAACTCGATGCTCGGGTTCTTGTCGGCCTTGAGCGCCTTCCGCATGTGCTCGTTCATCGTGTTGTTGGCGCAGTCCAGGTTCTCCGGGCGAATCTTGACGTCGAGGGTCAGGACCGCCTTCTGGCCGGCCATGATCTCCTTCGCGGTCTCGGCGCTGGTAGTCTGTGCGCTGGCGTCGACGATCTTCGCCTGGCAGCTGAAGTCGCGCACGGTGGAAGTGCCGGTGACCCAGAGCCGGCTCGCCGGCTGGAGAGTGGCGATGTATTGCGCAGCAGTCCACGCCGCGATGGTCGGGACGAGGGCGAAGGCGAGCAGGGTGAGGTTGGTGCGCTTCATAACGTTCTCCTGAAGGAGCCAGGACAGCGCGGATGCGCCATCCACGAACGAATGTCGGCGTTCCCGGCCTTCACCTCAGTCGGTGTAAACCGGAAAGTTCGGCGACGAAGGAGGACAGGGGCGTCGTGAGTCGACGGACCTTCGAATAGGGGAAACCCTGATACAGCGGCCGGGGCTGCAGGCGATGCGAAGCCCGAATCCGGGTGCGTGCTCATGGCATGGCCTCGAGCGTGAGCAGCGCGGTGCCTGCGACGGGGAGCGTGCTCTCGATGCGCAGCGGGATCCGCCGCTCGTCGTCGGTGAAGTCGATGCGGATCACACCCTCGCCGCGGTAGCGGGCGGGGTCCCGGACGCGCATCTCGACGAGCACCGCGTTGAATCTTCCGGCGCCGACCGTCACGCTCTCGCGGCGCACCACCCTGACGGTCGTCGGATTTCTCGCGGCATCGAAGTGCCGGTTGAAGCTGTAGATCGAATCGGTCTCGAGCGGAACGGTGCGGAGGAAGTAGATGAACGACAGCTCATCCAGCGGGTCGGCGGTGATCGCTTCGCCGCTCCTGCCGTCCGCCCCCGACCAGCGCTTCTCGTCGGGGAAGAGGGCGACGTCCTCGTCGTGACTCGAGAACGGGTGACGCTCGCGCTTGACGAAGCGGAGCGACGCCATCCGCCGCGGATCGAGCCAGGACTCGGTCGTATCGGAGACCTTGATCGGGCCAAGCCTCGCCTTGAAGCCGAAATGCAGGACATAGGTCTCGGTGCCGCGGACGAACTGCGGTCCGTCCACCCACATCGCGCCGTGGCCGCGGAGGTTCACCGCCGAGAGGCGCACCGCGTAGCGCAGCCGCTCGCCGACATGGAAGGGGCGAGCCGGGATGGCGGGCGCGACGAGCGCCGGCTGCAGCTGCGCGGCGAGCGCCGGCTGACCCTGCGCCAGCAGCGCGGTCGTGCCTGACGCGACGAGCGCCGTGAACGGCAACAGCGCGCACATCGCCGCCCGAGGAGCGAGGCGACGCGCGGTGCGGGCTGCCTGGTCGAGGCGGTGGTGGGGTGTCGAAGATCTCATCGTGACGTCCGGGCCTGGTGTGTCCATCACCCGGACGTTACGCGTGCACGGGAGCGCGTTCGGTCAGCGCGACCCTGAAATCTCCGGCGCCTTGCCCTACGCTGAGGGTGGCGAATTCCCTACAGGCATCAGCCGGCCCTCGGCGCGGTCGCGGATGCCGAGCAGCATCCGGCGCTCCATGATGAAGTGCGCCGGCTCGAAGACGAGCAGGGTCGCCGGCCCGAGGACGACGCCGGGGAGGCTTGGCGTTCCCGGACCACGCAGCCGGATGTGCAGCCGCGAGCTGTGCTCGTCGACCGGGATGACGACGAAGGCGCCCCAGTTTTCCAGCACCAGGGCGTGTCCCGGCTCGAGCTGCGCGACGCGCCATCCAAGGGTGGTGCCTAACTGTCCTCCCAGATAGTCGGGCTGCGCCGCGCGAACGAGATCACCGACCCGCCGCTCCTGCCACTCGGGGTGGATGCGATCGGCGTTGCGGACGTCGTCGCCGATCAGCCGCTCGAGCCCATCGTAGCTGTAGAAGCCGCCGCGGTCCTGGCCGATCTGCACCACCCACGGCCAGACCGAATCCGCGGGTGCGTGCACGACGACCGCGTGGTCCATCCGGTAGTGGGCCTCGGGTACGAGCTCGTCGCCCGGGAGCGACATCGCGCGCTGCTCGGGACTCGTTCCCCACGACGTATGCCAGGGACGCAGGGCGATCACCACCGCGAGCCAGGCGAGGAACGCCCACGCCACCGCCGCGCCGGCGAGCGCGGCGCGCCCGCGGTGACCCGGTGGCGGGACGGATTCGAGCTCCGGTGACCGTTCGGCGGCCGTGCCGGCGAGGATGAGCAGCAGGACGTCGATGACGAGCCCGGCGAGGAGCGCGAAGGTGCCGAACGACGCGAGGAGCGCCACCGAGCTGGCGCCGGCGAAGAAGGCGATCGGCTGCCACCAGCCGCGCAGCCCCGGCACGCCGGCCACGCCGAGCCCGGCGGCGACGAATCCGGCCTCGGCGATCAGCCAGAGCGGGACGACTGCCCACGAGGGGCCGAGACTCATCGCCCAGATGCCCGCGGCAGAGTGCCCGAGCCCATGCAGGACGAGGAGAATCGCGACGATCGTGCGGCGCATGGCGTAGTCCAGTGGGTAACGATCGGAAGCTGCGTGTCACGTGCGCGCCGCGCAGTCCGCTCTTCCCCCTTTCGTCGTCAGCGAGTCCCTCACCACCGGTGAGGCCTCTGCCCGACAGACACCCGGGCACCGCGGTGCAAATGTGTCGGAGCAGCAACGCACATCATCACCGTGAGGCGCATATGCCGACGACCACAGTTCCCATGCAGAGCCCCGCCCCGAACGCTCCCCGGCGCCGGCTCACGGGACCGATCGTTCTCGCCACGGACGGAGCCGCACAATCGGCCGGCGCATTCGCCGCCGCGGTCGCGATCGCCGCTGGAGGCACGCGCCGCAATGAGCACGCGGAGCGGCTCGCGGTGCGCGTCGTCACTGTCTGCGATGCGCTCCCCGTCGTCGTTCCGGAGATCGCGCCGGTGCTGCCGCACGAGTTCCTCGAGGGACGCCGTTCGGACATGCGTGCCGCCGCGCTCGAGCAGGTGCGGTACAACGTGGCCGACACCTCGAAGTGGAGCGTGGATGCGCTCACCGGACCCGCTGCACCGACGATCGCCGAGACCGCCGACGAGATGGGGGCATCGTTGATCGTGATGGGACTCGGGAAGCACGACCTCTATGAGCGGGTGTTCGGGAGCGAGACCGCGCTTCGTGTCATGCAGCGGTCGCGCGTGCCCGTGCTCGCGGTCCCGCAGAACTGGATCGGGATTCCGCGCAGCCTTCTCGTCGCCGTCGATTTCGGTGCGGCGAGCCTGCGCGCGGCGCAGACCGCGATGCGCATCATCGCGCCCGGCGGCAGCGCTTGTTTCGCGCACGTCGCGCCGGACATCGGGCTGCCGGGAAGGGATGGCGACGACCTGGCGACGATCTACCAGGCGAATCTCGACGATGAGTTCGACCGGTTCATCGCCGCGGCCGGAGTGCCCGACGGCGTGGCGGTGACGCGCACGGCACTGTATGGCGACCCGGCGCGCACCCTGCTCGACCGGGCGCGGCATCAGGGGGTGGACATGATAGTCGCCGGGACGCACGGGCTGAACGCGCTGGCGCGGCTGTTCGTCGGGAGCGTGGCGAGCAAGCTGGTTCGGGGGACGCAGTGCGCGCTGCTCGTCGCCGCGGCCGCGACGGAACAGCATGACGAGAGCGAGGACGGGTAGCGTCGGGGACAGGGCGGGCGGCGGAGGGCCGCGGTATATTCGGGGATGCCTCCGTCCGTCCCCCCGATGATCGACGCCCGCGCGCTCGAGGCGAGATTCGAAGGAATCCTCGAGATCGCGGCGGACGCGATCATAACGGTCGACGAATCGCAGCGGATCGTCCACTTCAACCGCGGAGCCGAGCGGATCTTCGGCTACCAGGCGGCGGAAGTGGTTGGCCAGCCGTTGAACATGCTCATTCCCGAGCGCTTTCGCGCCGAGCACCCGGGGCACGTTGCCCGGTTCGCCGCCGGCGCCGAGACGGCGCGGCTGATGGGACATCGGCGCGAGGTCGCCGGGCTGCGAAAGGGAGGGATCGAGTTCCCCGCCGAGGCGTCGATCTCGAAGCTCGGGCTCCCGGGAAGCCTGCTGCTCACCGTCATGCTCCGCGACGCGACCGAGCGGCGGCAGCTCGAGCGCAACCAGCGGCTGCTCGCCGAGGCTGGTGCGGTGCTCTCGTCGTCGCTCGACTACGAGGCGACGCTGCTGACGGTCGTCGAGCTGCCCGTGCCGGTCCTGGCCGATTGCTGCATCCTCGACATCGTCGAGGTCGAGCGCAACGAGACGCGCCGCATCCGTCGCATCGTCAGTGACCACGCGAATCCGTCGACGGCCGCGGTGCTGCGCGGTCTTGCCGCGAGCAACGCGCTCACCTGGAGCACGCCGTCGCGGGTCGTCGACGTGCTGCGCGGCGGGGGCGCGTACATCGAGACGGACGCGCGCTGGGAGCGGGACTCGATCGCCCTTCCACTCGCGCGCGAGCTGTACGCGAAGTCGCTGATGATCGTGCCGCTCGTCGCCCGCGAGCACGTCGTCGGGGCGATGACCTTCATCTCGACCAACCCGGACCGGCGGTACACCGACATGGATCTCGCGCTCGCGCGGGAGATCGCGGTGCGCGCGGCGTTCGCGCTCGACAACGCCTCGCTCTACTACAGCGCGCAGCGCGCGAATCGCGCGCGCGACGAGGTGCTTGGGGTCGTCTCGCACGACCTGCGCAATCCGCTGAGCGCGATCTCGATGTGCACGCGGGTGCTGCTCGAGTCGCCCCCCGAGGGGGAGGACGAGCGACGCGAGCTGTTGTCGACGATCGACGAGTCGGTGCAGTGGATGCAGCGGATGATCCGCGACCTGCTCGACGTGTCGAACATCGAGGCGGGTGTGCTGTCGATGGAGCGCAGCCGCGAGGACGTGGCCCCGCTCGTCGAGAGCGCGGTGCAGATGCTCTCCTCGCAGGCAGCGGATCGCTCGGTGTCGCTCTACGAGGACGTGCCGCCGGACGTGCCGCCGGTGAACGTCGATCCCGAGCGGATCCTCCAGGTGCTGGCGAACCTGATCGCGAACGCGGTGAAGTTCACCGAACCCGGGGGGAAGGTGACGATCAGCGCCGAGCGGAAGAACAGCGAGGTCGTCATCGCCGTCGCCGACACGGGCCCGGGAATACCGGCCGAGCACCTTCCACACATCTTCGACCGCTACTGGCACGCGCGGCGGACCGCGCGCACGCGCGGATCGGGGCTCGGGCTGGCGATCGTGCAGGGAATCGTGAGCGCGCATGGAGGACGGGTCGGGGTGAAGAGCGAGCTCGGGCGAGGCAGCACCTTCTCGTTCACCCTGCCGATCGCGGGTTGAGCGCCCGATCGCGCGCCGGATCAGCGGAAGCGCCGCCGCCGCTGTCGGCGATTTCCGCACACGGGTTCCGATGAATCGCTGATGGAGCGGGGTGGTGTCGCGCGCCAGATTCGGACGTGACACGATCCGCGAACGGCATCTGCCGGAGAGACGGATCGCGGTACCCCCTGGCGGATGGACTCACATGCCGACCGCGAACGACACAGGCCGCGCTGTCGCGCTGCCCCCGAGCGGTGCGATACCGTCAGGCGCCGCGCTGGCGGAAACCGGCGCGGCGCTGGCCGCGCGCCCCTACGCCCGCCGCGGCGTCTCACCAACCGGTGACCCGATACGCGTCCTCCTCGCCGACGACCACAAGCTGCTGCGACAGGGAGTGAAGGCGCTGCTCCGCAACGCGCCGGACATCGTCGTCGTCGGCGAGGCGTCGTCCGGGGACGAGGCGGTTGCGCTCGCGCAGCGCCAGCACCCGAACGTCGTGGTGATGGACCTCGACATGGCGGGTGGCGACGGTGCGACGGCGACGCGAACCCTCGCCCGTGAGGCGCCGTTGATCCGGGTGCTGATCCTGACGATGCACAACGAGGAGGAACGGCTCCTCCCGCTCCTCTCCGACGGCGCGCGCGGCTACCTGGCGAAGAACACCGCCGACACGGAGCTGGTGGACGCGATTCGCGTCGTCGCCTCGGGCGAGATCTACGTGCGGCCATCGGTCGCGCGGCTGCTCGCCGCCCAGGTGGCCCAGAAGAGCGAGAAGCGCACGGAAAGCGCGGCCGACCGCTTCGCGACGCTCAGCGAACGGGAGCGCACCGTCCTCCGCCTCGTGGCCGAAGGATTCAACGGGCCGGAGATCGGCGAGCAGCTGCACATCACCGCCAAGACCGTCGACACCTACAAGCAGCGGATCGAGGAGAAGATCGGTCTCTCGCACCGGACCGCGTACGTGCGCTTCGCGATCGACGCGGGGCTGCTGCTGCGATGACGGGCCGCCGTCGCCGTACCGCTTCACGCTGACCGCTGCCTCGTCCAGCGAGTGCTCGAAGGGGAGTGGACGCGGGAGGCGGCCGCGCCGCGGCCGTCATCACGTCACGCCCGTCATGCCCACCCCCGCGCCGCGTCGAGCAGGATGCGTTGCTCGGCGGCGGCGATGTTCCGCCGCGTGCGATCGACGGCGTCAGGGTTCACCGACACCGAATCGATCCCCCAGCGGACGAGCTGCTCGGCGTACTCCGGATACACCGACGGTGCCTGCCCGCAGATCGACGAGGTGATGTGCAGGCGCTTGCACTCCTCGACGATCGTCCTGATCGTGGCCAGCACCGCCTTGTCGCGCTCGTCGTACAGCTCGGCGAGCAGCTCGCTGTCGCGATCGACGCCGAGCACGAGCTGCGTCAGGTCGTTGGATCCGATCGAGACGCCAGTCACCCCCATCGCCGCGTAGTCGGGGAGCCAGGTGACGACCGAAGGGACCTCGGCCATCACCCAGAGCTGCATGTGCCGGTCGGCTCCGAGCCCGCTCGCGTCGATCAGCTGCCTGCATCCGCGCATCTCGCTGCCGGTGCGGACGAACGGGATCATCAGGTGCAGGTTCCTGTAACTGCGCCGCACCTCGCGAATCGCCTCGAGCTCGAGCGCGAAGAGCGCCGGCTCCTTCGTGTAGCGGAAGCAGCCGCGATAACCGATCATCGGGTTCTCTTCATCCGGCTCGAACCGCGCGCCGCCGGTGAGGCCGCGGAACTCGTTCGAGCGGAAGTCGGTCGCGCGATAGATGACCGGGCGCGGCGCGAAGGCCGCGGCGAAGGTGCCGAGTGCACGCACCATCCGGGCGACGAGCTCGACTCCCTTGTCCTGCTCGATCAGCAGCCGCGGGTGCTTTCCGTCGAGGGCAGCCAGCAGCATGAACTCGGCGCGAAGGAGGCCGACGCCATCGACCGGCATCGCGGCGACCGTCGCGGCGAGATCGGGCTCGCCGAGGTTGACGTAGACGCGCGTCGCGGTCGTCGCGGTCGTCGCGGCCGGAAGCGAGCCGGGCGCCGGCTGAACGTTAGGCGCGGGGGAGTTCATGGCCGATCCCGGCGCGGGCGCCGGCGCGACGACGCCGGCGGAGACCCCGTTCGCGGTCGGGCTGACGAGGCTTCCCTCGCTCACCGTTCCGTCGCGCGCATTCACGGTCACCATCATCCCGTCGGTGAGCGCCGAGGTCGCGGTCCGCGTGCCGACGATGCAGGGGATGCCGAGCTCGCGGGAGACGATTGCCGCGTGCGATGTCATCCCCCCCGCATCGGTGACGACGGCGGCGGCGCGCCGCATCAGCGGCACCCAGTCGGGCGAGGTCATCGCCGTGACGAGGATCTCGCCCTGCTGGAGGCGCGCCGAATCGGCGGGAGACCGCAGCACGCGCACGATCCCGGCGGCGAGCCCGGGACCGGCACCGAGCCCGTGCAGGAGGACGCGACGGGGCTCGCCGGAGGCGGCCTCCCCGGTCCGGCGACCGAACTTCAGCGCCGCGACGCCGATGCCTAACGTCGTGATCGGCCGCGTCTGCACGAAGAAGGTGCGGCCTCCCTCGATCGCCCACTCGGCGTCCTGCGGGGTGCCATAGTGCGTCTCGACGCGGCAGGCGAGGTCGGCGACCGCGCGCACCTCGTCGTCGGAGAGTACGGGGGCGCGCCCCTTCTCCTCATCGAGCGCGACGCGGACGGTCTCGCCGGTGCGCGGGTCGCGCGTCAGCATGAACTCCTTCCGCGACACGTTGCGCGAGGCGATGGTGAAGTTCGACTTGTCGACCTCCCACCGGTCCGGGGTCACCTTGCCGAGGACGACCACCTCGCCGAGCCCCCACGCTCCCTCGATCACGAGGTAGCGCGAATCCTTCGTCGCCGGGTTGACGGTGAAGACGACGCCGGCGCGATCGGCGTCCACCATCTTCTGGACGACCGCCGCGATGAGCAGCTCGCCGGTCAATCCCTGCTTCACTCGATAGAACAGGAGCCGCTCGCTGAACCCGGAGGCCCAGCATTCCTTCACCGCGCGAAGGAGCGCGTCGGGGCCACGCACGTTGAGGGTGCTCTCGAACATCCCGGCAAAGGAGAACTGCGCGGTATCCTCGACGGTCCCTGACGAGCGAACGGCGACGAGCGCCGCGTCGCGCCCGACTTCCCTCGACAGCGCGGCATAGGCGTCGCGCATCGCGGTCGCGACGTCATCGGGAAGGGGTTCCTGCAGGATCATCCTGCGAATCCCCTGTGACGTCGCGCGCAGCTGGTCGGAGTTGTCGACGTCGAGGCCGGCGAGCCGGCTGGTGATCGACGAGGAGAGCCCACTGCCATCGGCGAACCGGCGCCAGGCGTCGACCGTTATGATGAACCCGGGGGGGACGGGAAGCCCGGCGCGTGTCAACTCGCAGAGATTCGCGCCCTTGCCGCCCGCACGCGGCAGGTCGTCCTTCGACCCGTCGGGGAACCAGAGCACGTAGCGGTTCGCGGTGGCGGGCGGTGCGGCACCTCCCGCCTCGCGCGAGCTCTCCGTCGCCGGGGACACAGGGGAGACCCCAGTCGCCTGGGCGGTGCTGGGCGGGAGCGTTCCGACGGCGGTGGACATCATGCCTCCTGCGAATGCGTGACCGCCCGCGTCGCGGAAGAGGGCGGGCCCGCATTCACGATGGCAGGCGCGCCGGTCGTCTGGTGTCGGGTGGAGTCGGACAGCGCGCCGGGGGAACGCGCCCGATGGCGCTGCAACGCCGGCGTGGTGAAGAAGCGTCGCGGCGCGCGTGGCGGGATCGCGAAGGCGGGCGAATGTCGTCAGGTGACCGTCGCGCGCCACCGCTGCACGTGCAGCACGACGCTGGCGATGATCGCCGGTGCAGCGGCGAAGGCGACGATCAGCTCCCAGTCGCGGACCCCGAGTGGCACGAGCTGCAGCACGGTGGCGATCGGGGGGAAGTAGACGATCACCACCTGCAGGCTCGTCGTGAAGACGACCGCCGCCCAGGCCCATGGGTTCCGCGTGAACCGGCGCAGCCCGCGCGGCGGCACCCTGTCACCGTCGGGCAGCGGGCTCGGTGCCCCTGACCAGCGCGCGGCGCCGACGAGCCAGAGCTGGGCGAAGGCGATGGTCATGAACGCGTAGCTGCGGCCGCGGGCGAGGGAGTCGCCGGGATCGAGCGCGCCGCGCACCGCCCACCCCTGCGCGCCGGCAACGTACGAGAGCAGCGTCGCCGCCGTCATGAGGATCGAGAGTGCGATCGCGATGCGGAACATCCGCGCCGGGAGGAGCGATGTCCCCGGCTTGCGCGGCGGGCGCGCCATCGCGCCGGGAACCGCCGGCTCGAGGGCGAGCGCCAGTGCGGGGGTCGTGTCCGTGGCGAGGTTGAGCCAGAGGATCTGCAGCGGGAGGAGCGGCGCGACCGCACCGACGAGCCCACCGGCGGCCAGCGTCGCGATCTCGGCGAGGTTGCAGGCGAGGAGATAGAAGACGAAGCGCCGCACGTTGTCGAAGATCGCCCGCCCCTCCTGCACCGCGACGCCGATCGTCTCGAAGCGGTCGTCCTCGAGGACGATGTCAGCGGCTTCCTTCGCGACGTCGGTGCCGCGTCCGCCCATCGCGACGCCGACATCCGCCTTGCGCAGCGCCGGTGCGTCGTTGACGCCGTCGCCGA
>DASZNJ010000051.1:0-3247 GCA_035551575.1 Gemmatimonadaceae bacterium
TGATCAGGATGGCGCCGTTCGCCGCGCGCGATCCGTAAAGGGCGGCCGCGGTCGGGCCCTTCAGTACGCTTACGTCGGCGATGTCGTCAGGATTGATATCCTGCGCCGCATTGCCGTAATCGTAACCCCCATACCCCTGGGAGTTGCCGTTGAAATTCGAGTTGTTGATCGGGATGCCGTCGACAACGTACAGCGGCTCGTTCCCCTGGCTGATCGAGCTCGCGCCGCGGATCACGACCCGCGCCGAACCGCCCTGCGTCGTCGCCCCCGTCACCTGAAGCCCCGCAACCTTGCCTTCCAGCGAGTTCGCGATGTTCATGCTCCGAGTGCGATTCAGCTCCGTCGTATCGACCGACTGTTGCGCGTAACCGAGCGATTTCTTGCTCTTCTCGATCCCAAGAGCTGTCGTCACGACCTCCTCGAGCTGCGCGGGCGCGGCTGCGAGCGTGAAATCCTGCGTCACAGCTCCCGCCACGAGGGTGATCTGCGCCGACGCTTGACGGAACCCGATCCGCCTCACGACCAGCGTCGCGGCCTGTCCGTTGACGCGATCGGCCGGGACGATGAAGCTGTAATGTCCAGCCTCGTTCGTCATCGCCCCGACGCCGAGCGACATGATGCCGACGCTCGCGCCAAGAATCGGCGCATTCGCCTCGCTCCTGACCGTTCCACTGACCACAATCGCCTGCTGTGCACGGGCCGTCCGTCCCGGCAGCAAGGCGAGCCCGGCGGCAACCAAAAGCGCACCAAGGTTTTTCACAGCGCCTCCCCATAGAAAAGAAACACGCCGCGCCCGGCTTGGGGCGCGCGTGACCGCGTTTGGCGAACCTAGGGTTCCGCAAGCGTTGTGTCAACGATTTGGCTGCGATCCCCAGCGGTCGTCAGCGGTCGTCCGCCGGCCGGCGCCGGGCTTTCCCCTGCTCGTTCGATTCCCGCGTCAACCGCTCCCCTTCCGCCCGCCGCCATTCCGCGATCTTCCCGTGGTCCCCCGACAGCAGCACGTCGGGCACCCGATGCCCCCGGTACTCCGGTGGCCGCGTGTAGCTCGGCGCGCTCAATCCTCCCTCGTAGAAGGAGTCCCCCCGCGCGCTGTCGAAGTCGGACATCGCCCCGGGAAGCAGCCGCACTACCGCATCGACGATCGCCAGCGCCGCCGGCTCGCCTCCGCTGAGCACGAAGTCGCCGAGCGACAGCTCCTCGGTCGCCAGCACGTCGGCGACCCGCTGGTCCACATCCTTGTAATGCCCGCAGAGCAGCGTCAGCTCCGTTCCCGCCGCGAACCGGACCGCGTCCTGATGGGTGAAGCGCTTCCCCCGCGCCGAGACGAGCACGATCGGCGCCGTCGCGCCCAACGCTTCCACCGCCTCGAAGAACGGCGCTGGCTTCATCACCATCCCCGCCCCGCCGCCGTACGGATAGTCGTCAACCGTACGATGGCGGTCGTGGGTGTGGTCGCGCAGGTCCGCGACGCGGTACTCGACCGCGCCGGCCGCGGCTGCGCGCGCCGGGATGCTCAGCCCGAGCGGCCCGCTGAAGTAGCCCGGAAAGATCGTGACGATGTTGACGCGCAGCATCGCGCTCAGTCGAGCAGGCCGGCCGGCAGGTCGACGACGATGCGCCGCTCCGCGCGATCGACTCGCTGCACGGTGCGTTCATCGTACGGGATCATCACCGTCGCGTCCTTTGCCCCCTCGGCCGCCGCCGCGCGGGCGACGTCGAGAACGAGCCCTTGCGGCAGCTCCCACACCGTGGTCACGCGGCCGACGACCGTCCCGTCCGTCAGCTCGACACGCATCCCGGGGACGTCGTGCAGGTAGATCTCGTCCTCGGCGAGCGCGGGGAGCTCGTCCTCGGGCACGAGCAGATAGCGATCGCGCCAGAGATCGGCGGCGTTGCGGTCGCTGATCCCAGAGAACGTGACGAGGAACCCGTCCTTGAACGGGCGCGCGCCAACCACTTCCACCGTCGTCCCGCGGGTGTCGGGACGCCCGTCGGCGTCGCCCACGAAAAAACGACGGCCGGACGCGAAGACCGCGTCCGGCTCGTCGGAAATGGGCTCGACCACGAGCTCGCCGCGAACGCCATGTGACTTGCGGACGCGCCCGACGACGACGAAGGCGGGAGCGCTGTCGGTCATTCGCTGCGTCGCCTCGGCTGTCGTATTACTCGCTCTTCTCGCTGAGCGGAACGGCCTTCGACTGCAGCTTGGCCGCGAGGCGCGACTCGTGGCGGCGCTTGAGCATCCCCGCCTTGCGGATGATCGACCGGACGGTGTCGGTCGGCTGCGCGCCGACGTTCAGCCAGTGCTCGATGCGCGCTTCGTCGAGCGTCACCGCCCCCTCGGCCTGCCGCGGGGCATACGTGCCGACGATCTCGATGAAGCGGCCGTCGCGCGGGCTGGTGGCGTCGGCGACGACGATGCGGTACATGGGGGCCTTCTTCCGGCCGACCCGGCGGAGTCGAATCTTGACCATCGTGTATCTCCCGTTAGGCAGAGCTGTTCCCGGTACTGCTCCGGGCTCCTCGCGCACGCGGTATGTCCGCGCCGCACCCGGTACTGCAACTGCAACTGCAACTGCAGGGGTCAGGGGTCAGGCACTTCGCTGCGAGACCCTGACACCTGACACCCCTCTTCACATTCTCGGGAAGCCCCCCACCCGTCCCCCCGCGGAGGCTTTCTTCATCATCTTCTGCATGTCGCGGAACTGGTCGAGCAGGCGGTTCACCTCGTTCACCGGCCGGCCGCAGCCCTTGGCGATGCGGGCGCGGCGCGAGCCGTTGATGATCCCCGGCGTCTTCCGTTCCTGCGGCGTCATCGAGAGGACGATCGCCTCGAGGTGCTTCATCCGCTTCGGGTCGGCGGCCTTGGCGGCCTTGAGCATCTTCGAGTTCATCCCGGGCAGCATCTTGAGCACGCCTTCGATGGGCCCGAGCTTCTCGATCTGCTTCATCGCGACGAGGAAGTCGCCGAGGTCCATCCCTTCCTTGCGGACCTTCTTCTCGAGCTTCTTCGCCTCGTCCTGGTCGAAGGTCGCCTGCGCCTTCTCGACGAGCGAGAGCACGTCGCCCTGCTGGAGGATGCGCCCGGCCATGCGGTCCGGGTGGAAGTCCTCCAGGGCGTCGAGCTTCTCGCCGACGCCGATGTACTTGATCGGCTTCTTCGTGACGCCGTAGATGGAGAGCGCGGCGCCGCCGCGGGCGTCGCCGTCCATCTTCGTGAGGATGACGCCGGTGACGTCGAGCGCCT
>DASZNJ010000052.1:0-17678 GCA_035551575.1 Gemmatimonadaceae bacterium
CCGTTAGGCGCGGCCCGCACCGCCTCAGCCGGCGCGCCCCGCTTCGAGGAAGCTGTCCACGTCGGCGGTGCTCATCCCCGGCTCGCCGGGCGAGACGTTGTCCAGCTTCCCTTCCTTCATCCATCGCTCGAGGATGTTCACCTGCTCGAACAGGTGGTCGAAGGAATCCACGTGGAAGAGCAGCGGCTGGTAGTGGTCGATCTCGAAGTACTGGTTGATCACCCACTCGAGCTGGAACGGGAACCGCTGCACCTCCGGGCTGTCGATCGAGTGCGCGATCTCGCCGTAGCTGGAGAGCAGTCCGCTCCCGTACACCTTGAGCGACCTGCCATCCTCGGACTTCATCAGCCCGAACTCGATCGTGAACCAGAAGAAGCGCGCCAGCGCCTTGAAGATGCTGGTCACCCGGCGCACCCGCTCGTCACGGTCCTTCACGTTCGCCACCAGCTCCGCCGCGGTCTTCGCCGCCTCGCCGAAGCGCACGAGGGTGTCGGCGAACGCCTTGTCCGTGTGCATCGGGACGTGGCCGGCGATGTCGTGGAAGATGTCCGGCTCGGGGAGGTAGTCGATGTTCCCCTTGTCGCGGATGGTGATCGTCGTCGGGAACTCGCGCTGCCGCAGGCAGTCGAAGAACAGGTAGGCCGGGACGTAGCCGCTCACCGGCCTGGCGCGGAATCCGGTGAGCGGCGCCATGAACTTGTTGACGTCCTCGAGCCGCGGCACGTGCGCCGGATTCAGGCAGAGGTTCTCGATCCCCTGCAGGAACCGGTGGTTCGCGTAGCGCTGCCAGCGCGGCGCCATCCGCTCGTAGAGCCGGCGCCACGCCTCGTGGTTGTCGGCGTTGTACAGCTCGTATGGCTGCTCGATGTACAGCTGGCCGCTCGCCTGCGCCTGCTCGATGAAGGGGGCCTTCGTGGTGGTCAGCCCCGGTGCCGTGCGGCGGTCGATCTGCGCTGAAGTCACGAAGGGTCTCCTCGGAACGACGGGTCGAATGCACGGGGGCGCCCGGCGGGCCGCAGCCCCAGACCTGCAAATCTAACGCTCGGGCGCCCGATTGATCAGAGCGGAAGCAGGTCCCTCACCTACCCCCCCGCGGGCCCGTCGTGCCGTGCCGTGTCCCGCGTCACCTGAGGCCGTCAATCCCGCAGCTCGGGGAGGTCGCGGAAGAGGTCGAGTGCCTGCGGGTTCGCCAGCGCGTCGGTGTTCTTCACGGCACGGCCATGCACCACGTCACGCACCGCGAGCTCGCTGATCTTGCCGCTGATCGTGCGCGGGATGTCGGCGACCTGGACGATCTTCTTCGGCACGTGATGGGGACTCGTGTGCTCACGGATGCGCCCGCGGATGCGCTCGCGGAGCGGCTCGTCGATCGATTCTCCCTCGCGGAGGCGGACGAAGAGCACGACGCGCGAATCGTCGTCGCCGAGCGCCTGCTCGATCGCGAGGCACTCGACGACCTCCGGAAGCTGCTCGACCTGCCGGTAGATCTCGGCGGTGCCGATGCGCACCCCGCCCGGGTTCAGCGTCGCGTCGCTCCGGCCATGGATGATCACCCCGTCGTGCTCGGTCAGCTCCGCCCAGTCGCCGTGCCGCCAGACGTTGGGGAAGTGCTCGAAGTAGGCGGCCCGGTACTTCGCGCCATCGGGATCCCGCCAGAAGGCGACTGGCATGCTCGGGAAGGGCCGGGTGCACACCAGCTCCCCGGGAACTCCCTCGACCGGCCGTCCGGCTTCGTCCCAGACTTCAACCGCCATCCCGAGGCCCCGCGTCTGCAGCTCGCCGCGCCAGACCGGGGCGATCGGGTTGCCTAACGCGAAGCAGGAGATGATGTCCGTGCCTCCGCTGATGCTGCTGAGGCGGATGCCGGGGCCGATCGCCCGGGCGACGTAGTCGTAGCCGTGGGCGGGGAGCGGGCTCCCGGTCGAGAGGATCGCCTGCAGGGCGCTCAGGTCGTATGACGTTCCCGGCTCGAGCCCGGCCTTCTCGAGGAGGGCAAGATACTTCGCGCTCGTGCCGAACACCGTGACGCGCTCGCGCTCGGCCATCTTCCAGAGGATGGACGGATCCGGGGCGAGGGGTGCCCCGTCATACAGCACGATCCCGGCGCCCAGCGCGAGGGCGCTGGCCATCCAGTTCCACATCATCCATCCGCAGGTGGTGAAGTAGAACAGCCGGTCCCCCTCCCCGATGTCGCAGTGCAGCGCGAGCTCCTTGAGGTGCTGGAGCAGCGTCCCGCCGGCGCCGTGCACCATGCACTTTGGCAGCCCCGTCGTCCCTGACGAGTACATGATGTAGAGTGGATGGTCGAACGGGAGGCGCTCGAACTCGAGCGGCGGCGGGAACCCGTCGTCGGGGGCGAAGTCGCGCCAGCCGACCGCGCGCCGGATCAGCCGGGCGTCGGGATCGGCGTCCAGGTACGGAACGACGACCACCCGCTCGAGCTGCGGGAGCGCGTCCACGATCTCGCGAACCCGCTCGAGGCAGTCGATCTCCTTCCCCGCGTAGCGATAGCCGTCGGCGCAGATGAGCAGCTTGGGCTCGATCTGCCCGAACCGGTCGAGCACACCCTTTACCCCGAAGTCGGGCGAGCACGACGACCAGAGCGCTCCGACGCTCGCCGCGGCGAGCATCGCGATCACCGCTTCGGGAACGTTCGGAAGGAAGCCGGCGACGCGGTCTCCGGCGGCGACACCCATGCTTCGCATGGCGCGCGCGACGCGCGCGACCTCGGCCCGCAGCTCGTCGAACGAGAGCGTCCGGTAGCGGCCACGCTCGTTCCAGGCAGTGATCGCCGCCTCCGGCCCCCGGTGGCGAAGCAGGTTCTCGGCGAAGTTCAGCCGCGCGCCGGTGAACCAGCGCGGGCCGACGTCGGGATCGGGAGGGGCCATCCGCTCGAGCCCGACCACGACCTCGTCCCACGGTTCGCCGTGCTCACGCTCGGTGCAGACGACGGCGCAGTACTTCCAGATCGCCGGCCAGAGCTGGTCAGGCCGCTCGATCGACCAGCGATAGAGCGCGCGGTAGTCGAGCACCCCGTCGGCGCCGCACTCCCGGGCGAAGCGCATGAACGCGGTCATCGCCGCGTCGCGGATCTGCGGCGGGCGGGGGGTCCAGACCGGCGTCGTTCCGTCAGGCGCGGGCGCGGCTCCCCCCGGCGCGCGGGCCGATCCCGGCATTCAATCCGTCCGCGAGGAGGCCCGGATCTCGGAGTGGTCGCCGACAGTCAGCTCCCCGCTCATCCCCCTGACCACGACCTCGTTCCCGATCAGCGAGTTGACGAGCTTCGCCTGCGACAGCTTCGACTTCGTGCCGACGATCGTGTCGCGCAGCTCGCACCCCTCGACCGTGCTCCCCTTCCCGATCGAAACGTTAGGCCCGATCCGCGAGTTGCGGATCGTCACCCCTTCCTCGACGTAGACCGGGTCGGTCACCGTGCTCGACGGATCGACGTTGTCGGGGCGACGCGCCGCCCCGCGCTCGAGGATGACGCGGTTCGTCTCGAGGAGGGTGTCCAGCTTCCCGGCGTCGTACCACCCCTTCACGTCGATCACCCGGATCTTCGCCCCCTTGTCGATCATGTACTGGAAGGCGTCGGTGAGGTAGAACTCCCCCTTGTTCGCAGGCTGCTTGAGCACGTGCTCGATCCCTTCGAAGAGCAGCTTCCAGTTGCGGATGTAATAGAGCCCGATGTTCGCCCGCTTCGAGATCGGGGTGGCCGGCTTCTCGACGATCTGCGTCATGTTGCCGTCCTTGTCGGTGACCACCACGCCGAAGCGCTGGTAATCCTCGACCTCCTTCGTCCAGATGATCCCGTCGACGTCGAGGGTCTTGATCACCGACAGGTCGGCGTCGAAGATGGTGTCGACGAAGATGATCAGCACCGGTTCGTCGACGAACGGCTTCGCCAGCTGTACGGCGCCGGCCGTCCCGTCCTGGACCCGCTGCTCGACGAACACCGAATCGAAGCTGTACTTGCCGCGGACGTGCTCCTCGACCTTCTCCTTGAGGTGGCCGGTGATGTAGATGATCTGGTCGATCCCGCCGAGCTTCTGCAGGTCGTCGAGGATGTAGTCCATGACCGGCTTGCCGGCGATCTTCAGCATCGGCTTCGGCGTGACGTGCGTGTGCGGGCGGAGGCGCGTCCCCTTGCCGGCCAGCGGAATGATCACCTTCATGCTCTGCTCGTCCCCTCGCGTCCGTAGCGATCCTGGAGTCGTACGACGTCGTCGAGCTCCGGAGTGGAGGCCTCGAGCACGTCGCAATCGGTCACCGCCTCCATGTAATGGACGGTGCCCGGGGTGATGCGGAAGGCGTCGCCGACCTTGAGCTTCATGTCCTTCAGCTCCTCGCTGCCCGGGAGCTTCACCCAGTAGGTGAGCTCACCCGAGAGCAGATAGACCGTCTCGTCCTTCTTGTTGTGGTACTGGACCGACAGTGCGTGGCCGGCCTTGACGTGGAGGATCTTCCCGACGTAGCGGTCGGTCTTCGCCCAGATCGTCTCGTGTCCCCAGGGCTTGGGGACGGTGGTGACATCACTCGGTCCGCTCATCGTTCTCCGTTCTCGTTCGAATAAGGCGGGTCGCCGATGGCGATTCCGCGCGCCGGGAAGATGCACGATCCGCACCGAGCGCGGCAGGGCCGCGGTCCGGTCCGGCATGGCTCCTGCCTCGACAGGGCGCATGCTCCTCGCACCACGATACATCCCGCGCCTCGCCGCGCTGGTCGGCCTGTTCACACGGTACGGCCTCGCCGACTTCGCCAAGCAGCAGGGGCTCATCGCCCTCTCCCCCGACGCAGCCGAGCCCGGGCCACTGGACGCCGAGATCGCCGAGCGCGCACGCGCATTCCGGAAGCGGCTCGTCGACCTCGGGCCGGCGTACATCAAGCTCGGTCAGGTGCTGTCGACGCGCCCGGACCTGCTGCCCGAACCGTTCGTCCGGGAGCTCGACCGGCTGCAGGACGACGTCGGCCCGATCCCCTTCGACGACGTCGAGCAGACGCTGCAGGAGGAGTTCGGGGCGCGGATCAGCAAGCTGTTCGGCTCCTTCGACGAGGAGCCGATCGGCACCGCGAGCCTCGGCCAGGTGCACGCGGCGACGCTGCGCGACGGCCGCGACGTCGTGGTGAAGATCCAGCGGCCGAACATCCGGGAAGCGCTGATCGACGACGTCGCGTTCTTCCGCGAGGTCGCCGCGTTCCTGACCTCGCACACCGAGGCGGGGCGGAAGATCGACATGGTGGGGGTGATCCAGCAGCTGGAGCGCGCGCTCTCCGACGAGCTGGATTACCGGATCGAGGCGCGCAACGCGGCGAACTTCCGGCGCGCCCTCGCCGAGTTTCCGCGGCTGCTCGTCCCGCGCGTGATCGAGGGGTACACCTCGCAGCGCGTGCTGACGATGGAGCGGATCCGCGGGATCAAGATCGACGCGGTGCCCCACATTGCGCGGGTCGAGTACGACTTCAGCAAGGTCGCCGACGAATTCGCCAAGGCATACCTGAAGCAGATCGCGATCGACGGGCATTTTCACGCCGATCCGCACCCCGGCAACGTCTTCGTCATCATGCCGGGGCGCGACAACCCGCGGACTCCGGCGGAGGTCGCGGCGAACAATCGCCGCGGCGCGCAGCGCGAGGCGCTGACGCCGCTCTCGAAGCTCGAGCAGACCGCCCAGGCGGAGGCGGTGACCGCGCCGGTGATCGAGATGCCCGGCGAGGACGAGCCGAAGCTCGCCCTGATCGACTTCGGGATGACCGCGCACCTCGCCGGGCCGGTGCGCGACCGCATCGTGAGCCTCCTGCTCGACCTCGCCGACAACCGCGGCCACGGGGTCGCCGAGACGATGATCGAGATGGGGGTGACGCTCGAGGACTTCGACCGCCAGAGCTACATCCGCGAGATCGCCAACCTCGTCGCCCAGAACTACGACCTCTCGATCGGCGAGGTGAAGCTCGGCCGCGTGCTTTACGAGGTGATCAACATCTCGTACACCCAGGGGCTGCGGCTCCCGGCGGAGCTGACGCTGCTGGCGAAGGCGCTGTTCAACCTCGACGCGATCAGCGCCGCGCTCGACCCGACGTACAGCCCGATCGAGGCGATCCGCGAGTACGGGACGCGCATCGCCAACGAGCGGGCGAAGGAGGACATGTCGTGGCGCCGGCTCTTCCGGACGGCCAGCCAGACCACCGACCTCGTCTCGGCGCTCCCGCACCGGCTCGACCAGTTCACGGCGAAGCTGGCGGCGAACGAGCTGAGCATGTCGGTGGACTCGCCGCAGCTCGGGGCCCTGGTGCGCAGCCTGCAGAAGGTGGCGAACCGGATCTTCACCGGGCTGGTGCTGACCGGGCTGCTGATCGCGAGCGGGATGCTGATGCCCTACTGGCGCGGGCTGGGGACGGCGGGGTTCGTCATCGCCGGGGTGATCGGGCTGGCGATGGTGGTCAACATCCTGATCGTGGACCGCGGCGGAAGCCGTGGGCGTTAGGCAGCGGGCGGGCGGCGCCGCCCCGCCGTCACCAGAAGCTGCCTAACGTCAGCTGCGGGCGGTCCCAGCGGAGGTTCCCGCCGGCGGCCCGCGCGCCGCGGCCGGCGTAGAGCTCGCCCTGCCCGTCGCTGACCCAGACCGGCACGTCGAGACGGAGCCGGACGTCGCGGTCGAACAGCCAGCCGCGGAGCATCACCCCGGCGCCGGCGTCGCCGAGCGCGGTCGATCGCGCCACGCCGCCGTCGGCGAACAGCGATCCCCAGATCGCGAGCGGGCGCGGGCCCGGCGTGATCTCGACCAGCCGGCGTCCCTGCTCGAGGTTGACGGCGGCGATCGAGCGGGTATTGGCGTCCATCACGAAGCCGCGCAGCCCCGCGCCGCCTAACGGCACCGTTGCGGCGCGCTCGCGCGCCAACACCCCTCCCTCCGGGCGGACGAAGTGGTTGAACAACGTCTGGTACGGGTCGCGCGACGACACGAAGATCTTCCGCTGCAGCGGCGCCTCCCCGGTCGCCTCGCCGGCGTAGGCGCGGAGCGAGGTCAGGCTGGCGCTGTCCGCGCGCCACCAATGCGCCCCCGACATCGCGACTTCCACGCGGCCGTACGGCTTGCCTGGCAGTCCGCCGCCGAAGCGCTCGCCGACAGCGACGCTCATCGTCACCAGCTGCGGCCACCGCGCGCGCCAGAGCCGGGTCCTCTCGCTGTACATCCCCTCGGCGACCCGAACCCCCTCCCACCGCGCCGGCAGGTAGCCGAAGCCGCGCGGCACCGTCAGCGTCGCGCTCACGGTGCGCGACGACGTTCGCACCCGCGACGAGATGAACGGGCTCGTGTCCCACGTCTTCGAGATCTCGCCGCCGGCGACGCCGTCGAAGGTCCACGCCGTCGTGCGCAGTCCCATCAGCGGGCGCGCCATCCCGGGAAGCCGCGGATTCTCGTGGATCCACCACGCCTGGAAGCGCGGGTCGTACCAGCGACCGGCACGATCGACCGGCGTCTTCGCGTTGTAGACGATCCCCGACTCGTCGCGATCGACCACCCCCTGGTAGTTCGACCGCGCCCGCACCCCCGCGACCAGGCCGTTAGGCACGGTGTACCAGGCGACCGGCATCCACGCGTTGACGATCCGGTCCCGGTCGTACTGGTCGAGGAAGGGCCAGTCGAAGACGTTGCGCACCCGGCGCTCGGCGGCCGGCGTCCACAGCCCGCGCGGGTGCACGTCGTTGCGCCGGTCCCAGTCCTCGGTCGTCCGCAGCGGGTCGAGCTTCACCGCCTTCGGCTTCTCCGCCGTCCGCACCTCGATCCACTGGTCGTCGCGGTCCCACGCGCCGCGGGCGATCGCCCAGCCGCTCACGGTCTGCACGCCTAACGGCGGCGGCTCGCGGTACTCGCCCTTCCGCTTCACCCGACCACGAGTCAGCCAGCTGCCGTCCGGCTGCCGCGTCGTCCGGACGCTGGTCAACGCGTAGTCGGTGAGCCCGGTGTGGCGCAGCCACTGCTCGAAGAACCATCCGAGCGAGTCGCCAGACACCAGCTCCGCCGTCGTCCGCATCGCCCGCTCGTCGACGTGGCCGAGCGCCCAGTCGGCGTAGTAGCGGTGCAGGAAGGCGGCGAAGGTGCTGTCGCCCAACGCGTCGCGGAGCGCGCCGTACATGAGCTCCGCCCGGTTGTAGATCGTCTCGTTGTAGACGCCGAACTCGTTGAAGAGGTCCGAGCGCGTCCCGACCGGCTGGGCGCGGCCGAGCAGGTCGAGCCGGTAGTCGCTGACCTGCGTCGCATCCGTTCCCTGCGCGCGGAGCGCGAGCCGGCGATACCCCTTCGGGCGGACCACCGCGCTGTCGCGACCGCCGCGGTGCGCGCGGTCCTGCGGCGTCACCCCCTCGGCCCACGACGTCTGGTACGAGGTCAGCCCCTCGTCCATCCACCCCGACCGCCATTCGTTGTTGGCGAGGATCCCGAAGGTGAAGATATGCCCGCCCTCGTGCAGGATCAGCCCCTGCCCAGCCGAGCCGTTCATCATCATCATCGGGAACTCCGTTCCGCCCCCCTCGATCCGGTGCACGTTCGCCATCATCGGGTAGGCGTACGGACCGTAGACGTGCTCGAGCCAGTCGAGGGCGATCTTCGTCCGGGTGACCGCGGCTCCCTTCCCCCACGACGCCTCGTCGCCGGGACGATAGAGGACGTTGACGGCGACCGTGTCCCACACCGTCACGCCGGGTGGTGGCGGCACCTCGCCGCGCGCGCGGACGTAGGCGCCCCCTTCGAAACGATAGTCGGGTGAGGTGGTCCACGCGAACTCATGGATGTTCTCGCCGTGGAAGCGCACCGCCTTCTCCCCGGCGCCTAACGCGGGAGCGGGAAGCTCGGGAACCGTATACGAGGCGAGCGAGGGGCGCACCACCTCACCCCACTGCTTCACCCGCTCCCACCCGGGATCGCCGGACACGAGGAGCCCGGTCCCGGCGACCACCTGGTCCCCGCGGAGGATCAGGGTGACGTCGAAGCTCCCGAACTCGCCGTAGAACTCGCCGGCCGGCCGGAGCGCGTACGGCTCCCAGCCGCCGTTGTCGTAGACCGCGACCTTGGGATACCACTGCGAGAAGTCCCAGCTTCGGCCGCGCCGCCCCTGCCGCCGCGGCACGGTCGAGGCGCGCGCCTCCCATGCGAAGGAGACGCTGGCGCTGTCACCAGGGGCGATCGGGTGCGGAAGCACGAAGTGCGCGACGGTGCTGTCCGGCGCACCGGGATAATCGACGCGCACCGCAACGCCGTCGACTTCGGGCGCGCGAGTGAACCGCTCGTAGCCATAGTCCGGGTCGTCCAGGTTCTGGAAGCGGACCCGCCCCTCGCGCGCATCGGCCGCGCTCCACTTCGAGCCCGGGCGGAAGGCGTTGAGGTACTGGTGCACGTACATCTCGCGCAGCGTGTCGCGCGAGTTGTTGACGTACACCATCCGCCCCGCCGCGACGAGCTTCTGCGCCTCCTCGTCCAGCCGCGCCGTGATGGTGTAGTTCGCCCGCTGCCGCGCCGTCGACGGCGGACGACCCGATGGCGCGGTGACGAAGGTATCGGGCTGCTGCTGGACGGCGAGGAGGAGCGCGGCGAGAGCGATCATGATCGTGGGCGAGGGTCAGGCGTGCATCGTAGCGCGGGATCGGCCGCCACGCCACCCGGCGAGATGACGAAGGGGTCAGGGGTCAGGGGTCAGGCGATGCGCATCACGCCGCCGTCCCTGACACCTGACCCCTGACCCCCGTTAGGCAAGATCCCCGCCGGCCGCGCTACTTCGGCGTTCCCCCGGCGAGCATCGCCCTGCGGAGGATCCCGAGCCGGCGCCGCACCGAGCCGTCCATCACCGTGTCGCCCATCTTCACGACGACGCCGCCGATGATGCTCGGGTCGACACGCACGTGAGGCACGATGTCCTTGCCGAGCGCCTTGCGGAGGCTCGCCGCGATGCGCGCGGTCTCCTCGTCGGTCGGCTGCCTGGCGAGGGTGACGTCGGCGTGCACCCGGTTCTCGGCGGCGTCGAGGAGCGCGAAGTACTCGGTGGCGATCTGCGGGATCAGCATCTGCCGGCGGTTCGTCACCAGCGCCTGGAGGAAGCGGACGAATAGCCGCGGCGCGCGGTCGGCGAACGCCTTGCCGAGGATGTCCTTCTTCTGGTCGGCGCTGACCCTCGGCGATTCGAGGAAACGGCGGAGCGTGACGTCGCTGCCCATCGCCGCCGAGACGTCGGAGATCATCTTCCCCCACCCGCGCGGATCTTCGGCCTTCTGCGCGAGGGTGAGGAGGGTCTCCGCGTAGTTGCGGGCGATCGTGACGGGACGCATCAGTTGCCGCGGACGCTGGCGCTGGCGAGGTAGCCCTCGACCAGCTTCCGGTTCACGCTGTCGTCGAGGTTCTTCTCGATCACCTTGCCGGCAGCGGCGATCGCGAGGTCCACCGCCTCCTCGCGGATCTGGGCGATGGCGCGATCGCGCTCGCCGGCGATCTCGCGCCGCGCGCGCTCGAGCATGTCCTGCTGCTGGGTGCGCGTCTCCTCGAGCATCTCGGTGCGGAGCTTCTCGCCGACCGCGCGCCCCTCGGCGATGATCTTCTGCGCCTCCCCGCGCGCGCCCTCGAGCTGCGCGCGGTGCTCGGCGAGGATGCGGGCCGCTTCCTCCCGGTCGCGCCTGGCCTGGTCGATCGCGTCCTGGAGCGCCTGCTCGCGCGCCTCGACAGCGCGCGTGATCGGCCCGAACGCGTAGCGCGACAGGATGAAGAAGAGGACGACGAAGATCAGCAGCGTCCAGACCATCAGGCCGCCGTGCGGGCTGAGGAGGTCGGTCTTGGCGGCGGCTTCCTCGGCGGCGAACGCGGGGGAGGCCGATGCGAGGAGCAAGGCGATCGAGAGGAACGAGGCGCGCATGAGACGAAAGAGTTGAAGAGGCCAGCACCACGGCGCGTCCCGGACGCGCCGTGGCGACTGTGGCTTACAGATTCGGGATCTTGCCGGCGAGCTGGAACGCGATGACGGCGCCGAACAGCGCGACGCCCTCGATCAGCGCGGAGAGGATCAGCGCCGCCGTCTGGATGCGAGCCGCCGCTTCCGGCTGCCGCGCCATCCCTTCGACCGCCTGGCCACCGATGCGGCCGATGCCGAGACCGGCACCGATCACCGCGAGGCCGGCGCCGAAGCCGGCACCGACCGCGACCAGCCCGGCGGGCGAGGTCGTGACCGTCGTCGCCGCCTGGAGGAGAGGAAGAATTTCGACCATGGGTATTGCTCCGTTAGGTATTTCGTCGTCGTGCACTTTCGCTCTCGCGCCAGGCAGCGCTTCGCCTGACGATGTCCGTCACCGAGGTCCGGGCCTCAACGGACTTCACCAGCCACCCGGCTGGCTACAGCGCGCATGGAGCGGAGCGGCGTTCCATGCGGTACAGCAATGACGCTCTCGGAGTGTGCCCGATGGGGCTGGGGCCCCACCGGCTCCTGATGAAACCGCATTGATCCAGGCAACGCCTGGATCAATGGGCCGCTTCGCGGATCTGCCCGATGAACACCGCCGCCAGCAGCGAGAAGATGAACGCCTGCAGCAGCGCCACGAACAGCTCGAGCACCATGATCAGCACCGCCATGAAGAACGGCGCCGCCGAGAACGGGTTGTGGAAGAGAAAGATCAGCCCGATCAGCGCGAGCACGACGATGTGTCCCGCCGTCATGTTGGCGAAGAGACGAATCGTCAGCGCGAACGGCTTGGTGAACTTTCCGATGATCTCGATCGGGGTCATGATGAGGAACAGCGGGATCCGCATGTAGAGCGGGAGGTCCTTGTTCCAGTAGAAGACCGTGTTCAGGTAGCCCGCGCCGAGCGCGCGCATCCCGGCGATCTCGACGACGATGAAAGTGATGATCGCCAGCGTCGCCGTGACCGAGATGTTCCCCGTCGCCGTGGACCCGTAGGGGATGAGCCCGAGCAGGTTGGCGAACATGATGAAGAAGAACAGCGTCAGGATGAAGGGCGCGTACTTCTCGCCGTGGTGGCCGAGGTTGGGGATCGCCACTTCCTGGCGGATGTAGAGGACCATCGACTCGATGCCGGCCGCGAATCCCTTCGGCCGCCCGATCGCGTGGCTGTGCCGCGCATGCGCCCGCGCCGCGGTGATCAGCACCAGGCAGCAGAGGAGGGCGGCGACGAGCAGCATGACGACGTGCTTGGTCGGCGAGAGGTCGAGCGCGTAGCCGCCGATCATCACCGGCTTCCACGTCGGGAGCTCGTACTCGCACATCAGCGTCCCATGATTCCAGCACGGGACGTCGATGACGCGGGAGTCGGTGATGTGCGGGGTGATGATGTCGACCGGCCCCTCGACGTCATCGCCGTCCTGGGCGACGGGACCGTGACCTGTCTCCTGCGCGGTGGCGTGTGCCGTCGCGGGCGTCGCGGTGTGCGCGTCGGGCGCCTCGACCTGCGCGAACGCGGGCGCGGCGAAGGCGATCTGTGCGGCGAAGGCGAGGACGAGGGTACGAGCGCCGATCATGATCTGTTCAGCAGCAGAGGTTCAATGAGCGTCAGGGCGAAGAGGAACGCCGCGAAGCTGACGAGCGCCGCTCCCGAGGGGAGCGCGAGCGCCTTCACCACCAGGAATCCATAGACGACGAGGGCGACGAAGCGGACGAGCGTCCCCCCCATCCACGCCGAGATGACGTGCTCGCGCGAGACGGATCGCACCCCGGCGAAGGTCGCGACCTGGAGCGGGAGGGCGATGCAGGCGCCGATGATGATCGCGCGCCGCTCCGCGATGCCGGTATACGCCATCGCGAGGAGGAGGCCGACGACCAGCGTCGCGACGGCACCGAACGCGGCGAAGCGGATGACCGCGCCGAGGGTGGACGAGTGCGACACGAGGACGGGGGAGCGCGACGCCATCAGCGCGGCCCCTCGTTCGTGTCGCGCTGCGCGGCCGCGGCCTGCTTCGCCGCGCGCCTCGCTTCGTCATCCCGTTCCTGTGCGGCCATCAGCTTTCGATACATCGCGTAGAAGGAACCACCCGCGCCGACGAAGACCCCGACGAGGAGAAAGACCGGCGAAGTGCCGAGTCGCCGGTCGGCCCACTGTCCGAGGTAGAGGAAGAGGAGGAGGGCGACGACGAACTGCATCCCGAAGCCGGCGTACGCGCCGGCTCCCGGCCCCTCATCGCCAGGGCTCGAGCCCTGACCCCCGACCCCTGGCCCCTTTCTCATGCAGCACCAGAATCTAGAGGCTTGAGAAAAATTTCACAAGCTCCCGGGACCGGGTGGGCGAAGAGGGGCCGAAGTGCGATCCTGGGTCACCAACTCGCTGCCCGATCGCCACTTACGAGGTTACGCTCACGTTGACTATTCGTCCTGCTGTTGATAAGATGGGTTCGAACGGTTTGTGAGCTTCCGCCGGTTGCTCCGCGCTCGTTCGCCCCCTACCGCGCCCAGCAGCCCGCCAGCTCGACATGAAGACCCGCGTCATCACCACCCTGTTCGCCTGCGGCCTCGTCGCCTTCGCCTGCGGTCCCCGCACCCGCTCATCCGAGTCCACCGCCAGAACGGTCAACGTTAGGCACAAGCGCGCACCCCTCTCGGCCCCCCTCGTCGCCAAGCTCGGCGTCGACGTTCCCACGGCTGCGGGCGACAGCGACGACCGCGAGGTGAAGTTCGACCTCGCCGTCACCAACGCCAGCGCGAAGGGAGTGGAGATCGACTTCCCGACGGCGATGACGCACGACTTCGCGGTGCTCGACTCGACCGGCGCCGAGGTCTGGCGGTGGAGCACGACGAGGATGTTCACCTCGGCGTTCATGACGAAGCCGTTAGGCAGCGACGACGCGCACGTCTACGAGGAAGGGTGGACGCCGGAGAACGCGCACGGCCGCTTCACCGTCGTCGCGACGCTGGCCAGCTCGAACTATCCGCTCGAGCAGCGGGCCGAGTTCACCCTCCCCTGATGCAGGGTCCGGCCGCGTGACCGCGCCTGACGCGACACGGTCGGACAGCTCCGATCTCGAGCTCCTCGCGAAGCTCGCCGGGGCGCGCAAGGCGATCACCGCGCAGATCGCGCAGCGGATCGTCGGGCAGCACGAGGTGGTGGACAACCTCGTGGCGGCGCTTCTGGCTGGGGGTCACGCACTGCTGATCGGCGTCCCCGGGCTGGCGAAGACGCTGCTCGTCCGGACGGTGGCCGAGGCGCTCGACCTCAGCTTCTCGCGGGTGCAGTTCACCCCCGACCTCATGCCCGGCGACATCACGGGCACGGAGATTCTCGAGGAGCGCGACGGCGGCCGCGCCTTTACCTTCGCGCGCGGGCCGATCTTCGCGAACATCGTCCTCGCCGACGAGATCAACCGCGCGCCGCCGAAGACGCAGGCCGCGCTGCTGCAGTCGATGCAGGAGCACACGGTGACCTCGAGCGGGACGACGCACGCCCTCCCCGCCCCCTTCTTCGTGCTGGCGACGCAGAACCCGATCGAGCAGGAGGGGACCTATCCCCTGCCCGAGGCGCAGCTCGACCGGTTCATGTTCGCGCTGAGCGTGGGCTACCCGTCGCGCGCCGAGGAGGAGCAGATCGTGATGGGGACGACGGGGGACGAGGCACCGAACGTCAGGCACATCCTGAACGCCGGGCAGCTGGTGGCGCTGCAGCACCTGGTGCGGCGTCTGCCGGCGGCGCCGGTGGTGGTGTCGCACGCGGTGTCGCTGGCGCGGCGGACGCGTCCCGATGACCCCGAGGCGTCGGCGGAGGTGAAGCGTTATGTCAGCTGGGGGGCGGGGCCGCGGGCGTCGCAGTACCTGGTGCTCGGCGCGAAGGCGCGGGCGGCGATGGACGGGCGGCCGTATCCAGATCTCGAGGACGTCAACGCCGTCGCGCTGCCGGTGCTGCGGCACCGGATCGTACTGAACTTCCAGGGCGAGGCGGACGGGGTGAAGATCGAGGAGCTGATCGCGGGGCCGGTGAAGCGTTAGGCGCGGCCCGGCCGGCCCGGCACGATCTGGCCGGTTTGTCGCGCGGCGGTAATCAGTTCTGCACGCTCCGGAAGACGAGCTGCGTCGGATCGATGGTCGTCGCGCCAACGGTGGACCTTGCTTCACGGCGATAGATCGTCAGCCCATCGGTGCTGATGCGCGCCAGGCTGACGTACTGCGTCCCGCTCCCGACGTCGGCGCTGAGCACGACGGTGTCAGCGCCGGTGTCATAAGTCCCGCGCAGCAGCTGCTGGCTCACCCCATTGGGGCGACCGTCATCGCAGACGAGGAGGTGGGAATCGGTCTGCGTGAACTGCGCTGGCTTCCGAAGCTCGAGGCTCGACGCGGTGAGCTTGTCGTCGCAGGTCACCGTCGGGCCGCCGGGCAGCGTCGAGCTCTCGACGATGAGGCGCAGCGTGACCGGGAGCGCCGCCCCGCCGTAGGACACGAGTTGGTAGCTCCGCGGCCTGACGGCCGGTGCGTTGCCGTTGCTGCAGCCCGTGGCGCCGGCGGCGATGGCTGCGACGAAGAGCGAGATCGGGAGTGTGCGGCGCATCTCGGGGCTAGGGCTCGGCGCGATGCAGGTTCAGGGGACCGAGCGGCCCCGTCCCGTCGCGACCCGATTTCCGGATTTGGAAGGTGGTGCGCTCCGGCCTAACGCCGCAACCCCGCCGGCCGGCCGAACAGGCTCCCCTCTTCCCGGGCGGCTTTGGATAAGTCATTATCTGGCACCCGGATGACGGCCGGATGACGCACGAGCCGAGCGTGTCATCCAGCTTCGAGGAAGCACCAGCACCGCGGCGACGAAGCCACGCCCTCGACGGCCCGAACACGCGACCGTGACACCGCCCACCGGGCGGAGGGGCGATGATCAAGCTGAAGGCGATCGCCGAGTGCTCGATCCGGCTCGAGAAGGGGCACCTCGAGGGGAGCTCCGAGATCCTGTTCGGGATTCTGGCCCATCTCATCGTCGAGCGCGGCCGGCCGGTGCGGCGCTCGGCGCTGGCTGAATACTTCTGGTGGAACAGCGAGCCGCGCGAAGCGGGGCACTGCCTGCGGCAGTCGGTCTACAAGCTGCGCCAGATGGGCGCGCCGATCGAGACGACGCGCGAGCACTACCTGCTGGGTGAGCGCGCGGCGCTCGCCGATTTCGACTGTGCCGACGAGCGTACGCTCGCGCTTTCGCCGCTCCCTCCGGAGGAAGCGGTCGCGGTCTTTCCGGGCTATGCGCCGAACGCGTCGGCGCCGTTCCTGACCTGGCTGGAGCGGACGCGGGAGAAGGCCGGCCGTTCGATCCGCGGGGTGCTCGTTCGCGCGTTGGGCGAGGCGCGGCGCCGGAACAGCTGGGACGAAGCGGCAAAGCTCGCGCGGCAGTGTCTCGTCCTCGATCCGCTCAACGAAGAGGCGACGCTGACGCTCGCCGAATTCACCGCGCTGCGCGGGGACAAGCGCGAGGCGCTGCGGATGATCGACGGGTACATCGAGGAGATGGGCGGGACGTACGCCGACCTGCGGTTGCCGGCGTCGCTGCTGCGCAACCGCATCTCGGAGCGGATCTCGTATCCGCCAGCGTCGGCGGCGGGGAAGATCGCCCTTGTCGGGCGTGAGGACAGCCTCGAGGTGCTCGCCAATGTCGCGACGCAGGTGGCGGGGGGTGTCGGGCACACCTGCGTCGTCCACGGCCCGCCCGGGATCGGCAAGACGCGGCTGCTGACGGAGTTCGCGAACATCTCGGCGATGAAGGGGGCCCGCATCGTGCGCGTCGAATGTCATGCCGATGCGATGGAGCGGCCGCTGGCGCTGTTCATGGAGCTCGCGCCGCAGCTGCTGCGGATGCCTGGTGCGTTAGGCTGCTCGCCGGACGCACTCAAGCTCGTGAAGCGGCTGGGGTCCTACGATCCCCACGAGCAGCTCGACCCCGACGAGTACGGGGGCGCGGCGTTCCTGCACGCAGCGATGCGTGCGTCGCTGCGCGACCTGATCGACGCGATCGCAGGGGAGCGGCCGCTGTACCTGTTGATCGAGGACGTGCACTGGATTGATCGGGTGTCGCTCGAGGTGCTGAAGGAGATCATAGGATCGAACCGCGCGCGGCAGCTGCTGGTGGTGATGACGACGCGGACGCTGGGCGAGGGGGCGCTGCTGGAGGGGATCGACCGGCGGCAGCTGGTCGTGCACAGGCTGCCGCGGCTTGGCGTGGAGAAGTCACGGGCACTGGCGCTTGCCCTCTGCGAGGCGCTGGGGATCCACGACGAGGACGGGCTGGCGGAGTGGTGCACCGAGCGAAGCGACGGGATTCCACTCTACATGACGGAGCTCCTGTCGCACTGGCGGGAGACGAAGGATCGTGGGCGGGTGCCGGTGTCGCTCGATGCGCTGATCGACGAGCGGGTGGGCGGACTGGACAAGGCGGCGCTGTTCGCGATGCAGGCGATCGCGTTACTGGAAGGCGATGCGACGGTTGGGGTTCTCGAGGCGGTGCTGGGAATGCAGCGGTGGCAGGTGATCGGGTGCGTGGAGGAGCTGGAGAAGAGCGGGTTGGTGGTGTGCACGGCGGATCGGATCGTGGCGAGACACAGCCTGCTCAGCGACGCGGCGCTGCAGAAGATGGGACCAAGCGCGGCGCTGATGCTGCACCGGGCGATCGCGGCGTATTTGACGGAGGAGATCGAGCGAGGGGCGACGGATCCGAATCTGGCGTGGCAGGCGGCGAGCCA
>DASZNJ010000053.1:0-5232 GCA_035551575.1 Gemmatimonadaceae bacterium
GTCCGCAGCGGAGACCAGATGGGCGATCTTTCGGTGGGCCCCGGGGGTGTAGCTCAGTTGGGAGAGCGCTTGAATGGCATTCAAGAGGTCAGGGGTTCGATTCCCCTCACCTCCACCTGGGTGGCCGTCGTAAGCAGTAGTTTGCGGGAATAGCTCAGTTGGTAGAGCACAACCTTGCCAAGGTTGGGGTCGCGGGTTCGAGTCCCGTTTCCCGCTCTGCACGCCGATCGCGGCAAGGTCGCGCGCCGCTTTCTCGAGCGGGCGCGGCCTACCGCAGGAACGGGCGGGGCAAGCTACAAGTTCCATGCTCCGATGCGTCGGATTGCGCGGTTAGCTCAGTTGGTTAGAGCGCCACGTTGACATCGTGGAGGTCACAAGTTCGAGTCTTGTACCGCGCACTGCCCCACGGCTCATCGCCGTGGGGCTTTCTTTTGTGCTCGGATACGCTGGGCGGCGCGCCGCTTGCCATTGAGGCCGCCATGTCACCGCGATCGCGCGATCGGGATGTGCACCGTGAGGAAGGCGGATGATCGGGGAGCCGTCGAGCCTTCCCGAGGAGTTGCGGCGTGGCCTCGGTGGACCGATCAGGTGGCGCCTCCTGCTCGCGCTCGTGGTCGTCGGCGGGTTCGCGCTCCTGCATCGCATCGACGCTCTGCTCCAGCGCGACTACGGGCGTGAGGCACAGGCCCAGGCCGTCCAGGCGGACGCCCTCATCGAAGGCGCCGTCTGGCAGCGCGCCCAGCTGCTCACCACTCTCGCCGCGCTGATCGCGTCCGCGCACGGAAGCCGGGATGAAGTGGAGCGGTTCGACGTGCTCGCGCGCGAGATTCGCCGCGAGATGCCCGACATCGCGACCGTCTATCTGCTCGACGCCCGCGGCGCCGTCAGGCAGGCGCGGGGAGAGGATGCCGTCCCGGGCGGGACGCTGACCCACCGCGCATTCCCGCTGCGCGCCCCGGCGATGCGGCAGGCGGCCGAGCAGCGCGGCGTCGCCGCGACCGCCCCGCTCACCCTCGCCGACGGCCGGCCGGGAACGCTCATGTACGTCCCGATCCTCGAGGGTGAGCGCCTGACGGGATACGTGGCGGGGGCCTTCGCCTACGAGCGTCTCTTCACGCGCGCCCTCGCCGGCCAGCTGCGTGGCCGCTTCGCCTGGCGCGTGCTCGACGAACGCGGCGACGTCATCGCCACGTCGGCGGGCTACCCGACGCGCATCGCGCGTGACATCCAGCGGCCGCTCGCCCTTCCCGGCGGACATGGCTGGACGCTGCACGTCGCGGTCGAGAGCATGCAGCCGATCATCGCGCGCACGCTCAACTGGACGACGGGAGCGATCGTGCTGGTCCTCGTCGTCTTTCTCGCGCTGCGCGAGGAGTTTCGTGCGCGCCGCTTCGCGGCGTATTCGCACGACCTCGAGCTGCTCTCGCGCGACCTGCTCGACGCCAACATGAGACTCGAGGAACGGTCGCAGCAGATCGCCGAGGCGAACCGCGCCAAGTCCAGGTTCCTCGCCAACGTCAGCCACGAGCTTCGCACCCCGCTCAACGCGATCGTCGGCTACAATGCGCTCGCCCTCGACGGGATGTATGGCGAGCTGCCGCAGCCGCTGCGCGCATCGCACCAGCGGGTGCAGGCCGCCGCCGATCACCTGCTCAGCCTCGTCAACGATGTGCTCGACCTGTCGAAGATCGAAGTCGGGCGGATGGATCTCGAGATCGAGGTGGTCGATCTCGGCTCGGTGCTCGATGGGGTGGCAACCGTGGTCGAGCCGGCGGCCGAGGCGAAGGGGCTCAGGGTGGATGTCGTCGTTGCGCGCGACCTGCCGAAGATCGCGACGGATCCACGGCACCTCCGACAGATCCTGCTCAACCTCGTCGCGAACGCGATCAAGTTCACCGAACGCGGGTCGGTGACCGTCGTCGCGAAGCGGGACGGGGACCAGGTCGCGATCTCGGTCGAGGACACCGGCATCGGGATCGCGAGCACGGACCTCGAGCGCATCTTCGAGGAGTTCGAGCAGGTGCGTCCGAGCGGACGCGGCGACTCCATGCAGCGGGGCACGGGGCTGGGGCTGGCAATCGCCCGGAAGATGGCGCGGCTGCTCGGCGGCGACGTCTCCGTCGCCAGCCAGCTCGGACGCGGCTCGTGCTTCACCTTGCTCCTTCCGAGCGCGCGCCGACAGACTCCGCCATCGGGGGTCCCCGACTTCGACTCGCCCGAGGGCGACCCTGACCGCGAGGGCGCCGTCCACGTCGCAGCCGCCGTGGGAACGTCGCGCAGCTCGACACCGGGCGCCGCGATGCCAGACGGCCAACATGCATCCGCACGCGGCGGCGCGGCGGACGAGCCCAACTCCGCGCCGCGTCCCGATGAGCCGCACGGCGAGCCCGGCGCGCGGGGTTGACTGTCCCCACAGCGAGGACTAGGTTTCCCCTGCTTCGGACGAGACTCGCCGTCAGTCACTGGCGGCCTCGTTCGATGCTTGCGCAGTTTCTGGCGCCCGTAGCTCAATTGGATAGAGCATCTGACTACGGATCAGAAGGTTGGGAGTTCGAGTCTCTCCGGGCGCACTGCGTGCCTTGCGGTAACAGCATTGAAAAGAGCGTCGGCGGGGCGTAGCGTAGCCCGGTAGCGCGCCTGCTTCGGGAGCAGGAGGTCGCTGGTTCAAATCCAGTCGCCCCGACCATCTTGAGAAACGGGCTCGCGGAGCCCGTTCGCATTTGCGCGAGTAGCTCAGCTGGATAGAGCGTCGCCCTCCGGAGGCGAAGGTCGTGGGTTCGAATCCCGCCTCGCGCACGTAGGAAAAAGGGGAACGCGAAGCGCACGGCCGTCCTCGACGACCGTGCGCTTCGCGTTTCAGGTGACCGGCGTGTGGCTCATGACTTGCCACTTCGACCGGAAGCACGCTGTCTTCAATCAATGCCTCGCATACAGAACTGGCGGTCCCTGCTCCCCGGTATCATCGCGATCACCGCCATCGTTGGCGGCGTGGTGGCAGTGATGACGTTCGCGCGCGTCGGTGCGCTGCATGGGTCGACGATTCGCGTCTACTCATCGATGGCGGAAGCGCGCGGCGTGATGAAGGGTACCCCGGTCTGGCTCGAGGGGCAGCCGATCGGCCAGGTCGTGCGCGTCGAGTTTCTCCCGCCTTCGACCGACTCGAACTCGAACGTGCTGGTCGTGATGGACCTGCTGAAGCGAAACGCCAAGTACGTCCGGCGCGATGCGGTCGCCCAGATCACGTCCGGGGGAACGCTCATCGGAGCGCCGGTCGTGTACCTGGGCACGACGGGATCGAACGCGCCCCTGATAGCCGAAGGGGACACGCTGCACTCGATGCCGCAGGGCGATCCGGAGGGAGTCGCGTCCCGCATCGCGCTCGCGTCGCGGGACTTTCCGGCGATCATCGCGAACGTGAAGGACCTGCGCTCGCAGTTGAGCTCCGTGCACGGGACGACCGGCGCGCTGCTCAACAACGACGAGCTGCGCATCGACCTGGCGGTGACCCGTTCGACGCGCCTCGCCGACCGCGCGCTGCACGGGGAGGGGACCATAGGACGGGTGCTGAGCGGCGGGACTACCCGCGCGGCGGCGAGGGCGCAGCACGCGCTCGCCCAGGCGGACAGCCTGCGCGCACTCGTCGCCTCGAACCAGAGCGTCGTTGGCCGCTTCCGCCGCGACACCTCGCTGATGCGGACCGTCACCTCGCTGCGCAATGAGATTTCGCTCGCGAAAGCCATGCTCGACGAACCGGGCGGCACCGCGGGCCGAGTGCTGCACGACAGCGCGATGACGCGGCAGCTGACCGCCGCCGAGAAGGAGGTGGCTGCGGTCATCGCAGACCTGCGGGCGCACCCGATGCGCTACGTCGCCTTCTGACGGCGGCGTTTCGCGTTAGGTGCGCTCGCGCACGCGACCTGCGCTCGCGCGGCGGTCAGCGCAGCCGGTGAACCGCCCCGGGACTCTCTTGCTTCTCTCCACGGCCGTCGGTACCTTCGGGCGATCGCGGCCCCGCCCGGCGCCGTCGCCCCCACCGCCGCTCACGCCTTCCCCCGGCGTCTCCACGTGTCAGTCCCTCCCAGCCAGAGCTCCACGATCCGGAGGCCAACGTCGTGGACATCGCCCAGCTGAAGCGCATGTCGGTGCCCGAGCTGCAGGACATGGCGGACGGGCTGAAGATCACGAACATCGCCGGGCTGCGCAAACAGGATCTCATCTTCCGCATCGAGCAGAACCTGCTCGACTCGGATACTGTCCTGACGGGGGAAGGGGTGCTCGAAATCCTGCCCGAGGGGTATGGATTTCTTCGCAGCCAGGACTGGAACTATCTCTACGGCCCTGACGACATTTACGTCTCGCCTTCGCAGATCAAGCGCTTCGACCTGCGGACCGGCGACACGATTTCCGGCCAGGTTCGTCCTCCCAAGGAATGGGAACGGTATCTCGCATTGCTCAAGGTAGAAACCATCAACGGTGACGATCCGGAGAAGGCGAAGCAGCGCGGCAGCTTCGACAACCTCCGCCCGACCTATCCCGACGAACGTATCCGGCTCGAGCCGAAGGATGGCGACCTGAGCATGCGTATCGTCGATCTCCTCGCGCCGATCGGCAAGGGGCAGCGTGGCCTGATAGTCGCGCCGCCGCGTGCGGGAAAGACGGTGCTGATGCAGAAAATGGCCAACGCGATCCTCGAGAACCATCCCGAGATCTCGCTGATCATCCTGCTCATCGACGAGCGGCCCGAGGAAGTGACCGACATGCAGGCCAACGTCGGTTCGCGCGCGGAAGTGATCAGCTCCACCTTCGACGAGCCGGCGGACCGGCATGTCCAGGTGGCGGACATGGTCATCGAGAAGGCGAAGCGTCTCGTCGAGCACGGGCACGACGTCGTGATCCTGCTCGACTCGATCACCCGCCTCGCGCGCGCACACAACGTGGTCGTCCCCCACTCGGGGAAGATCCTCTCCGGGGGCGTCGACGCGCAGGCGATGCACAAGCCGAAGCGCTTTTTCGGCGCCGCGCGGAACATCGACGGCGGCGGGTCGCTGACCATCGTCGCGACTGCGCTGATCGAGACCGGCTCGCGAATGGACGAGGTGATCTTCGAGGAGTTCAAGGGCACCGGCAATTCCGAAATAATTCTCGACCGCAAGATCGCCGACAGGCGCGTCTTCCCGGCGGTGGACATCCTGAAATCAGGGACCCGCAAGGAAGAGCTCCTCCTATCCCAGG
>DASZNJ010000054.1:0-12847 GCA_035551575.1 Gemmatimonadaceae bacterium
GGAGGCCCGGAGTGCGCGGAGAGCCAGGGCGACGGCGAGTTTTCCCGCGCCGGGGGCTGAACTGCCTGGGGGCAAGGGTGGCGAGATGCCCTCGCCGCGCTTGCCCCCAGGTCGTTCGGGTTCGCAACAGTGGGGCGACGATTTCACTGATTCCGCGGATTGCTCCTCGCTTGCGCGAGCGGCGCGTCGCCCCCCCACACAAGGAACGATCCGCGAAATCCGCGTAATCGTAGTTCCAACCTGCTGATGCTCGATGGGCGCCGAGCACTCCATCCGCGCACCAGTCTCCCAACAGCACCTCAAGACAGCAGGGGCGAGCAGGCGAGGTGATCTCACCCCGCTTGCCCCAAGGCAGTTCAGGCCCGGCGCAAGGAAGCCGCGCCGTCAACACCTCTCCGGGCCCCCCGGGGTTTCTGTAAACGATCCCGCTGTTTCAACCGCCCTTCCCCGTCATCGTTTTTCAACACTCTGACCCCTTGAAAGGCGGATGCACGGCCGGCATCGTTTCGGCTCCTTCCATCGTGGCGCCAGCGCCGATCGCGCGCCGGCGTCCCCTCCGCCCTTCAAGAGGCAGGTCATGCGGTTGAATTCCCTCTCGCTCGCAGTCCTCGGCCTGGCGGCCGCGCTCCCTCCTCTCGCAGCCGGTGCGCAGGGTCCGGCAACGGCGCCGGCGGGATATCCTGCGGCCGGGATCGCGGCGGCGAAGCCGGGGCGGGATCCGAACCAGCCGATCGATGAGGCGTATACGCGGAAGATTCGCGAGTACACCACCGAGCCGTTCTTCCTCTCGCCGCTCGTCGACTACCTCCCGGCATCGAAGACGGTGCCGACGCCGCAGGCGGTGCTCGGCGACATCGCCGGTGCGCCGACCAGGCTCCCGTATTCGAAGGAGGTGTACGCCTACATGCGCCTGCTCGAGAAGTCGAGCCCGCGCGTGAAGGTGTTCTCGATCGGCACGACCGAAGAAGGGCGCGAGATGATCGCCGTCGCCGTCGCGTCGGAGGAGCTGATCGCCCGCCTCGACGCGAACAGGGCGCAGCTGGCGAAGCTCGCTGATCCGCGGACGATCAACTTCGACGACGCGCTGGCCGAACGCATCGCGGCCACCGCCGCGCCGGTCTACTACATCACCGGGACGATACACTCGCCGGAGAGCGGCGCGCCGACCGCGCTCATGGAGCTTGCGTATCGCCTCGCGGTGGACGACAGCCCGTACATCCGGAACATCCGCGACAACCTCATCACGCTGATCACCCCCGTGGTCGAAGTCGACGGGCGCGATCGCCAGGTCGACATCTTCAACTGGCACATGGCCCACCCGGGTGAGACGTATCCGAACCTGCTCTACTGGGGACACTACGTCGCGCACGACAACAATCGCGACGCGATGGGGATGACGCTCAAGCTGTCGCAGAACGTGATGAACACCTTTGTCGAGAACCACGCGCAGGTGCTGCACGACCTGCACGAGTCGTATCCCTACCTCTACGACAACACCATCGGCGACGGCCCGTACAACGCCTGGCTCGATCCGCTGCTGACCAACGAGTGGCAGATGATCGGCTGGAACAACGTCCAGGAGATGACGCGGATGGGGATGCCCGGCGTCTACGCGCACGGGCTCTTCGACACCTGGTCGCCCGGATACCTGATGTTCATGGCGGCGACGCACAACGGGATCAGCCGCCTCTACGAGACCTTCGGCAATGGCGGCACCGCCGAGACCGTCGAGCGGCAGCTGAGACCGAGCGAGACGCAGCGCACCTGGTGGCGGCAGAACCCGCCGCTGCCGCGGGTGAAGTGGTCGCTCCGCAACAACAACAACTACGAGCAGACCGGATTGCTCGTTTCCCTCTCGTACTTCGCCAACAACCGCCAGCTCTTCCTTCGCAACTTCTGGGAAAAGTCGAAGCGGTCGGTGAACAAGCCGAAGGTGGAGGGCCCGGCGGCGTACGTCCTCACCGGCGACGAGCGGCGGAAGGGCGCCCAGGCCGAGCTCCTCGCCGTGATGCGCCGGCAGCACGTCGAGATCTCGCGCGCGACGACCGCGTTCAGCGTGCGCGTCCCGGCACGCAGGGCGGCCGGCGCGAAGCCGGACGGCGCGAAGCCGGACAGCGCGAAGCCGGCCGCGAGCGAGCTCCGGCAGTTCCCGGCCGGCAGCTACGTCATCCGGATGGACCAGCCCTTCTCGCGGATCGCCGACGCGCTCCTCGACTACCAGTACTGGTCGCCTGACGATCCGCAGAAGAACCCCTACGACGACACCGGCTGGACCTTCCCCGAGGGATTCGACGTCGACGCGGTCCGGGTCACCGACCCGAAGGTCCTCGACGTGAAGATGGAACGGGTCAGCGGGGAGATCCGCGCGCCGGGGGGGGTCTCCGGGTCCGGATCGGTGTTCGCGATCGACCATAACGGCGACAATGGCATCGCCTCCCTTCGCTACCGCTTTCCGGCCGCCGACTTCCAGGTGGCCGAGGAGCCGTTCACCGCCGGCGGGCGCCGTTTCGTCCGCGGCTCGCTGCTCGTGCGCGGCGTCCCGCGGGGGGACCTCGACGGCGCCGCGCGCGAGCTCGGCGTCGCCGTCGTCGCGTTAGGCGCCGCGCCGCCGGTGAAGACGCACCCGGCGCGGGCGCCGCGCGTCGCGATCATGCACACCTGGATCTCGACGCAGACCGAGGGGTGGTGGCGGATGGCGTTCGACTTCAACAGGATCCCCTTCGACTACATCAGCGTGCAGGACGCGGCGAAGGAGGGCGACCTGAAGGCGAAGTACGACGTCATCATCTTCCCTCCCGCTGGGGGGAGCAACCAGCAGATCATCGACGGGCTTCCGATGTGGCGGAACGCGATGCCGTGGAAGAAGACCGAGCTGACCCCCAACCTCGGCGGCACCGACGAGACCGACGACATCCGCCCCGGGCTGGGCTGGAGCGGGCTGCAGCACCTGCGGGACTTCGTCGCCAGCGGCGGGGTGCTCGTCGCGGCCGTCAACACCGCTGAGTTCGCGGTGCAGTTCGGACTGGCGAGTGGCGTCAGCGTCAACGAGGTCCCGAGACTGCGCGTCGTCGGCAGCCTGCTGCGCGCGAAGATCGTCGACGACGCGAGCCCGATCGTCTACGGCATCGGTGACGACCTCGCGGTCTACAGCGACGAGGGCTCCAGCTTCAGCGTCTCGAACACGCAGGGCGGCGGGCGGGGCGGCCGATTCCCCGGCTCGAACACGCGCGCGACGGGGCGCGGGACTGCCGACGATCCCGACTTCATGCCGGGACGTGCTCCCCTCGACTCGGCGTTCCTCCCCGTCGAGCTCCCCGCGGCGAAGCCGTGGCAGGCGGCGCCGCTCACCGCCGACCAGCTGCGCAACCCTCTCAACGTCATCCCGCCCGACCAGCGCCCGCGCGTCGCGCTGCGCTTCGCTGACCAGAAAGAGCTGCTCGTCTCCGGGCTCCTCGACGGGGGGAGCGACATCGCACAGCGACCGGTCGTCGTCGACGTCCCGCTGCAGAAGGGACACGTCGTGCTGTTCGCGAACAACCCGATGTGGCGGGGAGAGACGATCGGGAGCTACGCGCTGGTGTTCAACACGCTGCTGAACTGGGACAGCCTGAACGCGGGGAGAAAGGCGGAGGCGAGATAGGGCGGAACCGCGACTGCGGGTGACGGCGGCACGGCGCCACCAGGGCACCGAGGCGCCGACAACAGACCCGCAGAACCGAGCTGTTCGCGCTGCGGCCGAACTGATCGGGGGCACGCGGGTGAGGTGATCTCGCCACGCGTGCCCCCAAGTAGTTCAGGCTCGTAGCAGTATGAGCTGCGATTCCAGGGATTTTCACGGATGACAACGGATGGCTCCCCGGCCGGGCGAGTGGAGCTCACCCGCCCCCACGAACGATCCGCGAAATCCGCGTGATCGTCGTTCCCACTTGTTGGTGCTCGAAGGGAGCCCGGCACTCGATCCGCGCACGAGTCTCCCGGCAAGACCCGATAACAACCTGGGGCAGGCAGGCGAGATGAATTCGCCCCGCCTGCCCCCAGGTCGTTCAGCTCTGGTGCGAACAGCTCAGCTCTGCCGGGCTCTGCGCACCCTCTGCGTCCCTCCGGCTCTGCGGCTCTGCGCGCAGTGAGCTGTCTCGGCGCCTCGGTGCCTTGGTGGCGCCGCTCCGCAGCCGCATGTGGGTGCACGATGCCGACCAGCCCCGTACAGGCATCGTTGACCCCGCGCGCGCTCGCCGGCAACTTTCGACGGCAACCGCTGCTCCGCTCGCCCCCCGGATACTCCATGACAGCGACACCGTCTCTTCGCCCCTCGAAACTCGTGCTCGCGGTCGCGCTTGTCGCCGCACCGCTCGGCGCGGCCAGTGCGCAGTCGACGCTCCCCACGACCGCCGTTCCTCCCCTCAAGGTCGTCGATCCCGCGTTCATCGATCGCAGCGCGAACGCGTGCAGTGATTTCTTTCTCTTCGCGAACGGCGCGTGGTTGAAGAACGACACGATTCCCGCGGCGTACTCGTCGACGGGGGTCAGCCGCGACATGGGTGATCGCAACGAGCTCGTCGTACGGTCGGTGCTCGACGACGCGATGGCGCAGCGGAAGACGCTGCCGGCGAGCAGCACGAAGCGGAAGCTCGGGATCTTCTACGCGACGTGCATGGATTCATCGAGCGCGGAGAAGGCGGGGGTGACGCCGCTGCGCGGATCGCTGGCGTCGATCGATGCGATCAGCAGCCGGCGCGGGCTGATCACGAAGATCGCCGAGCTGCAGAAGAGCGGGTCGGACGTCGCCTTTCGCTTCCGGCCCGACGTCGATGCGCACGACTCCAGGCACTATCTCGCCGCGCTCGACCGCGGCGGACTTGGCCTCCCCGATCGCGACTACTACCTGAAGCCGGGTGCGTCAGCGGACTCGACGCGCACGGCCTACGTGAACCACATCGCGAAGACGTTCGTGCTCGCCGGCGCAAAGGAGCCCGCGGCGCGGGCCGACGCACACAAGATCATGGCGCTCGAGACCGAGATGGCGAAGGCATCGCTGACGCGTGTCGCGCGGCGCGACCCGTCGGCGACCGATCACCCGATGTCCGCGGACTCGCTGAAGAAGGTCGCTCCGGCGGTCGACTGGCCGATGTACTTCCGCAGCGCCGGCGTCACGAAGCCGGTCGCGCGGGTCAACGTCGCCGAGCCGGCGTTCCTCGCGCGCGTCAGCACGCTGATGGACAGCGTCCCGCTCTCGACCTGGAAGGCGTACCTGAAGTACCACCGGCTGGCGAGCGCGTCGCCGTGGCTGAGCACTCCGTTCGTGAACGAAGCCTTCGCCTTCAGCTCCCGGTTCAGCGGCGCGAAGCAGCTGCTCCCGCGCTGGAAGCGCTGCCTGCGGGCGACCGACGGGCTGGTCGGCGAGGCGCTAGGCGCGGCCTACGTCGAGAAGACCTTCTCGCCCGCGGCGCGCGAGAAGGCGAAGGCGGTGATCGACGACATCCGGGCGGCGTTCGCCGAGCGGGTGAAGAAGCTCGACTGGATGAGCGATTCGACGAAGGCGCAGGCGCTGGACAAGCTGGCGAAGATGCGCGAGAAGATCGGCTATCCCGACCGCTGGCGCGACTACTCGCGGCTCACCGTCAGCGAGGGGCCGTTCATCCGCAACGTCGCCCGCGCCGAGGCGTTCGAGTGGGAGCGCGTCGCGAACCGTCCGGGGCTGCCGGTCGACACCACCGAGTGGGGAATGACCGTCCCGACGGTGAACGCGTACTACGACCCGTCGAAGAACGAGATGGTCTTCCCGGCCGGCGCGCTGTCGCCGCAGACATTCGACGCCACCGCCGACGATGCCGCCAACTACGGATCGTTAGGCGGGAGCTGGGCGGGGCACGAGCTGACGCACGGCTTCGACGACGAGGGGCGGCACTACGACGCCTACGGCAACCTGCGCGACTGGTGGGCGCCGTCCGACTCGGTGTTCTTCTCGAAGCAGGCGAGCGTCGTCGCCGACCAGTTCAGCGGCTACGTCGCCGTCGATACGCTCCACGTGAACGGGCGCCTGACGCTCGGCGAGAACATCGCCGACTACGGCGGGCTGCTCACCGCCTACGATGCGCTGCAGAAGGCGCTCGCCCGCAACGGGCGTCCCGGGCTGATCGACGGCTTCACCCCGGAGCAGCGCTTCTTCATCGCCTATGCCCAGAGCTGGCGCACCCACCGGCGCCCCGAGGCCATCCGCTCGCAGGTCGCGGTCGATCCGCACGCGCCGGACGCGTGGCGGGCGAACGGGCCGCTGATGAACATGCCGCAGTTCGCCGCGGCTTTCGGCTGCAGGCCCGGCGATCCGATGGTTCGCCCCGACAGCCTGATCCCGAGGATCTGGTAGCCAGGGCCCGTCAGGTGGGAGGGCGGGCGGGAGGGCGGTCGGCCGGTTCGCACGGCCGCCTTCTGTTGCGGCGGGAACGCGGACGACCGGCATCGCATTAATTTGGACACCATGCGCATCCTCATCGTCGGTGCCAGCGGCACCATCGGACAGGCAGTCTCCGCCGCGCTTTCCGGGCGTCATGAGCTGGTCCTCGCCAGCCGCTCCAGGTCGCACGAACGAGTCGACATCGCCGATCCGGCGTCCATCCGTGGACTCTTCAGCCGCGTCGGCCGCGTCGACGCCGTCGTCAGCACGGCCGGCGAGGCCGCGTGGAAGCCGCTCGCGGAGCTGACCGACGAGGACTTCGCGTTCAGCGTGCGGAGCAAGCTGATCGGGCAGGTCAACCTCGTCCGCGCGGGAGTCGCCGCGGTCGGCGACAACGGCTCGTTCACGCTGACGAGCGGGATCCTCGCCACCCGCCCGACTCCGGGCGGCGCGGCGATCAGCATGGTCAACGCCGGCGTCGACGCCTTCGCCCGGGCAGCCGCGCTCGAGCTGCCGCGCGGGATCCGTGTCAACGTGGTGAGCCCGCCGTGGGTGTCGGAAACGCTCGTCGCGATGGGACGCGATCCGTCGGGAGGGCTTCCCGCCGCCGACGTCGCGCGCAGCTACGTCGAGTCGATCGAGGGAAAGCAGACGGGATCCGTGATCACCCCGAAGCGGCGCTGACCGGGAGGCATCCCGGTGTCGGGCGCGGACGGATGGCGCATCGCTGTTCCGTACCCCATTCTGGAAGGCAGCTTGCGCGCGCCTCACTCCTTCCCGGAGGCACCAGATGGCGACCGCTCCACAGCTCGAGATCAAGTGCGGGACCTGCGGGTACTGGATGCCCGCCCCGCTCACCGCAGCCGGCACCCCCCCCGATCCCGCGGCGATCGTCGGCACTACGGTGCAATGCCGGAAGTGCCTGCAGCGCACCGCCTGCACGGCGGCCAACATCCGGCTCCGGGCCGAGGGCGGCGTCGTCGCCTGACGGCCCTGCCTAACGTTCAGTGATCCGCATGGCTCCATGGCAGGTGATATTCCACGTCGTCCCCCACCGCGCCATGGCCACCGCGCCGCGCGTCCTCGACGCCGGCATCGTCGCGACCACCAACTGGTGGGGTGCCGGCCCCGGGCTGCGCGAGCTGCGCGACCGGCTGGCGACGCTGGTCGGGCCGCCGACGCGCGCGACGCCGGCGGTCGAGAGCTGGGGTGCCGCTGACGGGAACGGGGTCGACGTGCACCTGTTGGAGGGGGGGATCGCCCGCGTCATCGCCCGCGTCGACGTGCGCAAGCTCGATCCCAGGTTCGGCGCGGCGCTGCTCGGGCTCGCGCGATCGATGCAGAGCGTCCTCGTTCGCGCCGACGGCTGGGTCGCCGAGCCCACGGTCGGCGGGTACAGCACCGCACTGCGCGGCGACCCGGCATGGAAGCATGCCAACGAACCGGCACCGCTGAAGATCGCGACGGAGGAGAAGGGGGAGGACGATTGACGAGCACGCGAGCTCCCCGACATCGAGCGCGGACCCGCCGCGTCGGCCGCGAAGCCGGGGCGCGGCGGTGGGGGAGCGATCAAGGAGCGTCTCGCCGCAACGCCGCGCGACGACTCGCGCATCACCGCCGCGGCCAGGCGTTGTTCGCGCGATCGGTGTCCGGCATCACCCCGCGCGGATCCACCTCCGCCCGCGTGACCTGCGCTGCGCGAGTCACGCGATAGTCGAAGCGGTGCCCGAGGTTCCACATCTGCACGGGGAGCCGCACGGTCGTCGTGCCGCCGTCGGCGAAGGTGAGGCGCAGCTCGGCGGGCATGACCATCGTTCCGCGGTTGGTGAGGATCACGTGCGTGGTGCCGTCGGCGCGCGTGGTGACGGAGTCGACCGCCTGGTCGAGCCGCGCCGTCGTGTACAGCCAGCCGCGCCAGAACCAGTCGAGCTCCATCCCGCTGTCGTCGCGCATCAGCCGCATGAAGTCGGCGGGGGTCGGATGCCTGAACGCCCACGTCCGGATGTAGTCGCGGAAAGCGTGGTCGAAGCGCTCGCGGCCGAGCACCTCGTCGCGGAGGAGCGACATCATCAGCGCTGGCTTCTGGTAACCTCCCCAGAACAGGTCGCGCACCTCGGTCGGGTTCTCCATCAGCGGCTGCTCGTTTCCCGGCCGGCCGTGCTCGGCGTAGAGGCGCAGCGGGTGCGACTGGATCGAGTCGCCGTAGGCGGTGCCCTTGAAATAGTCGGCGGCGTTCTCGAGGTCGATGAAGGTGTTGAACCCCTCGTCCATCCACGGGTAGAGCCGTTCGTTCGAACCGACCACCATCGGGAACCACTCGTGGCCGAACTCATGGGCCAGCGCCCACTGGGTGTCTTCGCGGGATGGGCCGTCCGGCACGAAGGTCAGCATCGGATATTCCATCCCCTCGATCGGCCCCTCGACGGTGGTGGCGTGCGAGTATGGGTACATGAACCAGCGCTCGCTGAACCCGATGATGGCGCCGCGCGCCATCTTTTGCGCCTCTTCCCATTTGTCGGCCGTCGTGCGGTACAGCGTCTCGATCAGGATCCCCCTGTAGCCGCTGGCGTCCCAGCGGAGGGCGGGGCCGGCCGCGAAGGCGAAGTCGCGAACGCTGTCGGCGGAAAAGCGCCAGGTGATCGTGCCGCGGCTCCGCGGACGGGTCCGCGTCGCGTCGCCGGCCTCGTCGCGCGTTATGATCGCGATCGTCGTGTCGGAACGGCGCGCCAGCGCGAGCCGGCGCCGCTGCGCGGCCGTCAGCGTCTGTTCGGGGTTCTGCAGCGCCCCGGTGGCCGCGACGATGTACGCCGCCGGGACGGTGAGCGCGACGTCGAAGCTTCCGTACTCGAGATAGAACTCGCCCGCGCCGATGTAGGGCTCGTGGTTCCAGCCGCGGACGTCGTCGTAGACCGCCATCCGCGGGTACCACTGGGCAATCTCGTACAGCGGGCCGTCATGCCCCATCCGGCCTGCTCCTGATGCCGGGACCCTGAACGACCAGGCGAGGGCGAGGTCCACGGAATCCCCGGCGGCGAGCGGCCGCACGAGATCGAGGCGCATCGTCGTCCCGTAGATGCTGACGGTGGCCGCCTTCCCGCCGACGCGCACGCTGTCGAGGGTGAGCCCGCCGGGAAAGCCGCCACATGAGAAGTCGAACGACGACCCGAGGAAGACGAGCGGCGGCTGGTCCAGCTGGTTGGTGATGCTCTCCCGGGCGCAGATGTTCTGCTCGATGAACATCCAGAGATAGGGGAGTGCGTCTGGGGACCGATTCACGTAGTGGATGGTTTCCCGCCCCCGCACCTCGTTGGCCGCCGGGTCCAGCGTGGCCGCGATCCGGTAGTCGACGCGCTGCTGCCAGTAGCGCGCGCCGGGACGTCCCGCACCCGTCCGCTGCGCGTTAGGCGTGGGGAGCGGGAGGGGGCGGAACGGCGAGCTGTCGGCCACGCTCGCCGCCGCCTGCGCGGCGGCAGCGTCGGCCGCGGTCATGAAGGCCACGACGGCGAGAACGACGGCGATCGATTTCGAGCGGCGACTGTCGGGCATCGTGGTTTCCGGTGAGGAGGGCGTCGTCCGGCCCATGGACGTTCCGTCGGCCGGCCGCCCGTAACTTGCGGGATCGACCCGCCGGCGCCAAGATCGCCCCCGATGTCCCGGACATGGTGACGGCGCCGGCCATGCGGGGGTTGGTGATCCGGTGACGGCGATGGCACGCTGACCCTCGGTTACCCCGGACCAGCCGGTGGCTGGATCAAGGAGGAGTACCTCCGCAAATGACTGCAGCTCGCATTGCAGCCGCGCTCATGCTGCTCGCCGGCGCGGCCTGCTCGACCCGGGCCGCCGTCGCGACGAAGGCTCGCGGCGCGATCGCGACCGTCGCCCCCGGAGCCCCGCCCGTCGCGCTGGCCGGCGATACGGCACGGCTGCTGGTCCGCCGCGCGGCGCTGGACGTCGTGGTCGACGACGTCTCCCGTGCGGCGGCCCGGGCCGAGGCCGTGCTCGTCTCGAGCGGCGGCTACGTCGAGCGTGAGCGGCGCGCCGACCGTTCGGCGTCGTTCACCCTGCGCGTCCCGGAGAAGTCGCTCGAGGCGACGCTCGACAGCCTCGCAACGTTAGGCACCGTCGCCAGCCGCCGGGTGTCGGCCGAGGACGTCACCGAGCAGGCGATCGACCTCGACGCCCGGCTCCAGTCGCTCATCGCGACCCGCGACCGGCTCCGCAAGCTGCACGAGACCGCGACCAGCGTCACCGAGGTGATCACCGTCGAGCGCGAGCTCGGTCGCGTCCAGGGTGAAGTCGACAGCCTCGAGGGGCGACTCAAGCACCTCCGCAGCTCGGCGGCGCTGGCGGCGGTCGAACTGAGCATCCGGCAGAAGATCGTGCTCGGTCCGCTCGGCGTGATCGCGAAGGGGCTGGGCACCTTGCTTTCGAAGCTCTTCGTCTGGCAATAGCAACGGCGGTGACGTGACAGGCGGCACTCGCCACGGCCAGGCGGGCCATTTATGCTTGAGGCATGTCCGCCTCCCCCCAGGCGATCAGTGCACTGCAGCGTTTCCTGACGCCGACATACCGTTCGCCGCTTCGCGGCGCGCTCGCCGCCCTGTTCGCGCTCGCCGTGCCGCCGCTCCGCGCCGCCGACGCGCAGTCCGCGGCGACCTACGACGGTCGCGCACGCCAGATCGACGTCCGCATCCCGCGCCTCGACGGCGACGCGGTGATCGATGGCCGGCTCGACGAAGCGGTCTGGGCGCAGGCGGCGCGGCTTGCCGGATTCTCCCAATATCGCCCGGTTGACGGCCGCCCGGCCGAGGACTCGACGGTCATCCTCGTCTTCTACTCGCCGACGGCGATCCACTTCGGGATCCGCGCCTACGAGGAGCATGGCGCCGTGGTGCGGGCGACGCTGGCCGACCGCGACAACATCGCTGCCGACGACCGGATCCAGATCCTGCTCGACACCTACGACGACCAGCGGCGCGCGCTCCTCTTCGCCGTCAACCCGTTAGGCGTCCAGCAGGATGGGGTGCAGTCGGAGGGCTTCGACCCGTCGCAGTCGGCGGGCGGTCGCTTCGACGGGATCGTCGACATCAGCCCGGACTTCAACTTCGAGTCGCGCGGGCACGTCACGCCGTGGGGGTGGGAGGCGGAGCTTCGCATCCCGTTCAAGAGCCTGCGCTACCAGTCGGTGGATCCGCAGCGGTGGGGGCTGCAGGTCACGCGGATCACGCAGCACTCGGGGCACGAGGACACGTGGGCTCCCGCGGTCCGCGCCAGTGCGAGCTTCCTCGTGCAGTCGGGGCACCTCGAGGGGCTGACCGGACTGCGCCGCGGGCTCGTCGTCGACCTCGACCCCGAGCTGACGTCGTCGGTGGCCGGCTCGCCGGGCCCCGATGCCTGGCAGTACGACAACCCGCACGTCCGCGTCGGCGGGAACGTCCGCTGGGGGGTGACGCCGAACTTCACCCTCAACGGCACGATCCGTCCCGACTTCTCGCAGGTGGAGAGCGACGTCGGCCAGGTGACGGTGAACGAGCGGTTCGCGCTGTTCTTTCCCGAGAAGCGGCCGTTCTTCCTCGAGGGGCTCGAGCAGTACGACACCCCCGACCGGCTGATCTACACCCGCCAGATCGGCGCCCCGCTCACCGGCGTCAAGCTCACCGGAAAGCAGGGCGGGACCGCGATCGCCTATCTCGGCGCGGTCGACGACAAGCGGTTGTCGGCCAGCGGAACCGAGGCGCCGGTGTTCAACCTGCTCCGCGTCCGCAGGGACATCGGCACCAGCTCGACGTTAGGCATCGTCCACACCGACCGGATCGAGGGAAGCGGCTACAACCGGGTGACGGGGGTGGACGGGCGCGTCGTCTGGCGGAAGCTCTGGTACTCGCAGGCGGAGCTCGCCGGCTCGTGGACGCGCGACGCGAACGGCGCCCGGAACGGCGGGCTCTGGGACATCGTGCTCGCCGACCGGACCGGACGCTCGTACGGGAACCACTATTCCGTGCAGGGGATCACGCCGGAGTTCGAGACGCGGAGCGGCTTCGTCCCGCGCACCGGGATCGTCGACAGCCGCCTGGCGAACCGGTTCAGCTGGTACGGGAAGCCGAAGGCGAAGCTCGAACAGCTGACGACCTTCATCCTCGTCAACCCGCTCTGGCTGTACGGCGAGTTCCCGCACGGCGGCAGCTTCGAGGGATCATACGCCGACAACATCACGGCGAACATCCGCGGCGGCTGGGTGCTGCGGGGCAACGTCGCGAACTCGTACCAGCGGTTCGAACCCCAGGCCTACAGCGGCTACCGCTACGTGCAGGGCGTGGACACGCTGGCGGCCGCCGCGCCGCACGGCATTTACGGGCTGTGGAGAGGTGAGGTCGGGGGGAGCACGCCGAACCGCGCGCTCACGCTGAGCGTCAACCTTGGCTACGGCCAGGGGGTGATCTTCGCCGAGGCGGCGCG
>DASZNJ010000055.1:0-2148 GCA_035551575.1 Gemmatimonadaceae bacterium
CGACCGGTCCGCTGCAGGGCTGCGCGACCGCAGCGTCCTGCGATTCGACCGGGACGCCGTCACGCGCGTCGTCTTCGCTCCGGACGCTGGCGGCGCGCCGGTGGAGGTCCGTCGATCGGCCGGAGGCGCGGACGCCGGTACGGTGGAAGCGTGGACCGTCACCGCGCCCGAGAGCGGCCCGGTGAAGCAGTGGAAGATGTCCTCGGTGCTGTGGGCCCTCTCTTCGCTGAAGGCACCAGCGCCCGCTTCGGACGCGCCGCGCGACTGGAGCCGGGTTGGCCTCGGAGATCGCGCGCGCAGGGTCCAGCTCTACGGCGCGGACGGAGCGCTCCTGGCGGAGCTGGCGATCGGCTCCGCGGTGAAGGGCGCGGCGGATCGTGTCTACGCGCGCGGCAACAAGCCCGGGCTCTTCGAGATCGAGACCGCGAAGCTGACGGAGCTCCCCACGCGCGTGGACGACGTCATCGAACGGACCGCCACATCCGCGGACGCGGGCGCGCCGTCCCCCTAGGCCCAATGCCGGTCAGTTAGCACGAGGGCGGCGCACCCACTTCTTGTCGTAGTTGCTCATCTTGAGCTTCACGACTCGTGGGTAGCGCCGCTCCGTTCTTCGCTCGGGCAGCAGCAGGTGGCCGAGCTCCTGCCGCATGTCGAGGAGATGCTCCGGGATCCGACCGGGGCTGAGCGGCGCCATCGACCACACCACCCACTTCGTTCTTATGAGCGACAGAGCACTGACGAAGCTGATGCGGGTCGGCTCAACTCCGACTTCAGCGGCAGCCCGTTCCATCTCAATGCGGATGAGGTTGTACGCCAGCGCGATCCCCCACAGTTCCTGGCGCACGCCGGTCGGTGTCCGGCTGCGGATCGCCTCCTCACGCGCGAGTTGGTGCGTCTTGATTTCGTCGAAGCCCAACTCGAGTTCCCATCGCTCGTGGTAGAGGCCGACCAACTCCGCCGCGGCGTGCTTCTTCGGGTCGAGCAGCGATGTGATCAGCCGGCTCTCTTGGAAGCCCGGCTTTCGGTATCGGATCTCGCGCATCTGGATCGTGTCGGGGAGGCCGGGCGCCAGCTTGCGCATCGCAGGAGTGACCTTGAGTTCCACGAGGAAGTCCTTCTCGCCGACACGCGCGACTCTCTTCAGCTTCAGCGCCGTCTTCACGCGAATGAGCCAGTGACGGTTGCGCCCGCCGGTCGCGATGCGGTGCAGGTCCCGGGCAGCCGTGAAGTTACGGTCCATCACGACCAGCGAGTCGTCCGGGAGCGCGTCCCAGAGTCCGGCGGCGAGCGTGACTTCGCCAGAGGCGTACGGTCCGAAACGCGCAGCCGCGAGGACGTGGGACCTCAGCGCCATCAGCGCGACCATCCTCACGGTCGGGTAGGCGCTTCCTGCGCGAACACCATTGCCGGCCTGGCCTCCAAAAGCCGCCCAGTTCTCAGGCGTGTCCGGTACGCGGATCGTCGTTCCGTCGATTCCGTAGAGCGCCAGTCCCTTCCACGCGAACTCCCTCGCGCCCCGGTCAGCCCAGGTGCGGCTCGCGAGTGCGAACAGATACTCGAGCGGCTCATCGCTGAGGCGCTGGCGTGCCTGGACGAGTGCGCTCGGAGCCAACGTGGTGGTCGCTGTTCCGGACGGCATGGCGAGCTTCAACATCGTGGCGACGCGCCCGATTGACTCGTTGCGCATCAATGCCATTCCCAGAACGAGCCACACGACCTGATCTGCGGGCAACCGCCGACGTCGCAGGGAGGCGAACCCGGTCGCGGCGAGTGCTTCTTCGACCCATTGCGGGTCGATGTGCTTTCGCAGGGCGTCGAATTCCGAGGGAACGGAAAAGGCGGTCGTCTGAATGGCAGACGAAAGGCGCATGCGCCGATCTCCACGAATGAGATCGGCGCACTATGATCCTTCCAGCGGCCCGCACAAGGGCCGCTAACTGATCGGCATTGGCGCTAGCCGCCGGAGACGATGCGCTGTCCGTCGGCGACCAGCTCCGGCGCGCCGAGCTGCACCCGCACCCACCCCGCGGTGTGTTCGGTGCGGACCAGGAGCGCGTTCTTCTCGCCGGTGGCCAGTTCGATGAAGCCAATCGGCTTGCCCCCGCGGGCGTACTCGATCCGGCCCTCCAGCCTCGGCTCGCCGCCGGG
>DASZNJ010000056.1:0-2204 GCA_035551575.1 Gemmatimonadaceae bacterium
AGCGCGGCATCACCATTACCGCCGCTGCCACGACCTGCTTCTGGAAGGGGATGGAAAACAACTTCCCCGAACATCGCATCAACATCATCGACACCCCGGGCCACGTCGACTTCACCGTCGAGGTGGAGCGTTCGCTCCGCGTGCTCGACGGCGCGGTGACGCTGCTCGACTCGGTCGCCGGCGTCGAGCCGCAGACGGAGACGGTCTGGCGCCAGGCCGACCGTTATGGCGTGCCGCGGATCATCTTCGCCAACAAGATGGACCGCACCGGGGCCGACTTCGACCGCTGCATGCGCATGATCCGCGACCGGCTGAGCCGGAACGCGTACGCGCTGCAGCTGCCGGTCGGGTCGGGCGAGCTGTTCACCGGCCACATCGACGTCATCGAGCGGAAGCAGTACATCTTCGACGAGGCGACGTTAGGCAAGACCTTCACCGTCGTCGACGTCCCCGCCGAGTACAAGGACGCGGTCGACGAGGCGCGCCACGCGCTGCTCGAGCACGCGGTCGCGTCGTCGCACGACGAGGCGGTGCTGGAGAAGTACCTCGGCGGCGAGGAGCTGACCGACGACGAGATCCGCACCGCGATCCGCAAGGCGACGATCGCCGGCGCGATGATCCCGGTGCTCTGCGGCGCCTCGTTCAAGAACAAGGGCGTCCAGGCGCTGCTCGACGCGGTTATCGACTACCTGCCGGCCCCGGTCGAGGTCAAGGCGATCAAGGGTCACCTGCCGCACCACGACGAGACGGTCGAGGAGCGCCAGGTGAACGACGAGGAGCCGTTCGCGGCGCTCGCCTTCAAGATCGCGACCGACCCGTTCGTCGGTAAGCTGACCTTCTTCCGCGTCTACTCGGGCGTGATGAAGTCCGGCTCGTACGTCTACAACTCGACGAAGGACAAGCGCGAGCGCGTCGGCCGCCTGCTGCAGATGCACGCGAACAAGCGCGAGGAGATCGAGGAAGTGCGCGCCGGCGACATCGCCGCCGCGATCGGCCTCAAGGACACGCGGACGGGCGACACGATGTGCGACGACGCGCATCCGATCATCCTCGAGGCGATGAAGTTCCCGAACCCCGTCATCGACGTCGCGATCGAGCCGAAGACGAAGGCCGACCAGGACAAGCTGGCGATCGCGCTGCAGAAGCTGGCCGAGGAGGACCCGACCTTCCGCGTGCACTCGGACGCGGAGACGGGCCAGACGATCATCTCCGGGATGGGCGAGCTGCACCTCGAGATCATCGTCGACCGCATGATGCGCGAGTTCAAGGTCGACGCGAACGTCGGGCGGCCGCAGGTCGCCTATCGCGAGACGATCCGCAAGCGCGTCGAGAAGGTCGAGGGGAAGTTCATCCGCCAGTCGGGCGGCAAGGGCCAGTATGGCCACTGCGTCATCAACATGGAGCCGGCCGAGCAGGGGCAGGGCTTCGTGTTCGAGGACAAGATCGTCGGCGGTGTCATCCCGCGTGAGTACATCGGCCCGATCGAGCAGGGGATCAAGGAAGCGCTCGAGAACGGGGTCGTCGCCGGCTACCCGATGGTGGACGTGAAGGTACAGCTGGTGTACGGGTCGTACCACGACGTCGACTCGAGCGAGATGGCGTTCAAGATCGCCGGCTCGATGGCGTTCAAGGAAGCGGCGAAGCGGGCGAGCCCGGTGATCCTCGAGCCGATGATGAACGTCGAAGTCGTCTGCCCGGATGCGTACATGGGCGACATCCTCGGCGACCTGTCGTCGCGGCGCGGGAAGATCGGCGGCATGACGCAGCGCGGCGAGGCGCAGGTGATCTCGGCGAGCGTCCCGCTGTCGGAGATGTTCGGCTACTCCACGAAGCTGCGCTCGTCGTCGCAGGGGCGCGCGGTCTACTCGATGGAGTTCAGCCACTACGAGGAAGTGCCGAAGTCGAAGATGGAAGAGATCGTCGCCAAGAACGGCAACGAGACGAAGCGGTCGTAAGCACGCAGCAGCTGGGCGACGCCGCGAGAGGCGGCGATCGTCCTGAAGTTCTAGCAGGCATGGCTCTCAGGCATCAGGCAACACACACCTACATCGAGATCATCGATCATGGGCAAGGCAAAGTTCGAGCGGACGAAGCCGCATGTGAACGTGGGGACGATCGGGCACGTCGATCACGGGAAGACGACGTTGACGGCGGCGATCACGACGATTCAGTCGAAGAAGGGCATGGCGAACGCGACGGCGTAC
>DASZNJ010000057.1:0-15834 GCA_035551575.1 Gemmatimonadaceae bacterium
CAGGCGGGACCGGCGCCCAGCCCGGGTTCGGAGGGCAACCGGGCCCGGGAGGGCTCGCCGCGGGCGGGGCGGGGGGTGCGATCGGCAGCTTCGGAATTCCCGGAGCACCCTCCGCCCCGGGGGTGCGCGGCGCGGACGGCAGCGCATCGGCGCCGTTAGGCACGTTAGGCGCCGGTGGCTACACGCCGCCTGACGCGGCCAATGGGACGTCGGGGCAGCCCGGCCCGGGTGGTGGCGGCGGCGGCGGGGGTGGCGGCGCGTCCAACAGCGCTGGGGGCGGCGGTGGTGGGGGCGGTGGCGGTGGCGGACGCGGCGCGTTCGGGCAGGGAGGGCACGGCGGCGGCGGGTCGTTCGGCGTCGTCGCTGTTGCCTCGACCGGGATCGTCGTGACGAACACTTCCATCACGACGGGCAAGGGTGGGGACGGCGGCAGCGGCGGCCGCGGCGGCAATGGCGGGTTCGGGGGCCCCGGTGGATCTGGTGGTCCGGGGTGCAACGGCGGCGGTCCCGGTGGCGCGGGCGGTCGCGGTGGCGATGGCGGCGCCGGTGGCCACGGCGGTGGTGGCGCGGGTGGACCGTCGATCGGGATCTTCGAGGATGCGGCGAGTGCGGTCACGATCAACGGCGTCACGTACCAGATCGGGAGCGCCGGCGCCGGCGGCTTCAGCGACGGCCAGTCCGGCTCCCCCGGGGTCGCGGCCGAGACGAAGAAGCTGCCCTGATCAGCGGCACCGCGTCGAACAGGCGGGCCCCGTCCCTTGGAGGACGGGGCCCGGGCGCGGTGCGGCGACGGCTCAGCGGATCTCGATCCGCTTCGCCTTGCGCTCCTGCTCCTTCGGCGCCGGCAGCGTCACCTCGAGCACGCCGTCGTGGAACGACGCCTCGCACTGGTCGGCTCCGACGCCATCGGGGAGCGCGATCGAGCGCTCGAACCGGCCGTAGCTCCGCTCGGTGCGGTAGTAGCCGTCGCGATTCTCCTCGTGCTCACTGCGCCGTTCCCCCGAGAGGGTGAGCACGCCGTCATCGACTTCGACGTGGAGGTCTTCCTTGCGCACGCCGGGCACGTCGGCGCGGATCACGAGGTTGTCGCCGCGCCGGAACGTCTCGATCTGCGGGGTCCACGCGCCCGCGTCGATGGTGTTGCGGCCCAGCATCGGGACGCTGAGCGCGCTCCCGGCGAGCGGGCTGCCGAACCCGAGCTGCTCGAACAGGCGATCCATGTCGGCGGACATCCGCTGCAGCAGCGTGAATGGCTCGGAGAGCGCGCCGCGGTCGCCGTAGACGGGTGACCGGTTCTGCTGTCGGGCGACGCCGGTCGGCCGGCTGGGCGCCGGCGACGCCTGCGTGCCAGACCCGCTCTCCCGGCTGGTCGTGATGCTGCGCTGCTCGTCGCTGTTCGATCCCGAGCGCTGGCCGCTGCTCGACGGCTGAGTCCGGGAATTCTGCTGCTTCTGCTGGCCCTGCTGGCTGGATTGACCCTGCTCCTGGTGTGTGGATTGACGTTGCATGACCTGGCCTCCGTTGCATCTGGACTGCTTGGTGGCCCCTCCGTCATAACGGCGGGGCACGAATATCGTGCGCAACCGATGTGCCACGCGAGCGACGGCGGGGCTGCCGCCGCCTGCCCCTAACGGGCGATGCTCGCGATCATCGTGAACGCCAGCCCCGCCACGCCGATGATGGTCTCGGCCACCGTCCACGTCGCGAGCGTCTGCGGGACGGTCATGTCGAAGTATTCCTTGATCAGCCAGAAGCCGGAGTCGTTCACGTGCGAGAGCACCAGCGAACCGGCGCCGGTGGCGATGACGAGGAGCTCGGGGCTGGTGCCGGGGACGAGCAGGGCGATCGGGGCGACGATGCCGGCGGCGGTGGTCATGGCGACGGTGGCGGAGCCGGTGGCGACCCGGATGAGGGCGGCGATCGTCCAGGCGAGCAGCAACGGCGACGCGTGCGACGTCGTGGCGAGGCCGGCGATCGCGCCGCCGACGCCGCTCGCCAGGAGCACCTTGTTGAAGCCGCCGCCGGCGCCGATGACGAGGATGATCGCGGCGGTCGGCGCGAGGCAGTCGTTGGTGAACCTGAGGATCTCGCCGCGGGTGAAGCCCTGGCGGGCGCCTAACGTCCAGAAGGAGACGAGCAGCGCGATCAGCAGCGCCACGATCGGGCTCCCGGCAACGTCGAGGGTGCGGCGCAGCGGGCTCGCCGCGTCGAGCGTCAGGTCGGCGGCGCTCGCCGCGACCATCAGGATCACCGGGATGAGCACCGTGAACACCGACATCCCGAACGACGGCATCGTCTTCGGCGCGCTTCCCTCGAGGATGGCGGCCATCGGGTTCTCGCGCGACAGCGTCACCCGCGGCGAGACCCAGGCGGCGTAGACCGGGCCGGCCAGCGCCGCGGTCGGGAGGCCGATCAGCAGCGACCAGAGGATCGTCTTCCCGACGTCGGCGTGATAGGCGCCGACGGCGAGCATCGCCGCCGGGTGCGGCGGGACCATCCCGTGCACCACCGACAACCCGGCCACCAGCGGGATGCCGATCTTCACCAGCGAGAGCCCCGTCCGCCGGGCGATCGTGAACACGAGCGGGATGAGGAGGACGAATCCCACCTGGAAGAACACCGGGATCCCGACGATGAAGGCGACGACCATGATGGCCCAGTGCACGCGCGTCTCGCCGAAGCGGGCGATCAGCGTCGTCGCGATCCGCGTCGCCCCTCCCGACTCGGCCATCATCTTCCCGAGCATCGTCCCCAGCCCGACGACGACGGCGATGAAGCCGAGCGCGCTCCCCACTCCTTCCTGGAAGGCGGCGACGGCGCTGCCTAACGGCATGCCGGCGGCGGCGCCGAGGAGGAGCGAGACGACGACGAGGGCGATGAAGGGGTGGACGCGGAAGCGCGCGATGAGGACGATGAGCGCGACGACCGCTCCGCCGGCAATGAGGAGAAGCTGGGCGTCGTGCGTCATCCGTGGCTCCCGCCCTCGCCGCCGATGCGCGCGGCGATGTCGGCGACGATGACCTCGGGGGCGCGCTCGTTGTCGCAGACCCACGCCCGCTCGTCGGCGCCGGGCGGCTCGAGGATGGCGAGCTGGCTGTCGAGCAGCGATGGTGGCATGTAGTGGCCGGTGCGACGCTCGAGCCGGCCGGCGATGACCGGGCGCGGCGCGGTGAGGAGGATGAACCGCACCGCCGGGTCGGCGGCGCGAAAGACGTCGCGGTAGGCGCGCTTCAGCACCGACGCGGCGACGACGAGCCCGCGCCCCTCGGCCCGCGCCCGGGCGATCCGTGCGGCGAGGGCGTCGAGCCAGCCGGCACGGTCGTCGTCGTCGAGCGGAACTCCAGCCGCCATCTTCGCGACGTTCGCCGGGGGATGATACTCGTCACCCTCGACGAACTCCGTGCCTAACGTGCGGGCGAGCCGCGAGCCGATGACGGTCTTCCCGGCACCGGCGACCCCCATCACGACGAAGCGGCCGGTGCGCAGGGGCGCCTCGCGCGCGCTCAGGCGACGGGGAGGAGCAGGTCCGCCGCGTCGTAGCGCGGGTTGTTCACCTTCGGCGAGATCCGCTCGGCGACCAGCGTCTCCATCGGGTACGGCTCCTTCTCGAGCAGCGCGTGTACCGCGGCGCTGTCGGCGAGGTCGGGGTCGAGCCAGCGCTCGTACTGCTCGGGGGCGAGCAGGCGCGCCATGCGATGATGGAGCCGCGAGTACCAGTCGTCCGCCGGACCGACGAGCACCGTGCAGCTCCAGATCTCCGCGTCGTCGGGAGTCGCGCCCGCCCAGCGGTCCCAGAGCCCGGCCATCGCGAAGGGAAGGCCGTCAGGACGGCGGACGCGGTGCGGGATCTTCGACCCCTTCGCTCCCGTCCACTCGATCATCCCGTCGACGATGACGAGGCAGCGCTGCCGCTGCCAGGGACGGCGGAACGTCGCCGCGCTGCTCGCCCGCTCGATGCGCGCGTTGAAGGTGCTGTACTCCCGGTCGAAGTGCTCGACTTCGGCGGCGCTGCGGAGGTGCCCCGGGATCAGGTTCCAGTGCATCGGCCGCAGCGTGAGCTTCCCGCTGCCGGGGTCGAGATGCACCACCGGGATGTCCTGCCGCGGGCAGAGGTTGAAGCGCGGCTGGAAGAGGTCGTAGCTGTTCGTCCGCTCGGTGAAGCTGAAGCGGTCGGGGAGGAGCTCGCCGGTTTCGGTGATCGTGGCGCGTCCGCACATGGAGGTGAATTCTACCGTCCCATCGAGGCGCGCGCCAACGAGGATATATTGCGCCGGCGGAGCGGGTGAGCAACGCTTCGCGACGGCCGGAGCGGGCCCGGTCCGGGACGCACGCAGGGTGGATTTTGCCCCGGCCCGGGGCGAACGTTAGGGGACGACAGCGAACGACCATCGGCCGCTCCCCGACCCCGAGACTGCGGCGGGAGGCGCGGCAGACCAGTGGAGGATGAAAATGGGACTCGGGCACCGGCGCGGGCACGTGTGGGCGGGACTCGGAGCGGCGGCACTCGTCGGTGGGGCGGTGATCGCCTGCGACAGCGACCGCCCCGTCGCGACGCCGCAGGTGATCCAGTACAACCTTCTCAGCGTCGACGGCGACACGGTCCCGGCGCTGGTGAGCTCGACGAACGGCGGTGCGGTGACGACGGTGGTGACCGACATGGTGCTCTCCCTGTTCGACGACCGGACGTGGAGCTCGCTCCGGCACCAGACCGTGACGACCAACGGCGTGCCGAGCACGGAGCTGGTGCGGGGAAACGGGAGCTACGCCGTCGGCGACGCCGAGACGACGTTCCGGAACAGCGCGGGGGACATCGTCTTCACCGGTGTCGTCAAGGAGCGGGTGGACTCGCTGACCAACGCGGCTGGTCAGATGTGGGTGTTCGAGCGCTAGGAGCGCGGCGGGCGGACTTCTCCTGAGGGTGCTCTCTGCCTGTGCGGAGGCTGGCACGACCAGATCGGCCCCCCTCTTCACCGTCAGCCGCCTTTGGCGCGGCGGCCCGCGCCGCAAGGTGCCCCCGGCGTTAGGCGTGCCTGATGGCTGCCGTCCCGCCGCTACTTGTGGCCGGCGGTGCCGGCACGCATCATCACGTCCACGAAACCGGGCGGCACGAGCCAGTTCACCAGCACGGAGGCCGGCAATGGCAGAGCGGCGGTACCACCACGGAGTGCGGGCACCGGCGCGAATCGGCAGCGGCATCGTCATCCCCTGTGTCGCGTTCTCGATCGCGCTCGCGCACCGCGCCGCCGCGCAGGACGAGCCGACTGCACCGATCCTGGCGAACGTCCACGCCTCGTGGACCGCCCCCGCCGAGACCGGCGGCTATCTCGACTTCTTCCGCGGCCTCGAGGCGCAGCCGAAGTACGAGGAGCGCGAGAACGCGGCGCTCGGGATCGGTGGAACGTTAGGCTTCCGCCCCGTCTCGTTCGCCGAGCTCCACTTCGGGATGGACGTCACGCCACGCCGCGCGACCCGTGACGGCGAAAGGGTCAGCCAGACGGCGACGCTGACCAGCGCCCAGCTGCGGTTCAGCCACGGGCGGCTCGATCGCCCCAACGTGCCGTACGTCGGCCTCGGATTCTTCACGTCCTACGTGACCGAGCCCTACACCCCGACCCGCCCGTGGCCCTACACGTCGGCGATGTGGGGGAAGGGGACGATGCTGTTCGGCGGGTTGCAGCGACGCATCGGCGCGCGCACCGCGCTCGACATCGGCCTCTCGCTCACCGCCGAGCGCGTCTCGCGCATCCAGCTGCTCGGCAACATCGAGAAGGATCCGCACAGCGGCACGACCTCCATCCCGCGGCTGCAGGTCGGGCTGAGCTGGCTCCCGCCAGCCCCCGCCGCGCGGCGGACGGAGGCCGCTTCATCGCCGATCACGGTCGGTCGGATCGTCCGCCTGCACGGCGCCGGCAACGCGACCTGGTCGGGCACGGTGCTGGCCACCGATGCCGACACCGTCCGGGTGCAGTCCGAGAGTGGACGACAGCTCCGCCAGATCGCGGTGCCGTGGCGCTGCGTGACGGCGATCGACGTGCACAGCGGCGACGAGAGCCGGGTCCGCACGCTGGTGAGCAGCGCGGCCGAGGGTCTCGTCGCGGTAGCCGCGGCGGCGACGGTCGCGCAGAACGCCGGCGAAGCGCGAATCCCGAAGGAGCCACGCCGATTCGCGCTCCGGATCGCGCTTCCCGGCGCCGCGTTAGGCGCCGTCCTCGGCATGGTTCGCAACCGCTACCAGTGGGAGCGCCAGGCGATGCGTTCCGGCCGAGGCACCGTCCCCGCCGATCCCTCGGCGAGGAACGCCGGGTCGGGTGCTCCGCCGGGCATCCGCGCGAAGTCGTGCCCGTAGCGTTCCACGACCTCACCGGCGACCGGCGCCTTCTCGCTCTGCCGAGCCGGCGACGATCGGCTCCGGGACCGCGCCAGTGGTCGACGACCCCGCGGGCGCCGGATCGTTAGGCATGCAGGTGCTCAGCGCCGCTGAATCCCGAGGTAGAACACGTTCCCGTCGAGCCCCGGGTTGTACGGCGCGGTCCACGCGTTGGAGAGGTGGTGGAACTTCCAGCCGAGCAGCAGCGCGTGGCGCTGGCCCCGGTCGACGCGGAGCCCGCCGCCAACCTCGAAGGTCGCGTTGAGCCGCCGCGCCTCGGGCTCGGGGGTGTTGCGGGTGAACCGGAGAAACCCCGCCGCCGCGGCAAGGTAGGGGCGCACGGCGCGGATGCGCGGCCCGAAGAGCTCGAGGCCGAGCGGGCTCGCGCCGAAGCCGTACACCGGTCCGCGTCCGGTCTGCTCGAGGATGCCGACGCGCTCGCCGCGCCGCGAGGTTGCGTAGCTGACTATGCGGTCGGTGTAATAAGGGGTGCGGGTGACCACGGCGAGCGGGATCGCATCGATCGTCGCGGCGAGTGCGAGCTGCCGACCCGCCGCAACCAACCACTCGGCGCGGACGCCGGCGAGAAAGAGGTCGCGATTGGTCTCGCCGCCGAGGAACGTTCCGCCTGGGGCGTAGAACGAGGCCCCGGCCCAGGCGCCGAATGTGCGCCGCCGCGTGAGGTCGCCCTGGGCGCCCGCGGTGCGCAGCGGGAGGAGCGCGAAAGCGAGTGCCAGCGCGAGAACGCGAACGGTGGAGCGGTGGGGGCGGAGGGCGCGGCGCATGTCGAGGTGCGGGTTGACCGATGCTTTACCCTGGCCCGCCCGCAGTCAATTGTCCGGCGCGCGGGTCGAATCACCAGCGGCCGGACAATTGAAGGCGGAACATCGCGAGCCTTGCGGTGCCCGCTAGTACCCGGGGTTCTGGGTGATGCTCCCCCCCGACTTGTCGATCTCGCTCTGAGGGATCGGGTAGAGATAGTTGCGGTCCTGGAAGTTCTTGCCGACCGCGGTGAGCACTGGCTTGGCGAGCCTCCACCGCTTCAGGTCGTTGAAGCGCTGCGACTCGAAGCCCAGCTCGACGCGCCGCTCGTGTATCAGCCAGGCCATCACCTGCGCCTTGTCGGTCGACGCCGGACGGTCGGGGAGCGTGCCGGCCGGCGCAAGCGTCCCGTCGACTCTGACGCTCGTCCGGGCGCGAGCGCGAACCGTGTTGATGATCGCGATGGCCTGCGCATACGCTCCCGTCTCGTTGTACGCTTCCGCCTTCCAGAGCAGCACGTCGGCGAGGCGGATGTAGATCTTGTTGCTCGGCGCGTCGTCGTTGCCCTTGTACGACGTGTTCGTGGCACCGAGCAGCTTGTACACGGCCTTGTCGGGGACGTTGACGGTAAAGTCACGCCGCGGGTCATCCGCCTCGAACTCGGCGAGGAAGTTGGCGGTTGGCGCGATGAACCCCCAGCCGAGCGGCGCAGCCAGCCCGTTGCCATTCCGGGGATTCGCGAGCGACTTGTGATCATAGGCGAAGATCACTTCGGTCTCCGTCCATTCCTTCGTCACGTCGAAGGCGTCGAAATACCGGGGGTTGAGGCTGTAGTAGTTCAGCCCTTCCAGCTCGGTGACGAGGCTGATGACCTCCGCCCACTTCTGGTTGTAGAGCGCGACCTTGGCCTGCATCGCGATCACGGCGCCGCGCGACGCACGCCACGGCTCGGACGGATCGGAGAACCTCCCCGCCGGGAGCAGCGTCTTCGCCTGCGCGAGGTCGGCGCTGATCTGCGCGTAGACCTTCTCCTTCGTCTCGCGCTTCGCGACGCTGTACGCCTCGGCGAAGTCACGCAGCGGCCTGGTCAGCAATGGCACGTCGCCGAAGTTGTTGACGAGGTCGAAGTAGTAGAATGCGCGCAGGAAGAGCGCCTCGCCGAGGAGCCGGTTCTTCAGCGCCGGATCCATCCCGACCTTGTCGATGACGGCCGCATCCGTCAGGTAGCTGATCGCCAGGTTGGCGCGGGAGATCCCTTCGTAATCGTAGCTCCACTGGCCGTTGAAGGCCTGGTTGGACGCGGTGAAGTTGAAGCTCTGCACCTGGTCCATCCACGCCTGGTCGCCGTCCGGGTTCCACTTCTTCTGCATGTCGTCGGAAGCGATGTCGGAGACGATGAAGTCGTTCCGGAACACGGTGCCGAGGTCCCATCGCCATTCGTTGAGCAGGTTCAGCGTGCTCGAGAGCATCTGGTATGCCGAGGTCGCCGACAGCGTGATCGAATTGGCGGTCGGCTTGGCGGTGATCTGGTCGGGGGTGAGCAGCCCGACTGGATCGTTGTGGAGGTCCGTGCAGCTCAGTCCGGCCACGGCGACGATCGCGACGGCGGCCCGATATGTTGCCTTCATGTTGACTCCTGCCGATTGAGGAGGCCCGGAGGCCGACTAGAATTTCGCGTTGACGCCGATGATGAACGCCTTCTGCTGCGGGTACGTCCCCTTGTCCATGATGTCGGTGGACTCGGGGTCCAGTCCCGTGTAGTTGGTCGCCGTCCACAGGTTCTGCCCCGAGACGTAGAGGCGCCGTCCCTCCATCAGCGAAAATCCGATCTCGAGATTCTTGAGGCGGAGGTACGATGCGTCCTCGACGAAGATGCTCGACTTCTTGCTGCTGCCGTTGTCGTTGAACGTCGTCCGCGGGATGCTGTTGCTCGTCCCCTCGCCATGCCACGCGCCGAGCACGGCGACGCTGTGGTTGAACGGCCGGCTGTCGTAGTCGGTGATCTGCTTGGCGTCGTTGTACTTCTGGACGCCGCCGACGCCCTGGAAGAACATGCCCAGGTCGAAGCGGCGGAATCCGGCGGTCATGTTGAAGCCGTATGACGCCTTGGGGATCGAGTTGCCGATGAACGTCCGGTCGTTGTCGTCGATCTTGCCGTCGCCGTTCAGGTCCCTGAACCGGATGTCGCCCGGCTTGTCGGGCGGGTTGGTCGTTCCATAGAGGTAGCTGTCGATCTCGTTCTGGTTCTGGTAGATGCCGTCGGCGACGTAGCCGTAGAACGCGCCTAACGGGTGGCCGGCCTGGGTCCGCCAGACGTCGCCGGCGATCGTCGGCAGGTTGGGATGCAGCTTGTCGACCCGGTTGCGGACGGTCGCGACGTTGCCACTCACCGCGTAGCGGAGCTCGCGGAAGCTGTCGCGGAAGGCGAGGGCGAGCTCGACGCCCTTGTTGCTCACCTCACCGGCGTTGACGATCGTCGGCGAGACGTTGCCGACGATCGACGGCAGCGAGATGGGGAGCAGGATGTCCGAGGTCTTCTTCACGAAGTAGTCGGCGGACATCGACAGCCGGTCGTCGAGGAACGCGGCATCCATCCCGACGTCGTTCTGCGTCGTGGTCTCCCAGCGCAGGTCGGGGTTTCCGTAGCGCGAGATGAGGTACTGGTCGCCCTGGCGGCGGAGCAGCGTCAGGAAGGCATAGTTGTCGATCTCCTGGTTGCCCAGCTTGCCGGTGCTCGCGCGGAGCTTGAGGCTCGAGAGCCAGCGCACCTGCGGCATGAAGCTCTCGTTGGAGATCGTCCAGCCGGCCGACAGCGACGGGAAGTATCCCCACTGGTGCTTCTGGGCGAACCGCGACGATGCGTCGGCGCGGAAGGTCCCGGTGACCATGTACCGGGTATCGAAGACGTACGTGGCCGAGCTGAAGAGGGAGAACAGCTTCCACTCCGACGCCGAGCCGCCGTTGTTCTGGCCGGCGAGGCCGCCGTAGTTGAGGTACTGGAAGTTGTCGCGCACGAAGTCGAAGCGCTGCCGGGAGCCGCCGATCGAGGACGAGTAGTTGGTGATGTACTCGCTTCCGCCCAACGCGGTCAGCTCGCTGCGGCCGAAGCTGCCGGCCCAGTTGAGGGTGTTGTTCCAGGTGACCGTGGTCTCCTGCCCCCTGTCCTCGTTCAGCGCGGTCGGGCGGTTCTGTCGTCCGGTGCCGGCGTCGAGGGCGCTGCCGCCGCCGTCGGGATCGCCGAAGTTCTGGTTGAACGCCTTGTTGTGGGTCAGGTTCAGGTCGAGTCCGACGCTGCTGCGCAGCGTCAGCGCCGGGAGGACGGCGAAGTCCCCGTAGATGTTGCCGAACGTCTTGAAGTTGTCGCGCCGGTCGTTGGTGTAGTAGGCGAGCGCGATCGGGTTGGCGCTGAACTCGAAGAGATTCCTGCTGTTGTCCCAGGGGAGCGCGAAGAAGGGGAGGTCGGTGTACGGATCGCTCGCCGAGTACGTCGGATCGTTCGGATTCTTCTTCACGGCGATGATCGGCGGCCGGATGAGCGCGTGGCGGATGATTCCCGGCGCGTCGCCCTTCGACGACAGCTTGTCCTGGGCTGCGTACGAGAGGAGGAGGTTCGTCCCGATGTTGAAGCGCTTCGTCAGCGCGGCGTCGATGTTCGTCCGGAAGTCGAGGCGCTTGTAGGCGTCGTTCTTGAACACGACGATGCCGTCCTGCTGATACAGGCCGCCGGAGAGCAGGTAGCGCACGCGGTCCGAGCCGCCCCGCGCCGCGAGTTGCGCGCTCTGCGAGTGTCCGTTGGTGAAGAGCTCATCGAGCCAGTTCGTGTTGGCGAGGTCGGGCCGGCTCTTCGCCGCGGTGTACGGGTTGGTCCCCGTGTAGCCGGAGTTGTTCCAGGCTTCCTCCATCTTGTTCATGTACTGCGTGGCGTTGAGCATCTTCGGCAGGTTGGTCGCCTGCTGCACACCCGTGTAGACGTTGATGTCGAAGCTCGACCTGCCGGCGATCCCCCGGCGCGTCGTGATGACGATGACTCCGGCCGATGCGCGCGAGCCATAGATCGCGGCCGCGGATGCGTCCTTGAGGACGGAATACGACTGCACGTCGGAGGGGTTGAGGAACGATATGTCGCGCGTCGGCACACCGTCGACGATGAAGAGCGGGCTGTTGTTCCCGATCGTCCCTTCGCCGCGGATGCGGATGCTGATCTCGTCGCCCGGCGCGCCGGTGCTCTGCGCGACCTGGACGCCGGCCACCTGTCCCTGGAGCGCCTGCGCGACGTCAGGCACCCGCCTCGCCGCGAGCTCGTCCGCGTCGACCGTGGACACCGCGCCGCTGATGCTCGACTTGCGCTGCGAGCTGTAGCCGACGGAGACAACCTCGTCGAGCACCGCCGCGCGCCTGTCGAGCGCGAACGATATGGAGACCGTCGTCCCGCTCTCGACGACGACTGTCTGCGCGGCCGAGCCGTAGCCGATGCGGCGTGCGCGGACGGTGTAGCTCCCGGCGGGGACGCCGCCGATCGTGAAGGTGCCGTCGTCGCGTGAGGCTGCGCCGAATCGCGTGCCCTCGACGGCGATGGTGACGCCGGCGAGCGGTTGCCGGCTCGCGCTGTCGACGACCTGGCCGGCGATGGTGCCGGTGGGTTGCTGGGCGTGAGCGAGTCGGGGCGGGAGCGCGGCGAAGCAGAGCGCACCAGCGAGGAGAACGAGACGAGCAGGTAGCATCATGGGAACCTCCACTCGAGCAGGGCGTAGAGGCAGGCCTCGGTCACTGCGGACGCAGCGGGAGGGGAGCCGAGATGTCATCCATCGATCTTTCCGAAGGGGAAGTCAAGCTGTTTCGGAGAGCGATGGTTTGTGAGTGATGCACCGGGCGGGGCGAACATGGCACGGAGGGCGCTTGGCCGCCACCTCGGAGCTCGGTGCCTGAGGATTAGAGCATGGTGCTCTCCCTGAAGAGCGCGAGGGCGAATTCCCATCCGCCTTCCGCGGTCGTCAGGCTGACGGCGCCGCTGCGCAGGCGCTGGTAGAAGTCAGCGAGCAGGGGAGCCGCCTCGAGGGACGCTGGCCTGGTAACGCCGGGGTGGCCGCCCTGACGCGCGCGGGCCATCGACATCACGCAGAAGAGAGCGCCGAGAAGCCGGCGATTGTCGATGAAGCCCGAGGGGAGCGCGGCGACGGGCGCATCGTCATAAGCGGCGAGCAGCTTCGCGCAGGTCCCAACGTCCATCCGCAGGAAGAGCGGTTCGGCGGCGTCGGAGATCTTGAGGACGAAGCGCTCTCCCGCTGCATCGACGCGATAGACGCCGGCGCCGGAGAGCCCGGCGGCGATCTTCGTGATCGTCGTGACGGGGCCGCGGAGTTAGGCGGGAAGGGCAGCCTCGAGGGACGACGACGAGGCCGTCATGCGATCCTTGCCGGCCGGTACACCGCCACCGCGGATCCCTCGGCGAGGAACGCCGAGTCGGGTGGCTGTGCGAGCATCCTCGCGAAAGCGTGACCGTAGAGCTCCTCGACGTCACCGGTGACCGTCGCCTTCTCACTCTGCCAGACGCGCCACGATGGATGCTCGACGCGGTATTCGACGGTGCCGCCGTCGCGCTGGCAGGTGTAGCCCCAATAGTGCTCGGTGATGAACTCCTCTTCGCTTCCTGGAACGATCGGCTGAGGGATGGGCTCGGTCGTCTGGATCGTGACGTGACCCCACCCGCCTAACCGTGGAGCCCAGGAGTAACTGACGTAGATCGGGTCCTTCGGCGCGCGCGGGGCGAGGTAGTGTCCCATGCGGCGCGTCTCGTACGGCTCGTTGTAGGCGAGGCGGGCGACGAGGGCGATGGCGGGGCGGGGGACGATCTCCTTGATGAAGACGACGCCGCGGCGGACTTCGGAGCCTGACGTGCGGCGGACGTAGAAGCGGAGGTTGAGTTCTTCGAAGGTCTTATGGAACGGGATGGAGACGCCGAGGACGCGGGTGTCGGTGAAGAGGAAGCCGACGAGGCTGACGTAGGTGACGCCGTTATGGGAATCCAGCTCAGTGCCGCGGGGGACGTGGGGCGCGAGGAGGGCGGGGTCCACGCGATAGTTGAGCATCGCGAGGTGGTGCCAGGAGGCGGTGAGGAAGGGGCGAGGCATGTGCGGGTAGGCTACCGGCGCCGCCAATCGCGTTCGCTGAGCCACAACTCGACCTCCCCGGCTCGATGACTCCCGACTGAAGGATTCAGCGGGCCACGGTAGATCTTGGCAATGAATGGCGGCGAATTGCGCTCGAGGAACGCTTCGACTCGGCGTCGCGATGCGAGGAATGCGTGCGCAAGCTCGGGAAAAGAAACGGTCCCGATCAACACGAACATCGCAATCCCATTGGACATCACCGCATCGCGCTCGTTGCTCTTGTAGCGGATCCGTTGATCGTGGGTGAGGACGATCCACCCGCGGCGGCCAACCTCGGGGAGCCAGGCATCATCCGGCGCATCCGGGGCGAAGTGGTCACCGTGCCGCTCAACAAGAATCCCTGCCGTCCGGAGGATAGCAGGGAACTGTTTGCCCAGGTCTCGGTCCGTGAAGAAGATGGGACTCACGCCGCACTTTTTTCATAGAGGAGGGCGTCCCCTATCTCCGACTCATCCAGGTCATAGTCGGCTGCGATATCCGTGACCGACTCGCCAGCATCTACACGCGCGACGATCGCTGCGGTCGAGATCCCGCCCCTGAGCACGACAGGACGTCCGAACGCAATCGCCGGATCGATCGCGATCGGGCGGTCCGGTGCCCGCTCGCCCGTCACGAACGGAAAGAGCCTGATCGGAAGGCGCGCATCAAAGTCGATGCGCGCGAGGTAGGTCTCGAGCAGCTTCCGCATCGCGATCTGTCCCGAGCGGGAGAGACTTACCAGCTCGCTGTAATGATCGAGAAACAGCTCCCCGGCGCTGGTGCGCAGCTCCGGACGCAGCAACAGCCGCTCGATCTTCAACTCATTCTCCGCGAACTCCAGCGCGGCCCGTACTTCCCTGATCGGGACACCGTGCTCGGTCCGCAATGCGCGAAGGACGTGAGCCTCGACGAGGTTGTTGAACGAGAGGACTCGGCGCTCGCTGTCTGCCGCACGGATGAGCGGGGAGAAGAATCCTGTTCCCTCGCGCTTGCGATACCGGCGGCCGGCGACCCACGAGCGGAGCGTCGCCGGCGCGAGGCGGAGATAATGCGCAGCCTCGGCCAGCTGGTAGGCCGGTACGTCGCGGCGATCGGTCTTCGCGGTGCGAGCGTTGAGCGGAGTCACGGGGAAGGCGGCGGCCTGGGTTGACGTTGCTGGTGAAAGCTACGATCGGCGGCAATCTCCCGGAAGCCGCCGCGCATCATGGCCGACCAGAATCTGCGAAGCGCCGGGAGCCTGGTGGCTCGGGACACGCACGCGCAGCTCTCAGCGAGCCGGCTTCTGCTTCGGAAAGAAGCGAACGTCGTCGAGTCCGTCCAAGTCGTCGTCGTGCGTCCAGACGACGCCATCGATCTGTCCAGCGGTAGCGTACACGATGCTCTCGGCGAGGGGCAGCTTGTAGTCGATGCCGGCCTTGGCCGCCGCGAGGGCGAGCGTCGCGTCGAGGTCGACGATGCGTCCCTGCTGCATCAGCGCCACCGCCTGGAGCGCGGCACCTTCGTCGCGCTGGCGCGCGATCACCTTGAAGACCTCGACCAGGCAGATCGCCGGGACGACCAGCGACGCGGTGTCCTCGATCGGGTCGGCGAAGTGATCGGCGCCCGGCTCGTCGGCGAACCAGGCGAGCCACGCCGAGGAGTCGACGACGTTAGGGCGTGACGAGCGCGGCATCGCCGATCAGACCCGGTCTCGGCCGCGGGCGACGGTCGTGTCGATCCCGCGGAGGAACTCGCGCATCTGTCGGATACCTGGTTACGGCCGCAAACCCTGCGTGTGTCGATTGACCGCCGATTCAAGAAGGCCCCGATCCCGAACGCCTGCAGGGGGGATCGGATCGCTATCCTCGGCAAAGTCGCGAACGAGGATGTCATGAATCTCGAGTACGTCGTCGAGGCTCAGAGTCTTTACTGGCAAGGCGCACCCAAGCAGGTAGCGTTAGGCGCACTTTGCGTTGTTCTGAACGCCTGTCGTGCGACCTAACGCTGGGTCGCGAACGTGTGCGAGACCGCAAGAGCGTGAAAAAAGCCTGGCGCCAGTCGCAAGTGCCCAGTGACGAAAAATAACGGCGAGAGCCCCCGCTCTCGCCGTTTTGTTGGTATGGATCCGCACGCGACTTACTTCCGCCCCACCAGACTTCTCAGCACGTACGGCAGAATCCCGCCATTCCGATAGTAGTTCAGCTCCTCCGGCGTATCGATCCGGCAGAGCACCGTGAACGTCTTCGACTCCCCGCCCCCCGCCGCCTTCGCCGTCACCTGCAACCTCGCCCGCGGCTTCAGCGTCTGGTCCACGCCCGAGATGTCGAACGTCTCGAACCCCGTCAGGCCTAACGACTGCCTCGTCGCGCCGTCGGTGAACTCCAGCGGCAGCACCCCCATCCCGACCAGGTTGCTCCGGTGAATCCGCTCGAAGCTCTCCGCGATCACCGCCCGGACGCCGAGCAGCATGGTGCCCTTCGCCGCCCAGTCGCGCGAGGACCCCGATCCGTACTCCTTGCCGGCGAGCACGAGCAGCGGGATCTTCTCCTCCTGGTACTGAACCGCGGCCTCGTAGATCGG
>DASZNJ010000058.1:0-4992 GCA_035551575.1 Gemmatimonadaceae bacterium
CGACGGCCGCGGCCGGCCCCGTCACGCCGGCGGTCGTTGCGCCTGCCCCTCCCGGGTTGATTCGCGCGCGCGCCTATCCAGTGGATGCCGAGATCTTCATCGACGGCGCATCGTTAGGCAGGGGCGTCGTGCTCGACGCGCGCGTCCCGTCGGGGCGCAGGCGGCTGCACGTGCGGGCGCCCGGCTACGCGGACTTCGACTCGACCGTCGTGATCGTCGCCGGCCAGACGACGCAGCTCCCGCGCATCAACCTCCGCCCGACGGAGCTCACGCCGTGAGCACGCCGCGCCACATCCTGATGTCGTGCCTCGCGATCGTCGCGCTCGCGCTCTCCACCGCGCCGCGGCGCGCGTCGGCGCAGGGGAGCACCGCCGAGTCGCTCGAGCAGGCCACCAAGCTGTACGAGGACCTCCAGGTCGAGCGCGCGCTCGTCCTCCTCCGCCAGGTGATCTCGCCGAGCTCCCCGTTCGAGGTGTCGCGCGAGCAGCGGGTGCAGGCGTACACCTACCTCGGCGCGTCGCTGGCGATCCTCGGGATGCGCGATTCCTCGATCGCGTACTTCCGGGCCGCGCTCGAGCGCGACCCCTTCACCGACCTCGATCCGTCGCGGTTCACCGAGGGTGAGCGCAGCGCGTTCGGGGAGGCGCGGCGGCGCACGCTCGCCGTCGCCGCGCGCCCGCTGCTCCCCCGCCGGATCGATCCGCGGACCGACGCGATCCCGATGGTGATCGTCTCGACCCATGATGCGGAGGTTCACGCCGAGGTCGTCGCGGCGGGGGACATCTCCGGGGTGCCGGTGTTCGACCGCGTGAGCGAGGGGGTGCGCGAGATCTCCTGGAATGCGCGGCTCGCCGACGGGCGGATCGCCCCGCCCGGCCGGTACTGGCTCGTCGTCCGCGCGCGCGACAGCACCGGGCTCACCGACAGCTCGAGCGTCGCTTTCGAGCTCGCGCACGACGTGCCCGCGCTCGAGGATTCCCTCCCCGCCCTCGCCGCTGCCGAGCTCCTCGCCGAGCGCTGGCCGCGGTCGAGCGCCTACCGCCAGCTCGCCAAGGGGGTCGCCTTCGCCGCTGGCGGGCTCGCCGTCTCCGCGTTAGGCAACGCGAAGCTCCGCGGCGACGGCCGCTCGCTGGCCGGCGGGATTGCCGTCGCCGGGATCGCCGCCGGCATCGCCGGCGCGGTCGACCGGTGGCGGCACCCGGTCAACGATGCCGCGGTCGAGGCGAACCAGCGGCGCCGCGACGCACTCGCCGCCCGCAACGCGGCGATCGCGAGCCGCAACGCGGCGCGGCTCGCACTGCTGCGCATCGTCGTCATCCCGAGCGAAGCACCCGAGTGATGCGCCATTCTTCCCTGGTCGCGATCGTCGCGCTCGTTCTTCCCGCCGCCGCGCAGGCACAGGCAGCCCTGACGCTGCCGAAGGGGGCGGTATCGATGGTCGCGGCGTCGGCCGACCACCGCGTCGACACCGGGCTCGGCCTCGAGCGGAGCGCCGGTCCGCTGTTCGGCGCACAGCTCGACCTCGAGCCCGATGAGCGGGTGACGGTCACGCTCCGCGCGCTCGGCGGAACGCTCAACCCGCAGACCCGGGCGGCGGAGACGCGCGCGGTCGGCGAGCTCGCGCTGACGGCGCGCCTCGACATGGTCTCGTGGTTTCGCGGAACGGTGGCCGCGCTCGGCCGCAGCTACCAGGGACCACTCGCCCGGCAGCACTGGAGCGAGCTGTCGCTCGGCGGCGAGGGGCATGGGATGCTGATCGACAACATGCTCGAAGGCTCGGTCGGGCTCGCGCTCGCGCCGGCGGTCCGGGTGAGCGGGCGCAGCGGACCCGACCTCGCCATTGCCGGTCTCGCCCGGCTGCGGCATTCGGGCGAGCGGCTCGACCTCTCACTCGGCTATTCGCTCGAGCGGTACGACTTCGCGGGGCGCGGCGGCGGGCGACGCGTCGAGGAGATCTCGATGCTCGTCTTCCGTGCCGGGCTGCGCATCGGCACGCGGCGCAACCGCTGACCGCCTTTCCGCGGCGCGCAGCGCGTGGCAAGGGGTGGCGCGGACGGTGAGCGCCAGCGCAGCTTTGGGCGGCTTCCCTAACGTTCCCACCTCCGAAATGCGACCGACCTTCCTCCCCGCCCTCGCCGGGGCGCTGCTCGCCATGCCGAGCGCGGCGACCATCGGGGCGCAGCAGTCCGCTGCCCCCCGGCGTCCCGCCGACCTGATCGTCACCGGCGCGCGCATCTACACCGTCGACGACTCCCGCCCGACCGCCGAGGCGATCGCGGTCCGCGACGGCCGGATCCTCTTCGTCGGGTCGGCGCGCGGCGCGAGGGCGCTGCAGGGCCCGAAGACACAGGTCGTCGACGCGACGGGTCGCACGATCATCCCCGGGATGACCGATGCGCACGCCCACCTCCTCGGGCTCGGCCAGGCGCTGCGCACCGTCGACCTCACCGGGACCACGTCGTACGCCGATGTGATCGCCCGCGTCGCCGCGCGGGCGAGGCAGGTGCCGGCGGGATCGTGGATCATCGGCCGCGGCTGGGACCAGAACGACTGGGGAGACACGCGCTTTCCCACGCACGACGCGCTGTCGCGGGCGGTGCCGAGCAACCCCGTCGTGCTCGAGCGCGTCGACGGCCACGCGGTGCTGGCCAACGCCAGGGCGATGCAGCTCGCGTCGGTGACGAAGGAGACGCGCGATCCCGAGGGAGGGCGGCTCGAGCGCGACTCGGCGGGGACGCCGACCGGGGTGTTCGTCGACAACGCCGGTTCGCTGATCGACCGCGTCGTGCCCGCGCCGTCGGCGGCGGAGCGGCGGGCCCGCGCGCTGGCGGCGATCGAGGAGATGCACCGCTGGGGGCTGACCGGGATCCACGACGCCGGGGAGCCGCGCGCGGCGATCGAGCTGTTCGAGTCGCTGGCGAAGGAGGGGAAGCTCGACCTCCGCACCTATGTGATGGTCGCCGACGACAGCGCGGCGCTGGCGTACTACTTCGCCCGCGGCCCGCAGAGCGCGCTCTACGACGGCCGGCTCTGGATCCGCAGCGTCAAGCTCTACGCCGACGGAGCGTTAGGCAGCCGTGGCGCGGCGATGCTCGAGCCGTACTCGGACGACCCGCACAACCGGGGGCTTCTCGTCTCGACGCCCGAGCATCTCGAGGCGGTCGCCGAGGAGGCGCTGCGCCACGGCTTCCAGGCCTGCGTCCACGCCATCGGCGACCGCGGCAACCGCGTCGTCCTCGACGCCTACGAGCGGGCGCTGAAGGCGGTCCCGGTCGCCGACCACCGCTTCCGGATCGAGCACGCCCAGGTCGTGAGCCACGACGACATCCCGCGCTTCGCCGCGCTCGACGTGATCCCGTCGATGCAGGCGGTCCACCAGACGAGCGACATGTACTGGGCCGGCGCGCGGCTGGGCGCGGGGCGCGAGCTCGGGGCGTATGCGTGGCGGTCGCTGCTCAACACCGGGGTCGTCATCCCGAACGGCAGCGACTTTCCCGTGGAGGGGGTGAACCCCCTGCGCTCGTTCCACGCGGCGATCTCGCGCCAGGACGAGCGCGGCTGGCCGCCGGGAGGCTGGCATCCGGAGCAGACGATGACGCGCGAGGAAGCGCTGAAATCGATGACCATCTGGCCCGCTTTCGCGTCCTTCATGGAGAAGGACGCCGGTTCGCTCACGGCGGGGAAGTACGCCGACTTCGTCATCCTCGACCGCGACATCATGACGGTCGCCGCCGACGAGGTCCTCGGCACCAGCGTCGTCTCGACCTGGATCGCCGGCAAGGCGGTCTACACGCGCCGCTGATCGTTATCATTCGCTCGCACCATCACGGAACCACAATACCGAACCACGATGCTGACTCCCCCCTCGATCGCCTTCCTCAAGCGCCTGCTCGACACCCCCGGTCCCTCGGGATTCGAGACCGCCCCCGCCCGCGTCTGGCGCGAGGAGGCGAAATCGTTCGGCGCGGAGGTCGCGGCCGACGTCTCGGGCAACAGCATGGCGACGATCAACCCGCAGGGGTCGCCGACGATCATGCTCGACGGGCACATCGACGAGATCGGGGTGATCGTCCAGTTCATCGACGACGAGGGGTACGTCCACATCTCGCCGATCGGCGGGTGGGACCCGCAGGTGCTGGTCGCGCAGCGGATCCGCTTCATCACCGAGAAGGGCGACGTGTTCGGGGTGATCGGGAAGAAGCCGATCCACCTGATCAAGCCCGACGACCGCGAGAAGGCGACGAAGCTGACCGAGCTCTGGGTGGACATCGGCGCGACGAGCAAGGCCGAGGCGGCGTCGCGCCTGACGGTCGGCGACCCCGGCGTGATCGACGGCAGGGCGCTCGACTTCCCGAACGGGCGGCTCGTCTCGCGCTCGATCGACGACCGGATCGGCGCGTTCGTGGTGCTCGAGGCGCTGCGCCGCTACGCGGCGAAGCCGGGGAAGGCGAAGGTCGTCGCCGTCGCGACGACGCAGGAGGAGATCGCCTGGAACGGCGGCGGCGCGCTCGTCTGCGCGCAGTGCGTCGGGCCGCAGATGGCGGTCGTCGTCGACGTCACCTTCGCGACCGACCACCCCGGGCTCGAGAAGAAGGAGCTCGGCGACCACGCGTTAGGCGGTGGCCCGGTGCTGTCGCGGGGGGGGTTGATCTCGCCGGTGGCGTTCCGCCTCATCCGCGACGCGGCCGAGCGGATGAAGATGTCGTACTCGCTGCACGGGGTCGGCCGCGACACGAGCACCAACGCCGACGCGATCGCGATCGCGCGCGAGGGGATCGCAACCGCGCTCGTCTCGATCCCGAACCGGTACATGCACTCGCCGAACGAGATGGTCGACCTCGCCGACGTCGACGCGGCGGCCGAGCTGCTGGCCGAGGTCTGCCGCACGCTCGACACCAGCGTGGACTTCACCGATCGTTAGGCGATGACGCCGCGGCGGGCGGCGCTGGCGCTCGTCGCCGCGGCGCTATCCGCGGCCGGCGGCGCGCCCGG
>DASZNJ010000059.1:0-3575 GCA_035551575.1 Gemmatimonadaceae bacterium
CCCCCCGCCAATCGTTATTGATTGCATGATCAATAATGCCGTGCTATATTGACCACGTGATCAATAACTCCCCGATCGTCGCCCGCCTTGCCCGGGCGTAGGGCACCCGAAGAAGAGCGCCGCGAGGCGATCCTCCGCGCCGCCTTCGCCGTCGCCGCCCGCGAACGGCTCGGCGCGCTCACCGCCCGCGCGGTCGCTGCCGAGGCGGGGGTCAGCGCGGGACTCGTATTCTTCTACTTCGAGTCCGTCGACAAGCTGCTCGTCGAGCTCCTCGACTGGTTGCTCGTCCACACCATCGTCGCCGCCGACACGCCGGACCGGTTGTCCGAGGTCGGCGATCCCGGCGCGCGGATGATGATCGCCATCCGTCGTGATGTCGAATGGCTCCCCAAACAGCGCGAGCGCGTCGAGCTGTTCTTCGACTACTGGGTGCTCGGCACCCGCCATCCGACCATCCGGCGGAAGATCCGCCGTGCCCTCAACCGCTATCGCGACGCCTTCGCGCCCCTCGCCCGCGCGCTCGTCGAGAGCGACCCCGACCGCTACGGCGGGATGAGCGCCGAGGGGCTTGCCTCCGTCGCCGCCGGCTTCGTCGAGGGCTGCGCCCTGCAGGTCGTGATGGATCCCGCCGAGTTCGACGTCGAACGGTCGATGACGACCCTCGCCGCGCTCGTCCGCGCGCCCGCTTCCTCGCTCGCCTGACCCGCGCGCACACCGCTGAACACCCAACAGGACAACACGTGACGTCCCTCCAGACGCCCGCGCCGGTTGCACCGGCCGACAACGAAGAGTTCCACGACGACATCATCTACCCGCAGGCGATCCCCTTCCTGCTCGTACACGTCGCCGCGTTCGCGGCGTTCTTCACCGGCGTGACGAAGGGCGCGCTGCTCCTCTGCGCCATCCTCTACGTCGTGCGGATGTTCGGCGTCACCGCAGGCTATCACCGTTACTTCTCGCACCGCACCTTCAGGACGAGCCGCGTCGGCCAGTTCCTCCTCGCCTTCCTCGCCCAGAGCACCGCGCAGCGCGGGATCCTCTGGTGGGCGGCGATCCACCGGCACCACCACAAGCACTCCGACACCGAGCAGGACGTGCACTCGCCGCGGCATCGGGGCTTCTTCTTCTCGCACGTCGGCTGGGTCTTCCACCAGGACAACGCGAAGACCGACTTCGACGCGATCCCCGACCTGACGAAGTATCCGGAGCTGGTCTGGCTCGAGAAGCACCCGTACTTCCCGGCGACCGTCCTCGGCATCCTCTGCTTCGCGTTAGGCGGCTGGACCGGGCTCGTCGTCGGCTTCGTCTGGAGCACGGTGCTGCTCTACCACGGCACCTTCTTCATCAACTCGCTCGCCCACGTCCACGGCAGGCAGCGCTACGTCACCGGCGACGACTCGCGCAACAACTGGTGGCTCGCGGTCATCACCCTCGGTGAGGGGTGGCACAACAACCATCACGCCTACCAACGCTCCACCCGCCAGGGGTTCCGCTGGTACGAGTTCGACCCGACGTTCTACGCCCTCACCGTGCTCTCGTGGCTGCGCCTCGTCTCCGACCTCGGAGCTCCGCCGGCCGACCTCGTCGCCAACGAGCGGCGGTTAGGCAGGGCGGTGGTCGAGAAGGTCGCGCGGCAGCTCGCCGCCGAGATCATGGCCGAGCTCCCGCACCTCCACATCCCGAGCACCGCCGAGATCCGCGCCGTCGCCGAGCGGATGCTCGCCTCCACGCCATCGATGGACGAGATCGTCGAGCGGGCGCGCGAGCACCTCGCGTCGTGGCAGCTTCCCGATCAGCGCCTCGCCGCCGAAGGGTGCGCGTAGGTCCCCATCACTACCGCGGTCGCGAGCAGGTGCTTCTCGATCGCCGCGTCCACCTCGCGCCGCGTCGCCTTGTCGCCGAGGTCGGGGAGCATGGCGTCGAGCGCGAAGAGGTGGAAGTAGTAGCGATGCCGCCCGACCGGGGGGCAGGGGCCGTGGTAACCGGTGGCCTTCGCGTCGGTGACCGCGTCGCGGGCCCCGCCTGACGGCGCGGAGTTGCCCGCCCCCTCGGCCAGCGCCCGCGCGTCGGGCGGGATGTTGTAGCGGATCCAGTGGACCCACAGCTTCTTCGGCGCCGCGGGATCCGGGGCATCCGGGTCGTCGACGATCAGCGCGAAGGAACGCGTTCCCGGCGGCGGGTCGGTCCAGCTCAGCGGGGGCGAGACGTCGGCTCCATCGCAGGTGTGCTTCGCGGGAATTCCTCCGTCCGGGGGGAAAGCCGGGGAGCGAATGGCGAACATGGCGACCTCGTTCATGGTGGCGCGGATCACCGCCGCATGATCGGCGCCACCGGGTGGCAGACCTAACGCTCCAGCCGCGACAGCGCGAACTCCACCGCGAGGTCGGTCGTGCTCCACAGCTGCACGTCGGCGCTCGTGCCGTACCGCGCCGGGACGACCTTGCCCGCCTTCACCTCGTAGCTCCACAGCTCGCTGTGGAACCCGGACGCCGCAACCGCCCGCCTGACGCTGTCGATCGCCGCGCGCAGCTCGCCGGCCAGTGCCGGATCTCCCTCGCCGGCCCGGCGCGCCGCGCCGAGCAGGAAGAGGTTGACCTCGCGTCCCCAGATGACGCGCGGGCCGTGGTACGGATCCTTCACGAACGCCTCCCAGACCGCGGGCGGTGCGTACGCGTCGTTCGCGACCACCGGGCCGACCTCGGCGATCATCAGCCCGACCGGGTATGGCCGCACGAACAGCCGCACGTCGCGCAGCACCGCCGCGCGCGCATCGCCCGGTGACGCCGCGCCCGGCGCCCCACCCGACGCCGGCGCGACGTCGCCGAGGAAGAGGCGCATCGCCGGGTCGGTGTTCGCGACCCCGATCGGCCGGCCGTCGGCATCGAGCGCGATCGCGAGGAACTCGAGCGAGTCCTGGTCGGCCTTCGTCCGGGCGACGAGCCCGGTCCAGTAATCCCGCTCGGCCGCGGGCATCGCCGCGAGGCGGGCGGTGACGCGCGACGAGACTTCGGCCGGGGCGAGCCGGACGACGAAGTGGCGCGAAGCGCCGCGCCATGTCTCGATCGCCGACGCCAGGCGGGTACGGTCGCGGGCGTAGCTGCCTAACGGCGCTGTGGCCGCGAGCCCGGGGATCCGCGCCGAGAGGGCGTCGGCGGAGATGCCGAGGGCGTGGAGTTCATCGAGGATGCGCGCGATCGCGTCGAGCGCGTGCGGCGCCCAGATCGCGTTGATGTCCATCGCATAGCGGCCGCCGGCGTAGCCGACCCCGCTGTCGCGCCAGCTCGCCGACCCCCAGGTCGAGTCGCGCCGCGCGAAGGAGACCAGGTTCGCGGCGACGGGATTCGCCGCATACGGCGCGGTAAGGCGCGAGACGAGCGCGAGCTCGCGGAGCAGCCGGACCACCCGTGGCTCGCCTGAGTCGGCACTGTCGAGGAGGAACGCGCGCTTGTGCGCCGCGGTCACGGTCGAGTCGGCGAGCCAGCGACCGGCGAGCACCGCGAACTGGAACTCGTCGTCGATCATGTGGTAGTTCTCGCGCGTCACCCGCAGCCCGCCGAGCGTTGCCCGGGCCCGGG
>DASZNJ010000060.1:0-2700 GCA_035551575.1 Gemmatimonadaceae bacterium
CGCTGCCGCCCGCCGGGGCCGGCGCTGCGCAGTGCTGCCCGTCCGCGGTCATGCGGCGCTCCCGACGCGCGTGCCGAACACCCGCGGCTGCGTCGCGCGGTTGATGAACGGCGTCAGCGCGTTCATGAAGAGGATTGCGTACATCACACCCTCGGGCAGCCCCCCCCAGATGCGGATCACGACGACCAGCACGCCGATTCCGGCGCCGAACACCCACTTGCCGAGATTGGTGATCGGCGCGGTGACCATGTCGGTCGCCATGTAGACGGCGCCGAGCATCAACCCGCCGGAAAAGAGCATGAACAGCGGGTCGGGCCTGGTCGCGTCGGCGAGGTGGATGATCCCGCTCACCGCGGCGACCGTGGTGAGGATGCTGAGCGGGATCCGCCAGTTGAGGTAGCCGCGCCAGGCGAGATACAGCCCGCCGGCGAGGATGACGAGCGCCGCGGTCTCGCCAAGCGATCCAGCGGTGCTGCCGACGATGAGGTCGAGCAGCGAGGTACCCTTCCCCTCGAACTTGAGGAGACCGAGCGGTGTCGCCGATGTCACCGCGTCAGGGAGCGGATGGGTGAGCGGGAGCGCGAACAGGTCTCCCTTGAGCGAGAGGAAGCTCCCGCCCGGTGTCGGCCACGTCGTGATCGCAACCGGGAACGCCGCCTGGAGGAAGGCGCGGCCGACGAGCGCGGGATTGAAGACGTTATGACCAAGCCCTCCCCACACCTGCTTGCCGAAGAGGATCGCGAACGCGGCGCCGAGCGCGGTCATCCAGAGCGGGAATCCGGCGGGGAGCGTGAGCGCGAGCAGCAGCCCGGTGATCGTCGCCGATCCGTCGGCGATCGCCCCCCCCTTGCCGGTCGCACGCTCTGTCGCGACGCAGACGATCACCGCGGTCGCAACCTGCAGCAGCGCGCTGATCCCGAAGAACAGCGCGGCGAAGGCGACGATCGGGATGATGCTCGCCACGACGTGCCACATGATGCGCGGCACCGAGTCCTGCGAGCGGATGTGCGGCGACGCGGTGACGATCAGCTTCTCGGCGCTCATGCGACCACCGCCCTGGCGCGGCGGAGCGCGAGCTTGCTCGCCTGGAAGAGCTGCGACAGCGGGATGTTCGACGGGCAGACGTAGGCGCACGAGCCGCAGAGCATGCAGTCGGCGAGGTGCAGCTCGGCCATGTCCTCGTAGCGCTGGACGCGCGCATAGTCGCCGAGGAGCGACGGGTTGAGGAAGACGGGGCAGGCGTCGAGGCAGCGACCGCAGTGGATGCACGGATAGCTCTCAGCCTGGCGCGTCTCGGATTTCTCGAGGACGACGACACCGGTCGTGCCCTTGATCACGGGAGCGTCGAGGTTCGACTGCGCCTGTCCCATCATCGGGCCGCCGATGATCACCTCGGCCGCATCCGCGCTCACCCCGTCGCACTGCGCGAGCAGGTCGCGGAGCTTCGTGCCGACGGGGACGATCAGGTTCGCCGGGCGGAGCAGCCCATGTCCCGACACCGTCACGATCCGCTCGATGAGCGGGAGGCCGGTTTCGAAGACCTCGGCGATCGCCGAGACCGAGCCGACGTTCTGGACGACGACGCCGACGGACACCGGCAGCTTCCCCGAGGGGACCTCGACGCCGGTGACGGCGTGAATGAGCATCTTCTCCGCGCCCTGCGGATACTTCACGGTGAGCGGGAGGACGGTGACGTCGAGGTCGACGGGTGCCTTTCGCTGGAGCGCGGCGATCGCGTCGGGCTTGTTCTTCTCGACCCCGATCACGCACCTCGTCACGCCTAACGCGTGCATCATGACGCGGATGCCGAAGTGCACCCGCTCCGGGTATTCGACCATCGTCCGGTGGTCGGAGGTCAGGTACGGCTCGCACTCGGCGCCGTTGATGATCAGCGTATGGACGGCATGGTCCTTCGGCGGGGCGAGCTTGACGTGCGTCGGGAACGCCGCGCCCCCGAGGCCGACGACACCGGCTTCCTGCACCGCCTTCACTACCTGGTCGGTGGTGAGCCCCTCCCAGCGCGGCACCATCCGCGGCCGTGCGACCTGCGGCGCGTAGCGGTCGACCTTGATGCGCACCGCTTCGGCCATCGAACCGTCCGGGTGCGGCCACCAGCCGATGTCGATGACGGTGCCGGCCGCCGAGGCGTGGATCGGCACGGACATGAAGCCGTCGGCCTCGGCGAGCTTGTCGCCGCGCTCGACCCGGTCGCCGGCCTTGACGCAGAGCTTCGCCGGCTTGCCGGCGTGCTGGCGGAGGGGGAGCACCAGCTCGTCGGGGTAGGGCATGCGCCGGATCGGAAGATGGCTGGTGAGCCCCTTCTGCTCGGGCGGGTGTACGCCGTGCCGGAAACCGCTCGCGAAAGTCAGCATATGCTCAGTTGAACTTCTCGGCGCGCTTGATCCATCTGCCGAGTTCCTTCTCCTTCGGATTGAGCGGTGTTCCCGGATGGATGATCGAGACCGGGCACCGCTCAGCGGCGACGACGAGCTGCTGGAAGGTGCCGGCCGCCGGGTCCTTCACGTACGCCTGCTTGTCGCCGTTGTAGCCGAACATCCTGCCGTTCAGGTTCGTGCACTCGTTGCAGCTGGTGCAGCGGATCGAGTCGATGTAGGCCTCGAGCACGAGCGGCTCGTCGTCGGCGGTGGCTGGTGCTCCCGCGATCGGAGCCGCCGCCGCCTGGTCAGCGACCGGTGCAGC
>DASZNJ010000061.1:0-12266 GCA_035551575.1 Gemmatimonadaceae bacterium
AAGACCGCCACCCTCGCCCGCCGCATCGAAGCCGAGGACACCGGGGTCGCCGTCCTCAAGTTCCGCAGCGGTGCGCTCGGCACCATCGAGGTCACGATGCTTGCCTACCCGAAGAATCTCGAGGGCTCGATCACCATCCTCGGCGAGAAGGGGTCGGTGAAGATCGCCGGCACCGCCGTCAACAAGGTCGAGACATGGCAGTTCTCCGACTACGACGACGACGACAAGCTGATCGAAGCCGCGACGACCAACCCGCCTAACGTCTACGGGTTCGGGCACGAGACGTACTATCGCAACGTGCTGAAGGTCCTTCGCGGCGAGGCCGTCCCCGACACCGATGGCCGCGCCGGACGCAAGTCGCTGGAGCTGATCCTCGGGATCTACGAGTCGGCAAAAACCGGCCGTGAAGTCCCGCTCCCCCTGCGCGTCACGATCTGACCGCTTTACCTGGCGCTCATCGAACGGCACCTTTCAGCCCACCCACGACAACTCTCCAGGCGAAACAATGCCCGTCCCACTGCTCGACCTGAAGGCGCAGCATCAGACGATTCGCGACGAGATGGTCAAGGCCGTCATCGACGTTGTCGACAGCCAGCTCTTCATCCTTGGCGACAAGGTGAAGGAGCTCGAGTGCGAGGTCGCCGGCCTCTCGCACACGAAGTTCGCGATCGGCTGCGCCAACGGCACCGACGCGATCCTCCTCGCGATGCGCGCGCTCGACATCGGCCGGGGCGACGAGGTCGTGACGACGCCCTTCACCTTCTTCGCGACGGCGGGGACGATCCACAACGTCGGCGCGACGCCGGTGTTCGTCGACATCGAGCCGAAGACCTTCAACATCGACCCGGCGGCGATCAAGGCGGGGATCACCGGCAAGACCAGGGCTGTCATCCCCGTCGACCTGTTCGGCGCGATGGCGCCGATCGAGCAGGTCAGGGCGGCCGCCGGCAACCTTCCGGTGATCGAGGATGCCGCGCAGTCCATCGGTGCGCGCCGCAAGATCGACGGCAAGTGGGTGATGGCCGGAGAGGCCGCGACGATCGGCACCTTCAGCTTCTTCCCGAGCAAGAACCTCGGCGGCTACGGCGACGGCGGGATGATCGTCACCCAGGACGCGGCGATCGCCGAGCGTCTCATGCGGCTGCGGGTGCACGGCGGCGCAAAGCAGTATTTCCACGACGAGGTCGGCTACAACAGCCGCCTCGATGCGCTGCAGGCGGCGGTCCTCAAGACCAAGCTGCCGTATCTCGCCGGCTGGAGCGCGAAGCGCCGCGAGCACGCCCGCTTCTACGACGACGCCTTCAAGGACGTCGCGGGCATCACCACGCCGTACGTCGACCCGAACAACGAGTCGATCTATAACCAGTACACCATCCGCGCTGACCGCCGCGACGCGCTGCAGGCGTTCCTCAGGGAGCGCGGCATCGGCTCGTCGATCTACTATCCGCTTCCGCTTCACCTCCAGCCCTGCTTCGCCTATCTCGGCTACAGGAAGGGCCAGTGCCCGGTGTCGGAGAAGGCGGCAGACGAAGTGCTGTCGCTGCCCGTGTTCCCCGAGCTCACCCAGGGGCAGCTCGACGAAGTCGCGAGCACCGTGCGAGCGTTCTACGGGCACTGATCGCCAGCCAGCGCCTCCTCCCCCCAACGACCCGGACCCGTGAAAGACCAGCTCCTGAAACGCATCTCTGACAGGTCGGCGACCGTCGCCGTCGTCGGACTTGGCTACGTCGGATTGCCGCTCGCGGTTGAATTCGCGAAGGCGGGATTCAACGTCATCGGCTACGACGTCAGCAAGCGCGTCGTCGACCTCCTGATGAAAGGCGAGTCACACATCCAGGACGTTCCGGCCAGCGACATCGCGACGCTGGTCAGGTCGGGGAAGCTCGTTGCCACCGCCGACGAGTCCCGCCTCAAGGAGGCGGACACGATCTCGATCGCGGTGCCGACCCCGCTCGCCAAGACGCGCGACCCGGACATGAGCTATGTGATCGCCGTCGCCGAGGCGGTGCAGCGTCAGGCGCATCGCGGGATGCTGGTCGTCCTCGAGAGCACGACCTATCCGGGCACCACCCGCGAGGTCATGCAGCCGCGGTTCGAGTCGTCGGGCCTCACCGTCGGCAAGGACGTTTTCCTCGCCTTCAGCCCCGAGCGGGTCGATCCGGGGAACGAGAAGTGGAACACGAAGAACACGCCAAAGGTCGTCGGCGGCATCACCCCGGCCTGCGTCGAAGTGGCCAAGGCGCTCTACGAGACGTGCATCGACACGATCGTCCCGGTCAGCACGCCGGAGGCCGCCGAGCTGGTCAAGCTGCTCGAGAACACCTTCCGCTCCGTGAACATCGGGTTGGTCAACGAGATGGCCATCGTCTGCGACAAGCTCGGGGTCGACGTCTGGGAAGTCATCGACGCGGCGGCGACGAAGCCGTTCGGCTTCATGAAGTTCACCCCGGGGCCCGGCATCGGCGGTCACTGCATACCACTCGATCCGCACTACCTCGCCTGGAAGATGCGGACGCTGAACTACCGCACCCGCTTCATCGAGCTGGCGAGCGAGGTGAACAGCTCGATGCCGGAGTACGTCGTCGAGAAGATCTCGATCGCGTTGAACGACGACCGGAAGTCGGTGAAGGGAAGCCGCATCCTCGTCCTTGGCGTCGCCTACAAGCGTGACATCGACGACATGCGCGAGAGCCCCGCGCTCGACGTCATCCGGCTGCTCGAGGGGCGCGGCGCGACGGTCGATTACCACGATCCGCACGTCCCGAGCTATCGCGAGGATGGCCACAGCCGCGCCGGCGTCGAGCTCACCGACGAAATCCTCGCGAACGCCGATGCGGTCGTGATCGTGACCGACCACCGCGCCGTGGATTACGGTCGGCTCGTCGCGAAGTCGAAGGTCATTGTCGACACGCGGAATGCGCTGGCGAAGCTCCCGGCAGGGAAGGCACGGATCGTCACGCTCGCCAGGCGTTAGGGTAGCAGCGCCACGTGCGACGACGGGGAGGACACATCGTGTCCTCCCCGTCGTCTGTTCCGGGCGATGTCCGAGCGCTGCGTCAGTAGATGAACAGCCCCGCGATCGCCAGCACCGTCCCGGTGTCGAGCGGTTCATCGAACGCTTCGGTCGCCGCGTTCGCCCCCGCTACCCCGGCCAGCGTCGAGACGTTGACCCCGGCCTGCGTCACGTTGTCCTCGGCCGGGTAGTCGGCCGCCGGGCTCCCCGCGCCGTAGACCGCCTGTGCGGCGGGCGGCAGCGTGTTCGCCTTCCCGGTGATCCAGCCCATCTCCCCGCGAATGCGGCGCACCTTCGACGCGTGTCGCGCCTCGATGGAATGGATCTGGAGTGCTGTCTCGAGCGCCGGGATGCTGGAGATCAGGTACCTGGCTCCCCCCTTGTAGGCGCGGACGCCCGTGTCCTCGAACGCCTGCGCGAGCGCGAGGAAGGTACCCGGGTTGCTGAAGACGTCGGCGAAGGGACCGTTGAACTTCCCGTTCCCGTCGGTCGCCCCGTGACCGCCCGTGAAGTCGAAGTTCGGCTTCGCGACCGCGCTGCTGCCGAGTGCGCCCTTGAGCACCGTCACGTGCGCATTCTCGTGCTTCGCGATCTCGTCGAACACCGGCTTCGGCGGATGGTTCGCCGCCGAGAAGACCTGGTTGGCGCCGGCATACATCGACGCGCTCGTGGCGCCGGTCGCGATGTTGTAGAACTCCGCCTCGAGGTACTCGAGCTTGAGCGCGAAGTTCAGGACATCGGTGACGCTTGGCGCGGTTCCCTGCGCGCCCGCGGTCTTCGCCATCGCGGCGAGGACCATCGGAAGCGATCCCATCGCGAGCCCGGCGTAGACGCCGGCCTTGATCGCGTCGCGCCGTGCAAGGAGCCGGGCCTCCTCGGTGGGGTCCATCAGCTCCATTACGTTCTTCGTGTTCATGGTCGGCGCCTCAGAGTCCGGTGGCGGTGATCGTTTGGTTGATGAACGGCTGCGCCGCGGCGAGGACGGTCGACGGTGACGCTTTCGCATCGAGCCCGGTCGACTCGCTGGCGCCTAACGTCGCGAGGTCGCTGACGTTGGCGAAGGCATCGGTATCTGGGGAGATCAGGTCGCGGATCGCCGACGCGTGCCGCGCCTCGACCGAGACGACCTTGCCGGCGATCGTCAGCAGCGCTGCCGTTGCCGCGGTCGCGAGGTACTTGCCCGCGCCGTTGTAGGCGCTGACGCCGAGGTCCTCGAAGGTCCTTGCCGTCGCCAGCACCGAGGTGCGGCTGCTGAAATCGACCGTCGACGGATACTTCGTCGATAGAGCCGGGGCGGTCCCGCCGTTCGCCGCGATCGCCGCCTTGAAGAATTCACGGTGCGCGACTTCGTGGTCGCGGATGTCCGTGATGATCTGGCGCTCCCCCGCGCTGCTGAACGCGGTGCTGAACGCCGCATTCGCCGCTACCTTTGTGTAAAAGTCGGCTTCCAGCGCCTCGAGCGCGAATGCATACTTGAGGACGTCGAGCGGCTGGGCGAAGTTGAGCGCGACGCTGTTGTTGCTCGGCGCTGTCCCATTGTCGTCGTTGCCGCAGGCCGCGAGCGCGATCGCGCCGCCAAGCATTCCCGCCAACCGCATGAACTCGCGCCGGCTTCCCTGCGACTCCAGCCGGCCGAGCGCCTGCGTCAGTATCTGCTCACGTTCCACCAGGAACCTCCTTCTGCCGCTAGCAACAGACCGCCGGTCGCCACCGCTAGCATGCGGAAACCAGCCCCCCAAGCATCGCGCCCGGTTCCCGTCCGGAAGCGGACGCCACCGTTTTTCGATGCCCCCGGATGATCCGATGGGTTGCCCCGTGCGGGCGCATATCTCAGGCCACTGTGGTCACAATTGTATGAGCAGAGCTAGAATTCCAAAGGCCCTGTGACCACAGAACTGACCAGAGAAGGCATCGCAGAGGTGCTCCGCGGGCGTATCCTCCGCGGCTTGCATGCGCGGTCGCTCGCCTCCGGGGACCGCCTCCCGAGCGCCCGCGAGCTCGGCGCGGAGTTCGACATCGACCATCGCGTGGTGCTCGCCGCCTACCGGGAGCTCGCCGCTGAGGGGCTCGTCGAGCTTCGCCAGCGGGGCGGCATCTACGTCGCGCGACGCGACGACACCCTGGTCCCCACGCCGGGCGTCGACTGGATGATCGAGACGCTCCTTCAGGGGTTGGGGCGCGAGGTACCGATCGTGGAGTTCCATGACTGGTTCCGCCGGGCGGTCGGCACCCTTCGCCTGCGAGCGGCGGTGGTGCAGGGGAGCCGCGACCAGATCGCCGGCATGTGTCGCGAGCTCTTCGACGACTACGGACTCGAGGCGACTGGGCTCGACGCCGCCGAGCTGGTCGAGCCGAGCGCGGCGATCATCGCGGACCTGCGCCGGACCGACCTGCTCGTCACGACACCGGGCTACGAGCATCTCGTCCGCCGCCTGGGCGAGCGTGTCGCGGTTCCGGTCGTGATCGCCGACGTGCGGCCCGACCTGCTCGGAGGCGAGTGGCGCATGCTGCTGCGCCAGCCGGTCTATGTGGTGGTCAGCGACGAGCGCTTCGTCTCGGTGCTCGAGAAATTCTTCAGCGACGTCGCCAGCGCCGCGGAAAATCTCCGGATCCTCGTCGTCGGCCGTGACGACGTGGCCGGCATCCCATCGTCGGCGCCGGTGTATGTCACGAGGTCGGCGATGGAACTGCTCGCCGGCGCTCCGATCGGCGGGCGCATCGTCCCCTCGGCGCGCGTCTTCTCAGCGCAGGCGGCGCGCGATCTCGTGAGCTACATCGTACGCGCGAATCTCGACGCACTTTCGGCGCGCTCGCGCACCGCTCACGACAATCGCGCGAGGGAATGAGCCGCGACCAGCGGGGCGACGCGCTCGAGAAGCGTGATCTGGTCGCTGCTGCCGATCCGCGGGCGCGGATCGTAGTGACAGAGGGTGCCGAACGGCTGCCCGCCGGCTCCGCGGAGCGGGACCCCGCAGTACGCGGCGAACTGCTCGCGGGCCGGATGAGCGTCGACCCGAGTGTCGTGCTCCGCGTTGTCGACGGCGAGCGCCTCATGGCGCAGCCCGACGATCGAGCAGTACGTCGTGCGCATCTCGACCTCGGCGCAGAGGCTGAGGGTCGGGTTTTCCCGGTCGTAGATGTCGATGCTGCAGAGCAGGGGCGGTGCGAATCGATACGCCCCCGTGTACCGGAATCGCGTGCGGGAGTTCAGGTACCCGAGCGCGGTATGCAAGCCGTCGGTCTCGAGGTGGGCCGCGAAGCGCGCGACCGTGGACTCGAGGCGCTCCTCCCCACCCGCTGCTCCGACGGCCTGAAGAAAGGCGCGTAGAGCGGAATCGTTTCGACCCGCGCGCGAGTCGGCAGCTGACACATCTATCACCACGGGCCCCCGGCTGACGGATACAGGCTCGCCGCACCCGCGGCGTCGTGATCCTCGACCATGCGCAAGTGGTGTGCGCGGCGCCCGGCAACGCGCCCGCGATCGCCACTGAAGCCCGAAACGACCTTCTCTCGCGCCGCGGAGTCCGAACGCTCGAGGGCCGGCTCGGGCGGCCTGAACATTGCGTTTCCCCAGCCCGGTCACAGCCGCACCACACATCGTTGCCGCCGCATTCGCCGCAGTCCTGGCTCGTGCGGTTTTCCAGCGTTTTCCATCCTGCAGTCCGCGGGCGGTCCCGATTTCAGTGTTTCGTAAGCGAACCCATCCCCCCGAGCGCCGCCGACGCCGATCGGCGTGCCCTGCGCCGCGCCGAGTCGATCGGCGGCTGGGCGGCGTGATCGCGCTCGGGCTCCTCGCGATCCCCTCAGCAGTGTACGCCCAGCATCCGCTGGCCTCGCTGCCCTTCGACGATCCCGCCTACGAAGTGCTCGACGGTCTCGTCAGCACGGGATGCGGGCCCGCGCGCGTGTCGCCTTATCGACCCTATCTGATCCGCGACGTTCGCGCAGCGCTCGATGCAGCGGCCTCGGACCGGACGTGCGCCCCGGCGATGGTCGCCGCCCTGCACGGCCGCTTCCGCGCCGACACCCTCGACCTCTTCAGCGACGGGGAGGGTGCCTTCGGTGGCGGCGCGGCGCTGACCGTCGCCGCGACACAGCTCTCCAACGGCGAGTTCCGCCCGTTGTGGCGCGGCATCCGTCCGAAGGTGGAGGGGGATCCGGCGGTCTCGGCGACCGCCCGGGCGCGCGTGAGCTGGGGATCGCGCAAGGTATACGGTGTTGCCGAGGGCATCGCCTACACGAGCCGGCGGAACAATCCGGCCAACCGGCAGCGAGCGCTCCGCAACACCGGCGGTGCGGTCGATTTCGGGGAGAGCTACTTCAACATCCAGGCGGGGAGGGCGCTGACCCTGACGTTTGGCCGGGGCAACGAGGCCTGGCTCGGCGAGGGACGCGAATCGCTGCTCCTCTCCGCCTGGGGGCCGATGCTCGACCGCATCGCGTTAGGCGGGCGCTGGAAGCGCGTCGAGGCGCGCGCCCTCTACGGAACGCTGTCCGACGTCGAGCTGACTCCGGTGCTCGACAGCGTTCCGGGAACGGCGGCGGTGCACTTCTACCGCTACGTCGTCGCCCACGCGCTGACCCTCCGCGTCAGGCCGTCGCTCGAGCTTACGTTAGGCGAGAGCGCGGTTCTCGCCCGGGGAGCCAGGACCCTCGACCTCGCCTATGCGAACCCGCTGATGGCGTACGTCGTGACCCAGAACGACACCGCGCGCAGCGGGCCGGACGAGAACCTCCAGATCTTCGGCGCGCTCCGCGCGCGCAGCGGTGGGTCGGCAGTGCAGGCGGAGCTGCTCGTCGACGACATCCAGATCGACCCGAAGGACCGGAAGACGATCCAGGACCAGCTCGGCTGGTCGATCCGCGGGACGCAGGCGCTTCCCTTGATCGTCCCGACGGCCGCGATGGTCGAGTATCGGCACATCAACAGCTACACCTACCTGCGCAATCGGTACGCGACGGCTTACCAGACCTACGACCAGCCGCTCGGCAGCGAGCTCGGCCCTGACGCCGATTTCTGGCGCGCCGGCGGCGAGCTCTGGCCCCACCCACTCGTTAGACTGTCTGGCGGGGCGGGGATGTGGCGACAGGGCGCGCAGCGGCTGGAGCAGCGGCCGGGGCGGAACTCGAACGGGCATGGTGGCGAGCCCTTTCCGAGCGTGACGGCAGCGCGACCGTTCGTCCAGCGCGCCTTGCTCGCCGACGCTGCGATCTCCTATCTCGCACGCCCGCTGACGCTCAGCGTGCGCGCCGAGGGAGCGCGGGCGCAGCATCCGGACAACCAGGACGTCGCAACGGGATCGTACGTGCGAATTCAACTCATTGGGACTTATGCGTATCGGATCCCGTAAGGGCGCGAGGCAGCTGGGGGCTCTCGCGCTCGGTTGCGTGGTCGGGCTCGCAGCGGCGTCCGTGGCGCGCGCCCAGGATACGACGCGTGCGGGGATCATCGCGGACAGCCTGTCGCGAAGCGTTGGCGTCCTTCGGCCGGGCGATGCGGTGAAGATCGCGGTCTTCCGCGACCCCGAGCTCACCGGCGAATATCTGATCGATAGTCGCGGGCAGCTGCAGATCCCGGGGCTCGGCGTTATCCAGGCATCGGGGCTCGATCCCGATCAATTGAAGACGAGCATTCGTCAGGCACTCATCCAGCTCGGGACGACGAATCCTCAGATCGCGGTGCAGCCGCTGGTGCGCGTCTCGGTGCTCGGTGAGGTGCGCTCACCGGCGCTCTATCCGGTGGATCCGGGGATCAGCCTGATCCAGTTGCTCACGATCGCGGGCGGCCCGACGGCGAATGCCAACTTGCGGCGAACACGCGTGGTCCGCCAAGGGCGTGTGTTCGAAGTGGACCTCGAGAGCGCCCTGACGGGTAGCGCGTCGGGACGCGTCGTGCTCTATTCGAACGATGTCGTGGTGGTGCCGAAGAAGACCGGGTTCACACGCGAGACCTTGCAATTCGTGCTCGGCCTGACGACCACGGCGCTGAGCATCGCGACCTTGATCATCACCGTGCAATCGCGCAGGAATTAGTGAGACTGTGTTCATGACGCCTGACTCCGGAGGCACCGCATCCGAGAACGGAACGGGGTTCGTGCCGTCCGCCTCCCGAGACGACGAAACTCCGAACACCCTTACGGCCCGCGAGCTTCTCGGGATCGTTCGCAGGCGCTGGCTGCTGGTCCTGGCGGTATTCGCGATCGTAACCGGGATCGGTGCGTGGCGTACGATGCGCCAACCGCGTATCTACCAGTCAGCCTCGACAGTAAGGTTTCAGCAGCCGACGCCCGCGGTGCAGGGGATTGGCGGGCCGCAGGCCGTGCGGAACTTCATGGTCGATCCGCTGCAGTCGGAGCAGCTGCTGATCAAGAGCCAAAGCGTTGCGGAGCGTGCGGCGGCGGCGGCGGGTCTCAGGCTGCAGATCGTTCGGCCGCCTCGGTCGAGAATGGAGATTTTCGGGGACAGCACGCCGCGAGTGGATTCTGCGGCGCGAAACGGCGAATACGCCCTCCGTTTCGGGCCAACCGCGTATTCGCTCGTCAGCGGTCGCACGGTCCTCGGGACCAGCCCTTACAGCACGTGGCTCCATGCCGCTGGACTGTCGCTGTTCGTACCACAGCGTCCGGCGTTGAAGGAAGACCACATCGTTCTGACCGTCAGTCCGCTCGAGGCAGTCGCCGAGGCGGTGCGAGCCACCATCGGGACGCGGGTGATTCCACAGACCGATGTGATCGAAATCAGCTATCGTGGCACTGATCCGGCCGTCGTGCGCGACGCGGCGAACGCCGTAGCGGATGCCTACGCGAATTTCTCGAGTGAGCTGCAGACGACGAGCGCTCGAACGAAGACAGCCTTCATTCTGCAATCGTTGGCGAGCCAGAAGCGAGGGCTCGATTCTGCGCAGTCGCGACTTCAGGCATTCAAGGAGTCGCATCAAACGTCGGACGTCACCGCCGAGATCGCGGCGCTTTTCGAGAACATTCATGGTCTCGAAGGCCAGCGCCAGGCCGCCGAGGTCGAGCGCTCGGTGTACCAGCAGCTCCTCGGCAAGCTTACCGAAGCGGACACTGTCGATGATGACCTGCGCCGGCTTGCCGGTACCGAGGCGATCGCCAAAAACAGCTATGTCGGAAGCCTGTACACCCGATGGTTCGACTTGCTCAAGCAGCGCGAAGAGCTGCTCGCTTCCGGGAAGGCCCCGAATCATCCTGATGTTCAAGCAATCGACAAACTGATCACCCGCACCAAGAACGATCTCCAGGCCGCCAGCGGCGATTACCTGAAGGGCATTGAATCGCGTCTCGCGTCCTACAATCAGACGATCGAGACGCTGCGGAATCAGGCGGAGAAATACCCGCCGCTCGAATCCGAACAGGCGAGGTTGTTGGCGGATGTCCGCACCGCACAGACCACCTACGACAACCTCCTGGCGCAGTACCAGTTGGCGCGAATCGCCGAATCCGCAGATGGCGCAACGGTGCGCGTCGTGGACGCTGCTCCTCTCCCGGCCTTCGCAGTCGCTCCCAACCGCCGCCGGGCAGTGATCATGGCGATGCTCCTCGGCCTGGCGTTAGGGGTCGGTCTGGCGATCGGTCTCGACCGACTCGACGACTCTGTAAAGTCTCCGGACGAGCTCCCGACTCGATTCCAGCTTCCTGTGCTCGGTCAGATCCCCGGAATACGGATCAACGAAAAGCAGGCGAACACGACGCTCTCTCTGAGCCGCCTTGTCAGCCATGTGGATCCCCGATCGGTCGTAGCCGAGGCCTATCGTTCGTTGCGAACGAATATCGCTTTCGCACGTGCACAATCCCGCGTTCGCACGCTCGTGCTCACCAGCCCCGGCCCCGCCGACGGCAAGTCGACGACCGTTGCGAACCTCGCCATTACGTTCGCGCAGCAGGGCCAGCGGACCTTGCTCATCGACGGCGACCTGCGTCGCGCCGTTCTCGACAAGACCTTCTCCATTCCGCGGACCCCGGGACTCACCGAAGTCATCATCGGGGTTTCGGCATTGTCCGATGCAGTTCACGAAACGACGGTGGCCAACCTCTTCGTGATGGGGAGTGGACAACTCCCTCCGAACCCGTCGGAATTGCTGGGCTCCGAAAGAATGCGCGAAGTGCTCGCGGAAGCGCGCGAAAGCTTCGACGTGGTTCTGTTCGACTCGCCGCCGCTGCTCGCCGTCACGGACGCCGCCGTTCTCTCGACTATGGTGGATGGCGTGATTCTGGTGGTCCGCGTCGGAGCGACGAGCCGGGAGGCCGTGCGGCGGGCCGCGACGCACCTGCGGACGGTTCATTCCCGAATTTTGGGGGCGGTCCTGAACGACATCGATTCTGCTCGCGGGGGGTACTATGGCGGCTACGGGTACTACTACTACTCGTACCAGGCCCACCCGACCGCCCACGTTCAGGGTCGCGGGGTTGTCGATCGGCTGCGGCGACTCGCGGGGCGCGGGTCGCAGGAAAACTCGGAACGATGACGGCAGGTCCGGCGCCCAGGCCGCTCGGGGCTGCGACCGACCCCCATTCGCGAGCAACGCATCGGACTGCGGTGGCGCGGCTTGCGTTAGGCGGGGAGGTTGATGGGGACTGGCCGGCGGGGGGGTGGCGCGCGGTTTTCGAATCGGCGAGATACGAGCGCTGCGCTTCGCTGGCATGGCTCCGTTCTCGCGCAACAATACGAGACCGGGCTCCAGCGTCTGTTTCAGGAGCGTGGCGCGCCGAGACGCTTGCTGCGGGAGAACTCGCCGCGGCGCAGATCGGCGAGCTCGCTCAGCTCATCACCACCCTGGAAAGCGCGGCGGTGACGCCTGTGGTGATGAAGGGTCACCCATTGGCGCAGTTGGCATATCACGATGCCAGTGTGCGTCCCAGCTTTGATATCGACATCTTCGTCCCGCTCGACCAACGGAAAGTTGCCCATATCGCACTCCTCGGCTCCGGATGGCAGCACCTCGAGGGCGAGGCGCCCGCTGAGGGGACTTACAGGCGAACCGGTCATTCGCGGTCGCCGCACCTCGAGGTGCATTCATCGCTCATGGACGATGCACTTATCGCGCACCTGCCCACCCTGGAGCCGGAGCGTGCGCGTATAAGTGTTGGCGGGCATGAAATTCCGGCACACGTTGGAGACACCCTCCCCGTTTTTCTGGCGACTCATCTCGCCAAACACGGCGGCGCGCCACTGCTCTGGTGGCTCGACTTCGCTACCGTATGGGGATCGCTCGATCCGGAGGGCCGCGGAAGAG
>DASZNJ010000062.1:0-12053 GCA_035551575.1 Gemmatimonadaceae bacterium
GGGCGCGCTCGAGGACGCCGGGGCGATCATCGCCCGGGCCGCGCCCGCGCATCACTACGCGGTCGTCAGCGACCCGAATGTCGCTCCCCTCTACGCCGAGCGGGTTCGTGCGTCGCTCGCCGGCGCCGACCCCGCGGCGGCGATGTCGCTCCTCCTCGTCCCACCCGGCGAGGAGCACAAGACGCGCGAGCTCTGGGCCCACCTCACCGACGAGCTGCTCGCCGGCGGCGCCGGCCGCGACACCACCATCGTCGCGTTAGGCGGCGGCGTCGTCGGCGACCTCGCCGGGTTCGTCGCCGCGACCTACATGCGCGGCATCCCCGTCGTCCAGCTCCCGACGACGCTGCTCGCGATGGTCGATGCGTCGGTCGGCGGGAAGACCGGAGTCGACACCCCGGCGGGAAAGAATCTCGTCGGCGCGTTTCATCCCCCGGCGGCGGTGATCGCCGACCCCGACACCCTCGCCTCCCTCCCCGCCGCCGAGCTCCGGTCGGGGGGCGCCGAGATGATCAAGCACGGCGTCGTCGCCGACGCCCGCTACTTCGACGAGGTCGCGGCGGTCCTGCCGCGCCTCGCCGCCGACGACACCGGGATCCCCGGCGAGCTTGCCGCGCTCATCGCCCGCAGCGTCGAGATCAAGGCGGCCGTCGTCGCCGACGACGAGCGGGAGCACGGCCGCCGCAAGGTCCTCAACTTCGGCCACACCCTCGGCCACGCGATCGAGGCCGCGAGCGGCTACCGGCTGCTGCACGGCGAGGCGGTCGCGATCGGGATGGCGCTGGAGAGCGAGATCGCCGAGCGGATCGGTGTCGCCGCGGCCGGGACCGCGATGCGGGTGCGGGCGGCACTCACCGCCGGCGGCCTTCCCGTCGTCGTTCCGCCAGGCATCGACCCGGCCCGGATCCTCGCCGCGACGCGCAGCGACAAGAAGGCGCGCGGCGGGCGCGTCGAGTATGCCCTGCCGGCAGCGATCGGCACGATGGCGGGGGCGGAGAGCGCATGGGGGCTCCCGGTCGCCGACGAGATCGTGCTCGGCGTCCTCGACTGAGCGGCGCGGGCCGGGCGTTGAAAGCGCCTTTTCCGTGACCCGGGGGCGGGTCGGGACGTCGCCAGGGTGATGCGACAGCTCCGCACCCCGCGCGCCCTCGGGCGCCGCCCGATCGGCTGGGTCACTCCGCGCGTGATGCTGGCCGTCGGCGCGCTGGTCATCGCCGCGCTCGCCACGCTCGCCGCGCTCGACCGCGCGGCGGCGTTGCCGCAGCCGGAGCTGCGGCGGCTCCCCGGCGTCGTGGTCGAGGGTGAGCACATGCTCCCCGGCCTCGTCGTCAGCAGGCCGGCGGTGCCCCGGCGTCGCACCGCATTCACCCGTGCCCGCGAGGGGGAGGCGATTCCGGTCGAGATCACCGCCTACTGCCTGAGCGGGACGACCCGCCGCGGCCGCTGGGTGCGCCCGGGGATCATCGCCGCCGACCCGCGGGTGTTCCCCCTCAGCCGCTACGTCGAGCTGTTCGAGGGCGACAACTACCTCGGCCGGTTCCTCGTCGACGACACCGGTCTGCTGATCAAGGGACAGCACATCGACATGTGGGTCCCGAGCTGCCGCGAGGCCCGGCTCTTCGGCCGGGTCCAGGGCACCGCGGTGCTGGTGCCGCGGAAGAAACACCGCCGTTAGGCGGGCCGGCCTCCCCGGCGGGCAGGGGCGGCTCCACGACCAGGGGACGACACCCCCGCGCGCGCGGCCCTCCGCTCCCCGACGGGCTGCGGTTCGTGGCGAGCCGATTGTTGCTTCGGCGGGTAGAACCGCCAAGATTCATGAACACCATCGAGGACGAGCGTGCGACTACTCCTTGCCGAAGACGACGTCTACCTGAGCGCGATGCTCGCCAAGGGTCTCCGCGAGCACGCGTACGCCGTCGACGTCGCAGCCGACGGAGACGAGGCGGTCTACCAGATCGCGGTGAACGAGTACGACCTCGTGATCCTCGATGTGCTGATGCCGAAGCGGGACGGCTTCAGCGTCTGCCGCGAGATTCGCAGCCGCGGGCTGGCGATGCCCGTGCTCATGCTCACCGCGCGCGATGCCGTGAGTGACCGCATCGCCGGGCTCGATGCGGGGGCCGACGACTATCTCGCCAAGCCCTTCGACTTCAGCGAGCTGCTCGCCCGGCTGCGCGCCCTGCTCCGTCGCGCGCGCGAGGTGCGTCCGGAGGAGATCAAGGTCGGCGACCTCGTCGTCGACACGCGGGGGCAGGTCGCGCACCGGGGCGGCCGCCCGATCGCGCTGACGACGAAGGAGTACACGCTCCTCGAGTATCTCGCGCAGAACGCCGGGCGTGTCGTGGGACGCGCTGACATCTGCGCGCATGTCTGGGACGACAACCACGATCCATTCTCGAACGCGATCGAGGTCTACATCGGCCGGCTGCGGCGCAAGGTCGACGGCGACCGGTCGCCGCTGATCCACACGAGGCGGGGCGCGGGCTACATGCTCAGTGCCGACCCGCGCGGCGAGTGAGCATGCCCGCATGATCGACAGCGTCCGCGGGCGGCTCGCGCTCTGGCACACGTCGGTGCTCGCGGCGCTGCTCGTCACCTTTGCCTCATTGTCGTACGGGATGCTGAGCCGGACGATCGCGGGCCGGACCGACGAGTACCTCAAGGAGTCGGCGACGGCGCTCGCCAGCGACCTGCGCACCGACAGGGTCCGGGACGCCGCCGACTCGGCCGGGGCGCAAGGAACGCTCGCCGAGTTTCACTTCCGGGACCTCGGCTTCCTCGTCTACGACGCACGCGGCCGGCTCGTCGCGTCGGACCTGCCCGCCGACTCGGCGGATGGCGAGGCGCGTCCCGGCATGCTCGTCGACTTCGCGGCCGTCCGTGCGACCCTCGGCGGGGATCTCGTTGCCGGAGGGCCGCGCTTCGCGACGCTGCCTAACGGCGAGGGCGGCATCCGCACCTACGCGATGCGCAGCGACACCTCTTCGCACGCGCTCATCGTGGTCGCGGCCGCGTCTCTCGCCGACCAGACCGAGCTCCTCGAGGAAGTCAGGACCGGGTTCATCGTCGCGATCGTCATCGGGCTCCTCCTCGCCTGGGGCGGGGGCTACGCCCTCGCCCGGCGCAGCCTCGCCCCGGTCGTCGCGATGAGCGAGCGCGCCGCCGACATCGGCGCGTCGAGCCTCCACGAGCGCCTGCCGGTCGCGAACCCCAACGACGAGCTGGGACGGCTGGCAAGTACGTTCAACGCGCTGCTCGCGCGCCTCGATACCGCCTTCGACCAGCAGCGCCGCTTCATGGCCGACGCCTCGCACGAGCTGCGGACGCCGGTTGCGGTGATGCTCGGTGAGGCGGACATCGCCCTCTCGCAGGCGCAACGCCCGGAAGCCGACTATCGTGACGCGCTTTCCGCGGTGCGCGACGAGGGCCGCCGCCTGTCGCGCATCGTCGCCGACCTGTTTCTCCTCGCACGCGCTGACGCCGGCCAGCGCCCCCTGCAGCGGCGCGAGCTGTACCTCGACGAGCTGGTGAGCGAATGCGTCCGTGCCGCGCGCGCGCTCGCCGCCGCGCGCGCGACCACCATCACGCTCACCCCGACGTTCAGCGCCGCGCCGCTGCCGACGCTCGGCGACGCGAGGCTCGACCCCGATCCGGATGCCGATTGGCCGATCGAAGCCGACGAGGAGCTGCTCCGGTCGCTGGTCATGAACCTCCTCGACAACGCGATCAAGCACTCGCCGCCGGGGGCGAGGGTGACGGTGGGGCTCGATCGGGACCCGGCGGCGTATCACGTCACCGTGAGCGATTCTGGTCCAGGGATACCCGAAGAGGCCCGGGCCAAGGTGTTCGAGCGATTCTTCAGGGTCGATGTCGCGCGCGCGCGTGAGGCCGTTTCCGACTCGGGCGGAGCCGGTCTCGGGCTCGCGATCGGCCGCTGGATCGCCGAAGCGCACGGGGGAACCCTCGAGCTCGCGGAGAGTTCATCCACGGGAAGCCGGTTCCGGATCACCCTTCCGCGACCGGTGCGCGCGAACGTCTCCGGGGCGGAGCTGTTAGGCGCTGTTTAACGGCCCGGCGATAGCGTCCCGTGCGGGGTTGAATCCCCCGCGCGCGCGTCCCTCCACTGGCATGCGGTCATCTCGCCCTTCCCATTTCAGTCTGCCGGCGTCGACATCGCCTCGCTCGGTTCGCGGTCATGCCGCGGCTGACCCACAGCTGCCGTGAGCCTCGTGCCCCGGGAGTCGCGCGGGGCGCGCGGGCGATGACGCTGACCGACGTCAGGTCGCCTGGCCGCCCGTCACCAGCGGCCCGCTTTCTCTCCCTGACGGCCGAGCCCCAGGCGCGCCGGCTGGCGTGGGCGGCGATCATCGCCGGTCTGGCGGTCCGGTTGCTGATCGCCGCCCTCGCTCCGCTCCTCCCCGACGAGGCCTACTACTGGGAGTGGTCGCGCCGCCTCGCCGCCGGCTATTTCGACCACCCTCCGGCGGTCGCCTGGCTCATCGCGGCCGGGACCGCTCTCGCGGGCCATACGCCGCTGGGAGTCCGCATTGGCACCCTCGCCACCGGGACCGCTGCCGTCGCCGCGATGGTCGCCATCGCCCGGCGCCTCGGCGGGGAGACGGCTGCGCTGCGGGCCGCGCTGTTCCTCCTCTGCACGCCGCTCGCGGCGATCGGGCTCGCGATCGCCACGACCGACGCCCCGGCGCTGCTCGCGGTCGCGGGGGCACTTCTCTGCATCACCATCGCGCTCGAGTCCGCGCCGGGAAGCGGGACCGCCACCCGCTGGTGGCTCCTCGCCGGCGCGGCGTTCGGTTGCGGATTGCTCGCCAAGCTTACCGTCGGTATCGTCGGCGCTGCCACCGCGCTGGCACTCGTCGCCCTCCCTTCGCTCCGGCGCCAGCTCCGCACGCCGGGACCGTGGGCCGCGGTGCTCATCGCGTTCGTCGTCGCAACCCCGGTCATCGCCTGGAACGCCAGCCACGGGTGGGTTTCGGTTCGTTTCCAGCTGGCGCACGGACTCGGAGCCCCGCACCGCGGATCGGTCGCTGCGCGCGAGCTGTCCCTTCTCGGGAGCCAAGCCGGGCTCATCTCGCCGGGGATCTTCCTCCTCTGCCTCGCCGCCGCGTGGTTGGCGCTCCGCCGTCAACGAGCCGGGGAGCAGCGCGCGGAGGATCGAGCGCCGGATGCCCGCGCTCTGCTCGCGGTAGTCGGCGCGACCGTCCTCGCATTCTTCGCCTACAGTGCGGTGCGCCGGCCGGTCGAAGCGAACTGGCCGGCGCCGGCCTTCGTCGCTCTTCTTCCGCTCGCTGCCGCATCGTCGGCGCGGGGGATGCGCCGCTGGTATGCACCGGCGGCGCTGGTCGGCGCCGCGCTGGTCGTGGTCGCCCTCGCCCAGCTGGCTGCGCCTGTGCTCCCCCTCCGCGCCGCCCGCGACCCAGTCGCTCGCGCCCATGGGTGGAGCACGCTCGCCCGGGCCGCGTCGTCGGTCCGCGACTCGGCCGCTCGCGCCACCGGCCATCGTGGCTGGCTCGCCGCCGACCGCTACCAGGACGCCGCCGGGATCGCCTTTCTCGCCCCCGGGCGCCCGACGGTGTTCGCGTTAGGCATCGGCAGCCGGCCGAGCCAGTACGATCTCTGGCCCTCGTTCGCGCGCACCGCGCGCCCGGGCGACGACCTCGTCGTCGCGCTCGACACCACGGCGGCCGCACGAGACGAGGCGGCTGCCCTCCGTCCCCATTTCGACGGGACCGAACCGGCGGCACGCGTCGCGCTCACTCGAGCCGGCGACACGGTCGCCGTTCGCGACCTCTGGCGGTTCACCGGCTGGCGCGGATCCTGGCCGACACGAAGCCCCGGCGGGCGATGACGCCCGCCGGGGCTGCCTGTCGGTAGCCGCTGCCGCTTACGGCTTCGTCGTCGAGACTCCGTTCGTCGCCGGCTTCGGCGTGGCGGTCGACTTCGACATCGGCTTCGATTTCACCCGGGCGGTCTTCGTGAGCTTCTTCTCGCCCGCGGCTTCCTTCGCCTCGGCCTTCGCGCTCTCGTGGCTCGTCGAGACTACCGCGCCGGTCCTGGCATCGACCAGCACCTCCTCGACACCCGACTTCCCGCGCGCCTTGATGTCGTACGAGTAGACGAGGGTGCCCTTCTCCTCCTCCAGCTCCGCCTCGCGAATCCAGCCGTGCGAGACCTGGGCAAGGGCGATCTTCTGCGCCGAGTCGGCGCTGATCGTCGCCTGAGCGGCGAGGCCGGGGGTCGCTTCCTTCACCTTCACGGTGTGCTGCTCCGTCGGCCGCGCCTTCTTCGCCATCGCGGGGTGCGAGCTCGCGGCCTGTGCACCAGCGGGTACGCCGATCGCGAGCGTTGCGCCCGCTACGACAAGCGCGACCAGAACCTCCATTCGTCTGCCTGACATCGAATCCTCCTGAGTAGGTCGAACTGCCAGCGCGGTATCGGGGTACGCCGGCCGACGCGGCTCCTGCTCGCCGCTGTCTGATCGGACAATAGACGTGGTTAGCTAACGGGGGGATGAAGCGGCGAGGACAGACTGGCCCCCTACTTGCCCCGCTCGGCTGGGTACCCCCACCGGAACCGGACTTATGTCATCCTTCTCGACCTACCTGATAGGATTCTTCATCCTCGTGATCGGACTCGCCATCGGCGCCTATCTCGTCGGTGCGCCACCGATGTGGATCGGGGTGGGCGTGATCGTCGCGATCGGCTTTGGCATCCTGATGGCGACGAGCCGGACCAAGCCGAGGGACCCGCAGGTACCACCGTCGCACTGAGCGTCTCCAGGCCGGGCGGGAAGCTGCAGGGAGGGGGCGGATGGCGTCATCACCGCGTCACAACGCCGCCTCCGATCCCTCGGCTCGCCGCCCGAGCTCGGCTCCGCACCCGAAAAGCATCCGAAGATCCCATCGGATGTTTTTTTTGTTGACCGTTTCTGCGCCGTTCATTATCGTGGCCGTCCTGCCGGGACTCGACGGGCCACACTACGTGCCCCGTCCACTCCACTGTGGTTAAGGAGCGTGTATGGAGCAAGTGACCGAGACCAGGTCGAAGGGGTATTTCCGCTCGTCTCCCTCCTCCGCGTTCGATCAGTACCTTCACGACATCCAGAAGCTCCCCCTCATCGGCTCCGCCGAAGAGGAGCGCCGCCTCGCCAGGCGCGCGCAGAAGGGGGACACCGAAGCCGCCGAGCGGCTCGTCACCGCGAACCTGCGCTTCGTCATCTCGTACGTGAAGAAGTACCAGGGGCACGGCCTCGATCTCAGCGAGCTTGTCGCGATCGGGAACGAGGGGCTCCTCAAGGCGGTCCGGAAGTTCGACCCGGACCAGGGAGTGAAGTTCATCTCCTATGCGGTGTGGTGGGTGCGCCAGGCGGTCCTCAAGGCGCTCGCCGAGCAGACGCGATCGGTCCGCATCCCGCTCAACCAGAACTCGCAGCTCATCCGCCTCGCCCGCGCCGAGACCGTTCTCGCCCAGGTCCTCAAGCGCGACCCGACCGAAGCCGAGCTCGGACGGCTCCTCGACGAGAGCCCCGAACAGGTCCGCTCCTCGAAGCAGATGTCGGCGACCGAGATCTCGCTCGACGCGCCGGTCGACCGCTCCGACCGCGAGGCCTCGACGTTAGGCGAGCGCTTCGCCGGCCAGGACGGCGTCGAGATCGAGGAGGACACCGACGGGAAGCTGATGCGCGAGTTCATCGACCGCGTCTTCACCCGCTACCTCACGCCGCGCGAGCGGAAGATCCTCTACCTCTACTACGGTCTCGAGGAGGGCTCGGAGGCGATGACGCTCGAGCGCATCGGCGCCCTGATGGGGGTGACCCGCGAGCGCATCCGCCAGATCCGCGAGCGCGCGTTCGAGAAGCTGCGCGAGTCGCCGGACGGTCGCGCCCTCGCCGGCTTCTGGACCGCGGCCTGACCGCAGCAGAACGTTAGGCATCTCCAGCGTCAGCGCGGGGCCCGATCGCTCGGGCCCCGCGCTTTTTCGTTCCGTTCGCGCTGCTCCCGCAGCTGGTCACCACGATCATCGCCGCTCGCAGTAACGGCCGCCGTCTGCGATCGTCCTCCCTGAGGCGACGTCGCCTCAGTGATCATGGGAACCGCATGGTTGACCCGACAGCGAAAAATGCGCTCGAACTCTCGCCATCCTCGGCCCTCGAGGAGACGCGGCTCGCTGCCGAGCGCTACCGGCTGCTGTTCGACAACAACCCGGTCCCGATGTGGGCCTACGACACCGAGACCCTTCGCATCCTCGCGGTCAACGACGCAGCCATCAGGACCTATGGCTACTCCCGCGAGGAATTCCTCGCGATGACGATCCGCGACGTCCGCCCGCCCGAGGATGCCGAGGCTCTCGCCGAGCGGGTCCGGGTGCTGCCGAAGGGCTTCAACCAGACGGGAAAGTGGCGCCACCGGAAGAAGGACGGGACGGTCTTCCCGGTCGAGATCACCAGCCACTCGCTCGTGTTCGACGGCCACGACGCGCGCCTCGTGCTCATCACCGACATCACCGAGCGGCAGCGCGCCGAGGAGGCGCTGCTCAAGTCGGAGAAGCTCGCCGCGATCGGGCAGCTCATCTCCGGCGTCGCGCACGAGCTGAACAATCCGCTCTCGTCGATCCTCATCCTCGTCGAGACGCTGCTCCAGGAGGTCCGCCCCGCCGACGACACGGAGGCGCTGACCACGATCCGCGACCAGGCGCGCCGTTCGCGCGCGATCGTTCGCGACCTGCTGTCGTCGGCGCGGGGCGGTCCCGTGCGCCGGCAGATGACTGACGTCGCCGATCTCGTGCGGCGCACCGCGCGCGGGCTCGCGCCGCAGGTGGAGGAGCTGGGCGGGGAGCTTCTGGTATCGATCGAGGAACCGCTCCCCTGGCTGTCGATGGATCCGACGGCGATCGCCCAGGTGATCACCAACCTCGTGGTCAACGCGGCCCAGGCGGCGAAGGAGGGCGGACGGGTCCGCGTCCGCGCGCGCGTGAAGTCCGACCGGCTGGACATCGTCGTCGAGGACAATGGACCGGGCATTGCGCCAGATGACTTCTCCCGGCTCTTCGAGCCATTCTTCACCACCAAGCCGCCAGGCGTCGGGACCGGACTTGGCCTCGCGGTCTCGCGCGGGATCATCGAAGTGCACAAGGGAACGCTGATGGCAGAGAACATTCCGGGAGGGGGCGCACGTTTCACCCTCTCCCTGCCGACCCCGGAAACCGTCGCAACCCTCGCCGCCGACGTGCCCGCGGGCGCAGGCGCGGAGCGGGGGAGTGCTCGCCGGGTCCTGATCATCGACGACGAGGCGAGCATCAGGATGGCGCTGCGCCGCTTCTTCATGAAGCGCGACTGGGTCGTCGACGAGGCGGGCGATGGCGGCGCGGCGCTGCGCGCCCTGCTCGCCCCCGACGCGCCGGACTACACGTTGGTGGTCTCGGACCTGAAGATGCCCGGGCTCTCGGGGATCGACCTCCACGACCGCCTGAAGGCGGTGCGCCCGGCGATCGTCAAGCGGATGATCTTTTCGACCGGGGATGTCGCGTCACCCGACGCCCGCGAGTTCATCGACCGGGTCGAGGCACCCGTGCTCCAGAAGCCGTTCGAGCTGGCAACGCTCGAAGAAGCGATCACCCGCTGCACGCTCGCCTGAGGGACGGCACGAAGCTTCCCTAGGCTTCCCGCCGTGACCTCTCAGACGAACTCCGGGCTTCGCCCGATCCCCGTCCTCGTCAACCCCGGCGGTGGCAGCGCGGCGAAGGTGCTCGAAGTCCTGCGCGGCGATTCCCGCTTCGCCGTCCACGAGACCGAGCCCCGGGATCTCGGCGCGACGATCGAGCAGCTCCGCGGCGACGGAGCGACCCGCATCGGCGTCAGCGGAGGCGACGGGACGATCGCCGCCGCCGCGGCCGTCCTCGCGAAGACGGAAACCGAGCTCGCGGTGATTCCGGGGGGGACGCTCAATCACCTCGCCCATGACTATGGAATTCCCGTCGAGCCGGCGGAGGCCGCGGAGCTCGCGGCGACGGGCAGCGCCCGGCCGATCGATGTCGCGACGGTGAATGGCCAGCTGTTCCTCAACACGAGCTCCGTCGGCGCGTACGTCTCCTTCGTCCGCACCCGGGAGCGGCTCGAGGAGAAGATGTGGTACTGGCCGGCGAGCATCGTCGCCGGGCTGGAGATGCTCTTCCGGATGCCGCGCTTCGACGTCGAGATCGACTCCCCCGACTCGAGCGAGGTCAAGTCGTATCGCGCCTGCCTCGTCTTCATCAGCGTCGGCGAGCGGGACTTCGACAAGGGGATGTTCGGCGAGCGCACCGCCGACGGCGATCGCGCCCTCCACGTCATCGTGGTGCCTAACGCCGGGCTGCGCCGGCTGTTCGCGATGGTCTTCGCCGCGGTCTTCCACGGGATGCGGGCGAACCTTCACGAAGTCGACAGCTTCCTCGTCGACCGCTGCCGGATCGAGATGCGCCGGCCGAAGGGAAACGTGTCGTACGACGGCGAGATCGAGCGGATGACCGCGCCGCTGGAATACCGCTACCATCGCGATGCGCTGCGCCTCGTCAGCCCCTCTCCCGCGGAGCGGGCGGCGGGTATCTTGAGTGAGTGAGCACCACCGCACTCCCCCACTCGCCGACTCCGGACATCGCCGCGCCTGACCAGGTCGCCGGCGCCGACGTTCCGGCGCTGGCCAGGCGGCTCGGCGCGATCGCCGGCGAGCGGCGCGTCCTCGCCCGGCGCAGCGAGCTGTTCGCCTACACCGCCGACGGGCTGCCCGGCTACCGCAAGGAGCCCGCACTCGCCGTGTTCCCCGGCACGCGCGAGGAAGTGGTCGCGGTCGTCCGCGCGCTCGCCGAGCTCAAGGTCCCCTTCGTCGCACGCGGGGCGGGAACAGGGCTGTCCGGCGGTGCGCTCGCCGACCACGTCGTCCTCGTCGGGCTGCAGCGGCTGACGAGGATCCTCGACGTCGACGTCGACAACGCGCGCGCGGTGGTCGAGCCGGGGACGGTGAATGCGGTCATCAGCCGGGCGGTCGCCGGCCACGGGCTGCACTTCGCCCCCGATCCCTCGAGCCAGGCGGCGTGCACGATCGGCGGCAACGTCGCCGAGAACGCCGGGGGACCGCACTGCCTGAAGTACGGGGTGACGCTCAACCACATCCATGCCCTGACCGTCGTCCTCCCCGATGGCGAGATCGTCGCGTTAGGCAACGCGGCCGGGGAAAGCGACGGCTACGACCTGCTCGGCGCCTTCATCGGTTCCGAGGGGTGCTTCGGCGTGGTGCTCGACGCGACCGTCGGGCTCTCCCCCGACCCGCAGGCGGTGCGTACCCTCCTCGCCGACTTCACCGGCGTCGACGACGCCGCGCGCGCGGTGTCGGGGATCATCGCCACCGGCATCGTCCCCGCCGCGCTCGAGATGATGGACAACCCGACCATCCGCGCGGTCGAGGCGAGCGTCTACGCCGCGGGATATCCGGCCGACGCGGCGGCGGTGCTGCTCATCGAGCTCGATGGGCTGGCCGCCGGCCTCGAGGCCGACGTCGAGCGTGTTCACATGATCTGCCGTGAGGCGGGGGCGCGCGGGGTGCGCGTCGCCAGCGACGCTGCCGAGCGCGCGCGACTCTGGCAGGGCCGGAAGAAGGCGTTCGGCGCGATGGGGCGCATCGCGCCGCACCTCGTCGTCCAGGACGCGGTCGTCCCGCGGACGAAGCTCCCCGAGACGCTGCGCCGGATCCGCGAGATCGGCGAGCGGCACGGCGTGACCGTCTGCAACGTCTTTCACGCCGGCGACGGCAACCTGCATCCGAACATCCCCTACGACGCGTCGAACGCCGACGAGGCCGGGCGCGTCGAGGAGGCGATGGGGGAGATCATGCGCGCGTGCATCGATGCCGGCGGGACGATCACCGGCGAGCACGGGGTCGGGCTCGACAAGATCGGCTACATGCCGCTCGTCTTCTCGGCCGACTCGCTGGCGACGATGTGCCGGCTGCGCGACGTCTTCGACCCGGAGCGGCGGGCGAACCCGGGGAAGGTCGTCCCGGTGCACTCCT
>DASZNJ010000063.1:0-2188 GCA_035551575.1 Gemmatimonadaceae bacterium
ACCTGCCGATGACCGCCGGGATGATCCTGATCGTGCTCGGCCTCGCCGCGACGGTGTGGGGTCTCATCCCGCGCCAGCATCCGGTCGCGCGACCGGCGGCGATGAACCTCAGGGTGCGCGCGCTCGATGAGGCGCCGATCAGCCGCGCGCACATCGCGCTGATGCTCGTGATGGCCGCCGCGGTGACGATCGACGTGATGAAGCCGGCGACGCTCTCGTTCGTGCTGCCGGGGATGACCCACGAATACGGCCTCAAGTCCCCCCTTCAGCCATCGGGGCACATCCCGGCCGCGCTGCTCCCGCTCGCGGGGATCACCGGCACGGTGCTCGGCTCCTTCCTCTGGGGGTGGATGGGCGACCGGCTCGGGCGGCGGCCGTCGATCCTGATCGCGGCGATGACCTTCATCGCGACGAGCATCTGCGGGTCGATGCCGTCGTTCGCGCTGAACATGGTGATGTGCTTCGTGATGGGGCTCGGCGTCGGCGGGATGCTCCCGATCATGTTCACGATCATGGCCGAGACGATCCCGGCGCGGCACCGCGGGTGGCTGCTCGTGCTGATCGGGGGCGACGTGGCCGGCGCATACATCATCACCAGCTGGCTCGCCGCCGCGCTGGTGCCGACGATGAGCTGGCGGATCCTCTGGCTGATCGGCCTGCCGACGGGAGTGCTGCTCATCCTCCTCAACCGGTGGATCCCGGAGTCGCCGCGGTTCCTGCTCGCGCTCGGGCGCGGCGATGACGCCGCGGCGGTCATGAAGCGTTATGGCGCGGCGATAGTGCTCGAGCCGCAGCGCGAGCAGCGCGACATCGGGATGGAATCTCCCGCCGGGCGGAACATGTCGAGCTTCTTTCGCCCCCCCCTCCTCGGCGTCACCCTCGTCGTCGTCCTGCTCGGCCTCGGAATCGGGCTCGTCTCGTTCGGCTTCCAGCTCTGGATTCCGTCGAACCTGCAGAAGCTCGGGCTCGGCGAGGCGGAGGCGAACCGGCTGCTGCGCAACTCGGCGCTCGTCGGCTTCCCGCTCAACTTCCTCGTCGCCTGGCTCTACGGGTTCTGGAGCAGCAAGCGGACGCTGATCCTCCTCGCCGGGCTGACCGCGCTTTCCCTCTTCGGCTTCGTCGTCGCGGGCGACTCGATCGCGACGAATCGCGACCTGCTCCACGCGCTCCTCATCATGCCGATCTGGGGGATCAGCTCGGTCGTCGCGGTGCTCTCCGCGTACAGCGCCGAGGTCTTCCCGACGGCGCTGCGGTCGCGCGGCGCGGGTCTGGCGGCGGGGTTCAGCAAGGCGGGCGGAGTCGTGATCATCGCGCTCGTCGTCGTCGCGGTCGCACCCCCCTCGATCGCCGGAACAGCGCTGATCGGCGCGATCCCGATGGCGCTGGCCGCGGTAGCCGTCGCGGCGTTCGGCACCGAGACGCGGAAGCGGGAGCTCGAGGAGATCACCGCCGAGCAGGTCCGCGCCCGGAGCGTGTAGCCCTTCGCGGCGGGAAGCGACGCTCGCGGTCGTCACCGCGCCCCGACCCTCCGCCGGCGACCGCGCCGCCTAACGGCGGCTCTGGCGCCATCCCGCGAAGCGCCGGGAGCGCCGCGCGGAGCTGCTCGCGCGTCAGCCCGAGCAGTGCGTGCCGCTCCACCAGCGTCTCGAGGTCGACGGGATAACGGTTCTCCCGCGATCGATCGGCGAGGCCGGCGATGTTGCGCGGCGCGATGGTCCGCGCGACCCATGCCTCGAACGCCGCGCGCGCCTCGGCGCTCCCGACCGCGCCGCGGCCATCGGTGATCGCGCGCAGCCGTGTAAGCGCTTCCCCGAACGCCCCTTCGAACACCGGGTCGCCGACGCCGAGGAATCCGCTCCACGCAGCCCCCTCCCCCGGCGCGACGCGCTGGCGCACCTCGGCGAAGGAGACCGCCGCGAAGTACAGCATCGCGTGCGCGGCGAACAGGTCGAAGTGGGCCATCGCTTCGTAGGAACCGGCAACCAGACGGTCGGCCTGATCCGCCTCCGCGGCGAGCATCGCGTCATAACGGTGCAGTGCCGCCGCGACGGGAACCCGCTCGTCCCCGGCAGCCTCCTCGAAGGCGAGCGCCAGCCGCTCGACGGCGCGCAATCCCCAGGCGATCCCCGTCGAGAAGAGCGGATCGACGAACGCGAAGGCGTGCGGCATCAGCGCCCATCGGCTGCCC
>DASZNJ010000064.1:0-13274 GCA_035551575.1 Gemmatimonadaceae bacterium
ACCGCCGCCTGCAGCGTGGCGGCGATGAACAGCCGCGCCGCCGCCGCCGGGACGCGCGTCGTACCCTCGCCCTCCACCTCGAGGTCCAGCGCGCCCCCGTTCGCGGCGAGCCCGGGCCTCAGCAGCGCCGCGACCTGGTCGGTGGTCCGCCCGATCGCCGCCGGCTCCTGGCCGGCACGGGCGAGCGCCATCAGTGCGTCGGTCATCGCGATGACCTGCTCGAGCTGGTCCGAGGCCGACCCGGCGTAGCTGCCTAACGCGCTGGCGGCGAGACCCTCCCGCCCGGCGCGCGAGCGCACCACCTCGATGTTGACCGCGACGCCATTGAGCGCGTTGCGGAGCTCGTGGGCGACGCCGCTGGTGAGCCGCTGCAGCGTCGCCAGCCAGTGTCGCTCGACCTCGCCGTCGCGGCTCCTCGCCGCGTCACGCGCTGCCGCGACGGTCCTTCCCCCCTCCACTCAGTCGCTCAGGTCCGCGTCGTCGGGCGCGGCAATCGCTCCCGGTCCCGCCTCGTGCGGCGGCTTGCGGTGAATCTTCTGCTCCGGGACGAACTCCTTCACGTACTTCGCGGTGCCGCCGACCGCGAGCTGGGCGAAGAGGAAGCTGAACTTCTCGTCGTACATCTTCGCCAGCTTCTGCTTCGCCTCCGCCGGCAGCGCCCACAGCTGCTTCTTGAACGGCCCGATCGCCTTCTTCCGCGACTTGTAGAAGAACTGCTGGTCGGTGTCGGTCGGCTTCCGCTCGTCCTTCGCGTTCTCGCGGAGCCACTCGTACATCTCGTCGCGCAGCGCCCCCGGGATGTTGTCGAACATCATCGTCTGGAAGTTCGTCGCGAGGTGGATCTCGGCGGTCTCGATCGCGGGGAATTTGTGGAACGCGCTGTCGGGGAGCGTGGATGCCCCGTGCTGCACCGCGCCGGCCAGCCCGTACTCCTCGCGGGCGACCTTCGACAGCGTGCCCAGCGTGTTGAAGTCGACCTTGACGTCGGCGATCGTGCCGTCGGGAAGGACGGTGCCGCCGTGCGACGTCCCCGACTGGACGCTGATCTTGCTCAGCCCCTCGGCGCCGGGCGCCTGCCGCTTCCGCGTCCGCTCGAAGCCGTCCATGAAGGCGCGCAGCTCCTCGACCGTCGAGTTCTCGGTGCCGACCTCGCCGATCTCGCCGCCTAACGAGATGTCGACGCCGTTCGGCTGTGCGGCACGGACGTGCTTGAGGATGTCGATCGCGACCTCGTAGTTGAGGCGCTGCTGCTCGTCGAGACTCTGCTTCGAGAGGTCGACGAGCGTCGAGGTGTCGATGTCGATGTTGTAGAAGCCGGCGGCGACCGCCTCGGTCACCAGCGCCTTCACCGCATTGACCTCGGTGACCGGATCGACCGCGAACTTCTTGTGGTTGACCTGGAAGTGGTCGCCCTGGATGAACACCGGCCCGCGGAACCCCTCGCGCAGCGCGGCGGCGAGCACGACCGCGACGTACTCGGCGGGACGCTGGTCGGTGTAGGCGATCTCCGAGCGCGCGATCTCGAAGATGAAGGCGCCGGCGTCCATCCTCATCGCCGTGCGGAAGATCGCGCGGGCGGTGTCGTACGTCATCGCCCGGACGTTGATCGCCGGCACGGTGAAGCCGTGGCACTTCCCCTTCCCCCGGGCGAGGTAGAGCGCGTGGATCGACGACGGGCGCACCCCGACGGCCTGGCCGAGCTCCCAGATCAGCCACCGTGCGTCGTCCTTCGCGACCGCATCGCCGAACACCGCGGTCCGCACCAGCTCGTCCATCTTCGGCGACGCGAGCGCCGCCTCACGCTTGACGGTCACGCGGCCGCCGTCGACGAGCACGTCGCCATCGAAGACGCTCGCCACCGTGTCGAGATTTGCCTGCATTCGTTCTCCAAACGGAAATCCCGCCCGGTGGCGAGGGACACGCGCACCGGACCGCGGACGGTTGATAATGAGCTATTGCAAAGTGGCCGGACGGGGGCGGCCGGGCAAGCGCAGCGGCCCTTACACCGACCACCTCGGGTCGGCCTGCGGTAGCATATTCCATTCCTGCCGAGCCCGCTCCGCGTCCGCCCGGCCGAGCATCGCATAGGTGAACTGCTTGCCGAGCTCCACCCCCGGCTGGTCGAGCGGGTTCACGTCGTACAGGGCGCCGGCGTAGATCGTCGCGATCTCCAGCATCATGATCAACCCCCCGACGTGCCACGCGTCGACGCGGTCGAGCGTGATGGTCATGTTCGGCCGCCCGCGCGCGGCGAGGGCGCCGGCGGTGGCGCGGCGCTCGATGTCGAGCAGCTCGCCGAGCCGGTGCCCGCCGAGGTACGCGAGCTCGGGAATGTCCCGGTGCCGGGTCGGGATGGCGACGTCGATCCCCTCGTCCTTCACCGCGATGAAGGTGACGGTCTTGTCGGCCGGCCCCTCCATGAACAGCTGGACCTGCGCGTGCTGGTCGGTCGCGCCGAGCGCGGCGACCGGGGTCGGGCCGACGTGCGCGCCATCCGTGCGCCGCGCCTTCCCCAGCGACTCGGCCCAGAGCTGGACGAACCAGGCGGCGAAGTCGCGGAGGGCGTCGCTGTACGGCATCAGGACGTCGACGTGCCTGCCTAACGTCGTGTCGGCGAGGAACTGCGCCATCGCGAAGACGCCGGCCGGGTTCTTCGCGAGCTCGGTCGTGTCGCAGCGCCGGCGCATGTCCCCGGCACCGGCGAGGAGCTCCCCGACGTCGATCCCGATCAGCGCCGCCGGGAGCAGCCCGACCGGGGTGAGGACGCTGAACCGCCCGCCGACTTTGGGCGGGATGTCGAGGACCCGGATCTTCTCGCTGCGGGCGATCGCCCGGAGCGCCCCCTTCTCCGGGTCGGTGACGAGGACGATCGCCTCCTTCGCCTTCTCGCTGCCTAACGCCTGCTCGAGCCGGCCCCGGACGACGAGGTACTGGGCCATCGTCTCGGCCGTCCCCCCCGACTTCGAGGTGACGACGAACAGCGACCGGGCGAGGTCGAGCCGGTCGAGCAGCGCGGTGATCGTGACCGGATCGACGTTGTCGAGCACGTGCAGCCGCGGGTTTCCCCCGCGCGCGTTGGCGTCGAGCATGTTCCACCCCGACGGCCGGAGCGCCGTCCGCAGCGCGATCGGCCCGAGCGCCGACCCGCCGATGCCGAGGACGACGACGTCGGTGAAGCGGCTGCGGACGTCGGCGGCGAACCGCGTGCTCTGGGCGGCGAGCGCGGCGTCGCCGGGGAGGTCGAGAAAGCCGAGCACCCCCTCCGCGTACTGGCGCCGGAGCGCCGCGTCGGCGTCGGCGAAGCGCTTCGCGGCGTCCTTCCAGGCGGATTCGGAGATCGCGGCCCCTTCCGGCGCATCCTTCGCGCCCGGGCGGGCGATCATGTTCGAGAAGTCGAGCGTCAGCATCGGAACGTTAGGCGGGAGGTAGAGGACTGCGGAAGAACGGCGGGGAGGACCGCGGAACGGCGCCACAGAGACGCAGGGGGTGCGCAGAGAACAGCCCACAGCGCTGAGCCGTTCGCGCGGCGGCCGAACCGGCTTTGGGCAAGCGGGGCGAGATCACACCGCCAGTACCTGCAGTGACTCGTGGCTCGCATGCGATCGCGAGCCCCGGAATGGCGCGGCGATTTTCTGTGGTTCAATTGCAGTTCACCAACTGCAACGGTAATCGAACCACAGGGAACAGCCGCGAAGGCGAGGCTCGGGACGCCGGCTCTCTGGGGCGCCGTTCTGCAGTCCTCGCTGCCTCGGTGCCACGGTGGCGCCGTTCCGCGGTTTCGCACGCAGTCGCCGTTCCGCCGTCCCGGCCACGGTGCCCTCCCCACTCACTCGACCCTCACCGTCAACCCGTCGAACGCCGGCGCGACCCCTCTCGGGAGCTCGGCTTCGAGGTCGGCGTGGAAGTTGTCGTGCGTGAGGTGTGTCAGGAACGTGCGCTCGGCGCCGATCTCCTTCGCGACGCGAACGGCTTCGGGGACGCTCAGGTGCGTCGGGTGCTCGGTGCGGAAGAGCGCGTTGACGACGAGCACCTTCGCGCCGCGCATCAGGGCGATGACGTCGGGCGGGACGGCCTTCGCGTCGGTGATGTAGGCGAGCGCGCCGATGCGATAGCCGTAGACGGTGATCAGGCCGTGCGGGAGCGCGGCGGGGACGACGTCGACGTCGCCGATCGTGGTCGCGGCGCCCGCCTCGATCGGATACAGCCTGCCCTCGGGCTTCGACGTGCCCTGCACCGGGCGCATGTTGTCGTCGAAGATGTAGGGAAACTTCCGCGTGATCCGCTCGAGCGCGTCGGGCGCGCCGTACATCGGGAGCGCGCCCTCGCGCCTGACGCTGATCGCGCGGAGGTCGTCGATCCCGTGGAGGTGGTCGGCGTGGTCGTGCGTGTAGAGCACCGCGTCGACGCGGTCGATGCCGTTCGCCACGAGCTGCAGCCGCAGCTCGGGCGGGGTGTCGATGAGGATGCGCGTCCCCCCGCGCGTCTCGACACAGGCGCCCACCCGCGTTCGCTTGTCGCGCGGATCGGGTGAGCGGCAGACCTCGCAGTGGCAGCCGATCTGCGGCACCCCGAAGCTGGTGCCGGTGCCGAGGAAGGTCAGCCGCACATCAGACCTTCTCGACCTTCATCAGGTTCGTCGCGCCGGGGGTGTCGAAGGGAACGCCCGCGGTCACGATCACCCGGTCTCCCTTCGCGCCGAGACCGCGGCGCCGCACGCCGGCGAGCGCGTGATGGACCATCTCGTCGTAGGTGTCGCAGTGCGGAACCAGCTCGGGAACGACCCCCCACACCAGCGCCAGCTGGCGATAGGTGCGCTCGACGTCGGTGAGGGTGAGGATCGGCACGCTCGGGCGGAAGGAGCTGACGATGCGCGCGGTGAAGCCGCTCTTCGTGAAGACGACGACGCACGGCGCGCCGATCATCCGCGCCGCGGCCGCGGTCGCGGCGGCGATCGCGTCCTCCGTCTTCGTCGCGCCCACTTTCTTCATCTCGTCGGCGATCGCGTGTTCGGGGCTCAGCGACGCGCTCGGCCGCGTGTGCGTCTCGACTTCGCGGATGATCCGGTTCATCGCCTCGACCGCGAGGCGCGGGAAGGCGCCGGCCGCGGTCTCCGCCGAGAGCATCACCGCATCGGTGCCGTCGAGGATCGCGTTCGCGACGTCGCTCGCCTCCGCGCGCGTGGGGCGCGGGTGCGTCACCATCGACTCGAGCATCTGCGTCGCGGTGATCACCGGCTTGCCGAGCCGGTTCGCCACCTGGATGATCTTCTTCTGCGCGAGCGGGACTTCCTCGAAGGGGAGCTCGACGCCGAGATCGCCGCGCGCGACCATCACCCCGTCGGTCGCGTCCATGATCGTGTCGATGTTCCGCAGCGCGACATCGAGCTCGATCTTCGCCACGATGAGCATGTCGCGCGGGACCAGCTTCCGCAGCGCGACGATGTCCTCGGCACGGCGGACGAAGCTGAGCGCGAGGTACTCGAGCCCATGCTGGACCGCGAACCTGATGTCCGCCTCGTCCTTCTCGGTGATCGACGGCGCGCTGACGTCGATCCCCGGAAGGTTCATCCCCTTGTGGCTCTTGAGCACCCCCCCGTGCACGACGCGGCAGCTGACCCGTCCCTTCGTCACGTCGAGCACCATCAGCTCGAGCAGCCCGTCATCGAGGAGGATGCGGTCGCCGACGTGGACGTCGCCAGCCAGCCCGGCGTAGGTGGTCGGTATGTCGCCCGGCTTCGCCTCGTCCTCGTAGACCAGGACGACGTCGCTCCCCTCGCGCAGCGTGACCGGGGTCTCGAGGTCGCCGACGCGGATGCGGGGCCCCTGCAGGTCGCCGAGGATCGCGACCGGGCAGTTCGCTTCCCGCGCGACCTCGCGCACCGTCTCGATCAGCGTCAGGTGCTGGTCGTGCGTGCCATGTGAGAAGTTCAGGCGGGCCACGTTCAACCCTGCCTCCATCAATCCACGGAGCTGCTCGCGACTGCTCGACGCCGGGCCGAGGGTGCAGACGATCTTGGTGCGGCGGGTATGGCGGTTCGGCACGGATTCGGTTGCTTTGGGAACGGCGTGGCGGTCAGCCGGGAAGCGAATATGTATCGGGAGTGATTTTTCAGGGCAAGACGTGCGCGCGGTCACGTTGCAGGACACCGCTCCCGAAGGATATTAACGCTGGCGGCACCCCGGCGTCCCACGGGCGACAGGCTGGCAATCCCATGTCATTCAGGAGACCTCGACCGATGATGCCCCGGATCTCGATGCGGCTCTTCCTCCCCGCGCTGGTGGCCGTCGCCGCCGCGTGCGCGGACTCGACTGCCCCGGTTGCCGGAGTGACGGAGTCGATGCTCACGCGCGACGTCGCCGCCGACGCCGCCGATGCGACGGGGCACGACCTGGCGGAGATGGCGGGAATGGAGGCACTGGTCGGGCTGCCGCTGACCTCCAGCCCGATGAGCCCGGCCTCCGCGTTCGCCAACTGTGTCTGGAACGCGGGCGCGCAGACCTTCATTTGCCCCAGCATCACGACCCCGGATGGGTTGACGCTTGGGCGGTGGCTGGCGATCTACAGCGGCGGCATCAGCCAGCAGGCGTACGACCCACTCACCACCGACTCGCTCTTCTTCGCGGCGTGGCTCTCGGGAACCGTGACTGGAAGCGATCGGACCGTCTGGCTCAAGCACGCGCGGCACCTGATGGTGACCGGGTTGACCGGGTCCGAGACGGAGCGCAGCTGGAGCGGCGAGGGGGTGCGCGAGGACAGCGCGCACGTGAACACCGATCAGGTGGCACGGACGACGCGAATCCAGTCGCGGGACGTGATCGACAAGGTCGTCTACAAGCTGCCTCGCGCCGACTTCCCCTTCCCGCAGTCGGGGACGATCACTCACGACGTGACCGTGAGCGCCACGACTCCCAACGGCACCGGGGCGACCAACCGCAGCGGCACGCGCCACGTGGTCATCGTCTTCAACGGCACCCGAACCGCGTCGCTCACCATCGGCTCGACGGCGTGCTCGCTGGACCTCGTGACACGGAAGCTCACCTGCCCGTGAACGGCAGCCATTAGCCGTTAGCCATCAGCCGATAGCTGTCAGCGACCGCGGTTCACGCCGTCGCTCGACGCTGATGGCTGACGGCCGAACTGCGCGACTGCCTAACGCGCCGCGACGGACGCCCGCTTCTCGAGATTGGCCAGCAGCCCGTCGAAGCTCTTCTGGAAGCTGGCGATCCCCTCCTCGAGCAGCTTCGCCGTCACCTCGGCGAGGGAGATTCCCGCCGCCTCGAGGTCGGCGATCACCCTGCGCGCGGCGTCGACGTCCCGGTCGACGGTGCGCTTCACCTCGCCGTGGTCGCGGAAGGCGTCGAGCGTCGCCGGGGGCAGCGTGTTCACCGTGTGCGGTCCGATCAGCTGCTCGACGTACATGACGTCGCGGTACGCCGGGTTCTTCGTGCTCGTGCTCGCCCAGAGCGGGCGCTGGACGCGGGCGCCCTTGGCGGCGAGGGCGTCCCAGCGGCCGCCGGTGAACTTCTTCTGGAACAGCGCGTAGGCGAGCTTGGCGTTCGCGATCGCCGCCTTTCCCTTCAGCGCGCCTAACGTTGCGCCCTTCGCCGGATCGGCGGCGACGAGCGCGTCGATCCGCTTGTCGATCTCGCTGTCGACCCGGCTGACGAAGAAGCTGGCGACCGACGAGACCCGGCCGACCGGCTTCCCCGCCTTCGCCCGCTCCTCGAGCCCGGCGATGTAGGCGTCGATGATCCGCTCGTGCGCCTCGACCGCGAACAGCAGCGTGACGTTGACGTTGATCCCGTCGGCGATCAGCCGGCGGCAGGCCTCCGCACCCTCGGCGGTGCCGGGAACCTTGATCATGACGTTAGGCCGGTCGACGGTCTGCCAGAGCCGGTGCGCCTCGTCGACCGTCGCCGCCGCGTCGTTCGCCGCGCCCGGTGAGACCTCGATCGAGACGTAGCCGTCGCCGCCGCCGGTCGCGTCGTACACGGAGCGGAAGATGTCGCAGGCGGTGCGGACGTCGGTCGTCTCGACGAGCTCGAAGCGCTCCCATGGCGAGAGCCCCGGCGGCGCGGCCGCGAGCTGCTCGTCGTACGCCGAGCCCTCGGCGAGCGCCTTCTCGAAGATCGTCGGGTTCGAGGTCATCCCGGTCAGCGCGTCCTCGCGGATGCGCCGCGCAAGGTCGCCGTTGCCGAGCATCGTGCGATCGATGTAGTCGAGCCAGAGCGATTGCCCGGCGTCGTGGAGGAGCTGCAGGCGAGAGTTAGGCATCCGTGACGTGTCGAAGGGGTGAGGCGTCTTCGGTCTGGGCACGCCCCCCCGGAAGATAGCGTCGCCGACGACGGCGGCGGTACCGCCGTACCGCGCGAGACGCGATGAGACTGATCGTCCCGTTCACCAGCTGGTGGAAGACCCGTTCGCTGGCCCTCCAGATCGCCACGGTCGCCCTGACCGTGGTGATCGTCTGGTGGTCGGCCATCGAGTGGAGCGCACACGTCCTCGCGGACGCGGTGGCCGAGGCTGCGGCATCCACGCTGGCGCTGCGGGGCGCCGAGCTGGCGACCGCGGAGCTGGGCGACGACCTCGTCCGGGTGCAGCGCCCGGCGACGGCCGATGCGCGCGCGCGCGCGGTCCGTCATCTCGAGCGCGAGAGCGAGGCCATCGGTCCGGTTCTCCGCGCATACCCCGGGCCCGCGGCGGCGCACGACCGTTTCGCCCGTGCGCTCGCGAACTGGACGACCCGCCCGACGCCCCGGGCGATGGCTGCCCTCGACTCCGCGCATCGCCGGCTGACCACCGCCGTTCACGCTGCCGTCGACGAGGCGCTGGACAGCGAGTTCGCGGCCTTCACCGCCGCCGGCGCCGCCGAGCGTCGCCTCCGCATCGCCCTGCTCCTCCTGATCGTGCTGCTCATCGTCGCCGCGCACGCGTCGATGACACGATGCCTGCGCGCGCTGGTTCGCGGTGCGGCCGGGCTGGCCAACGGGAGCTACGAGAGGGCGGAGATGGCGGCAGCGCTCGACGGCTTCCGTGAAGGCGCCGAGCTCGCGAACGCCCTCGACCGGCTCAGCATCGCCGTTTCCGAACGGGAGCAGGTCGCCCGCAGTGAGATCCTGCAGCTGCGCCAGGTCGAGCAGATGAAGACGGACTTCGTCTCCACGGTCTCCCACGAGCTTCGAACTCCCCTGACATCCATTCGCGGGTCGCTCGGCCTCGTGCTTGCGACCGCCAACGGTGAACTGGGCGCGAAGGCGACGCGGCTGCTCAACATCGCCTCCCAGAACACCGACCGCCTGATCCGCCTCATCAACGACATCCTCGATGTCGAGAAGATCGAGGCTGGCCATGTCGCCCTGAAGGTCGGCCCCACCGAGCTGCGCTCGGTCATCCGGACGACGCTCACCGGGCTGGAGGGGTACGCGACCGAAGCCGGTGTCTCGCTGCTGCTCGCGCCGGGGATCCCCGTAGTCGCGATGGTCGACTCCGACCGCCTCGTCCAGGTCTTCACCAACCTCGTGTCCAACGCGATCAAGTTCTCTCCAGCGGGAAGCGCGGTCAGGCTCGCCATCGAGACGGGAGAGGATGCGGTGCGTATCACGGTTCGCGACCAGGGACCCGGTATTCCGCCCGCCTTCCGCGACAAGATTTTCGGCAAGTTCCAGCAGGCCGACCTCTCCGATGCCAAGGCCAAGAACGGCACCGGTCTCGGGCTCGCGATCGCGCGGTCGATCGTCCTCATGCATCACGGCGACATCGGGTTCGAGCCCACGCCGGGGGGCGGGACCACGTTCATCGTGACGCTCCCATGGTCGGCGCCGCCGGCTGCCGCGCGGAGGGCCCCCGGCGGCGGCGCCGCCGCCGCGGATCCGCCGGTGCGGAGGTCCCGCCCCACCATTCTGGTCGCCGAGTGCGACGCCGGCGTTCGCGAGCTCCTCGTCGCGCTCTGTGCGCCGTTGGGCGACATCATCTGCGCGGCGACGATCGACGAGGCGCTCGCCATCAGCGAGGGAACCCTGCTCGACGCGGCCATCGTCGACCCGGAGATCGACCCGCGGGGCACCGCCCTGCTCCAGCGGCTGACGCGCCGTCACGACGGCACGACTGTCCCGGTCCTCGTGTTCTCGGGGCGCGAATACGGCGACGCCGAACTCGACGGGCTCGTGCTCTCGCGAACCCACGCCTTCGTCAAGTCGCGCGATTCCGAGCGTGAGCTGGTGATGCGCCTCGGCGCGGTCCTCGCCGCGCGGCGCGCCGGCTGAGCGGGCGCGCTTCGCGACGCCGGCCGCCGCGGGCTCAGGCGCCGGTCTTCGTCGGCGGCGTACCCGCGGTCGCGAACCCTTCGCGCTTCATCGCCCCCCACCCCTGCTCGCGGCGCAGCACGCTCCAGAACGCCTTGAGGCGATAGTACACGGTCATCTGGCGGTAGCCGAACGACTCCATGACCGAATAGCAGAGGAGCCGGAGGAAGTCGGACACCCGCGGGTACCGCCGGAACGTCAGCTCCTCGAGCACCAGCGCCCAGACGGAGAGCAGAAGGCCGTAGCCCAGCGCGACGACGAGGAAGAGCCACGCGAACTGCGCGTCCACGAGACCGAGCGCGGACCCGAGCACCGCGGCGATCAGTCCCACCAGCTCGATCACCGGCGCCAGCAACTCGCCGAAGACGAAGAACGGCATCGCGACCATTCCGACCGAGCCGTAGCGTGGGTTGAACAGGAGGTCGCGATGCGCGAACAGCGTCTCGATCAGCCCGCGATGCCAGCGCTCCCGCTGGCGGCCGAGGATCTTCGCGGACGATGGGACTTCGGTCCACGCCACCGGATCGGGGATGAACGGCATCCGGTCGGGAAGCTTCTGCTCGCGAAGGTACCGGTGCAGCCGCATCACGAGGTCCATGTCCTCGGCGACGCTGCCGGTGCGGTAGCCGCCGATCGCGAGCAGGTACTGGCGGCGGAAAAGGCCGAACGCCCCGGAGATGATGAGGTTTCCTCCAAGGCGGTTCCATCCGAGGCGCCCGAAGAGGAAGGCACGCAGGTATTCGACGATCTGCACCCCGGGAAGCCAGCGTCGGTCGACGCGAACGTCGACGACCCGGCCGTCCTCGATGACGCACGAGTTGGCGACGCGAATGGTTCCCCCGACCGCGGCAACCGCGGTCCCGAGCAGGAAGGGACGAGCGAGGCGGAGCAGCGCGTCGGGCTCGATGAGCGTGTCGGCGTCGCACGCCAGGACGTACGGGTAGCGGGCGGCGTTCATCGCCGCGTTGAGGGAGTCTGCTTTTCCGCCGTTCTCCTTGTCGAGCACGAGGAGCTTCGAGTAGCGGCGCGACCGGTAGTAGCCGCGAATCGGCTTCGTCGGCACCGTGACGACGAATGCAGGCGGCATTTCGTAGAGGTCGAACTCGCGGATGAGGACGTCGAGCATGTTGTCCTTCGACCCGTCGTTCACGAGCACGACCTCGTGGCGCGGATACTCGAGGGTGAGGAACGACGTCAGGCTGGCGACGATCGTCAGCTCCTCGTTGTACGCCGGCACCAGGATCGTGAGCGGGGGAAGTGCGTCGCTGCCGAGGATGCGCGACAGGTGCTCGTCCTCCGCGACCTGCCAGTGTCCCCAGAGCTCGGGTATCGCGCAGATGAGGAGGAGTGCGTAGAAGGAATTGAGCGCGAGGAAATAGACGAGGATCGCCGCGTCGGTCGCCGCCAGCACCGACGCGAGCCCGCCGCGCAGCGACTCGAGCGCGGTCGCCAGCGCGGCGAATGGGAGCATCGTCATCCTTCGGCGAGTTCCACGATCCCGCCTTCGGAGAGCCCGCTCACCATCCTCGCCATGTCGGCGGCGAACGGGTCGCCGGCGTCACGAACCTCGCGCAGCACCCGCCGCCCCGGCTCGCCGATCTGGGCGAGCGCGAGGCCGGCGCGGAAGCGGACCCACCACGACTCGTCGAAGACCGCCCTGCCGAGCGCGCCGACTGCGTCGCTCGCCCCGAGCGCGCCTAACGCGCGGGCTGCCTGGCCGCGGACGCGCCAGTCGTCGTCCGCGAGGAGCCGGCCGAGCGCGGCGACGCTGTCAGGATGGTAGTAGCGCTTCAGCGCGCGGGCCGCGGCGATCCGCACCGACGGGGCCGGGTGCTGGTGCAGCGTGACGACGCGCGCGAGCAGCTCGGCCGAACCGATCTCCTCGGCGAGGCTGATCCAGACCGCGAGGTGCTCCGCCCCGGCGCTGGCGGTGATGCGCCGGAGCAACAGCGGCGTCGTCAGCCGCCAGCTCTCCTTCAGCTCGGCGAACTGGTAGCGGCGGACCGCGATCGGGCGTGCCGGAAGCTGGTCGAGCACGAACTCGACGAGTTGCGCGTCGGCGAGCCGGCGCAGCGACGCCGTCGCCGCGGTCTGCACCGCGGGGTGGCGGTCGGCGAGCAGCTCGCGGAGCATCGCCCGGTCCCGCTCCCCCCCGACCACAGCGAGGAGCCGCGCCGCCGACAGCCGCCGCCACCAGACTGGGGATCGGGAGCGGCGCAATGACCGCTGCACCCAGCGCTCGTCCCGGAGCGCGACCGCGAGCTCGTCGCGCGTGGCGCTGGCGACGCGCGACGCGAGGCCGCCAACGAGCTGTTCGAGCGCGAAGTCGGCGGGGACGCGCCGCAACGCCGCAGCCACCGCCGATGCATCGCCTTCCCCCACCAGCCACTGCTTGACCGGTTCCGACAGCGTCAATGCCGCGCTCGTCCGCCCGCGGCGCCCCCATGACAGCCGCGACCGGTTGATCAGCAGCAGCGCGACGATGAAGCACAGGAAGATCCCCTGCGCGAGCGAGATCACCGTCAGGACGGCGATCGCGCTCACGGCGGCATCCGCCCGACCCAGAGCGGGACCTTCGCCATCAGGATGCGAAGGTTGAGCGGCTTTACGATGTAGTCGAGCGCGCCCGCGCGGAGGGCGCGAATCTGTTCCGCCTCGGCGCTGTGGACGGTGAGGAACACCACCTGGAACGCGCCGGGCCGTTCGACGCGGAGCCGCTCGTGCAGCGTGTAACCGTCGATCCCGGGAAGATCGACGTCGAGCAGCACCAGCGGCCGGCGGCCGAGGGTGTGCATGGCAAGGATCGCCTCGAGCGCCGCCCGGCCGTTGTCGAACGCGCGATTGGTCAGCCCGCTCGACCGCATCGCGAACTGCAGCATCTCGGTGAGCGCATGGTCATCGTCGACGATGATCACATCGGGCGCGAGGTTCGCGGTCGCGCGCGACCAGATCGCCGTGCGGGCATCAGCCCCG